>CBDTXL010000191.1:0-8474 GCA_965364435.1 uncultured bacterium
TTGGGTCTACAATCCCACGGGCTGCCTCGGCAGAGAGTTCACCGCGCACAAGCTTGGAAAGTGTGTCTTTTCCTTTCGGTTCGTAGCTAATTAGCCGCACTGTGTTATTGAAAACATTTTTGACAGGGTTTCCCTGTTCATCGAGAAACTCTAACTGCACCCAGTTTTTGCCCCGTTTAAAGCCTTTGAGATAAACGGGTTGCCAGCGATCGAGAACAAAACTTTGACCGTTTGCTGTAACGCGAATTCGCCAATCGGCTATATCATCGTCAGCACTTTCCTGAGCAACTAGGTGAAGTGGGGCGTTGGTCAGGTAGAAGTCGAGCATAATTGGCTCGGCTCCATAGCTGCCTGTGGGACGGCTGTAGGTCAGCAGTGGCAGGGCTGGAGCGGGGTTGTTATCGGTCGTCTTGGTAAAGATGTGAAAGGTCGTCTGAGCATAGGCACCTTCGTTTTTAAAGCTTTCATGCCAAGGGCGGGAGGCGAAAACCCGCAGGGTGTGTGTGCCTGGAGGTAAATCTTCAAAAACTAGAGGTTTGTCTAAGTCATAAACGGCTTGGTAAGGTTGGTTGTCCAGGATGACGTGCAGATGAGGACCCAGACCAAGATCGGGGACTTTGAATATTGGTAAATCCTGAACCTGAAATTGCACAGATACTTTTGTGTCTTGGAGAACTTCATCAGCGCTGGGACTGACGATAGTGACTTGAGGCTGGTAAGCTTCCAAGCTCTGGCTCAGTTGTTGAATAACTGGAGGCGGCGCTACCTCTGAAAGTGTCCCGGCTATCTGAGTTTTAGATACCCCTTCTGTATCAAGGGGCGGCGGGGTTTCAATGCGCTCGCCACAACCCACCAGACTCCAGACCAGAACTGCTGCCATCAGGAATGAAAATATTCCTCTCACATTTGTCCCCCGGCGATTCCTACTCAACACACAATCTCCTTTTGCCACCGGCATTCCATCTTAACTGAAGCTGGCTATAAAGTCTTGCAAGTGGGAACATCCTTAGAAAAGTGGCGCGGGTAGGAAACGCTCCCTGCTGTGTCTTTGAGATCCTGAGACTGAGCCATTGCAATATTGCGTTTTGTAATATTTATGGCAACTCCTCTTGACTTTTTTTCGGAGTGTTTTTGCATTACAAGCCAAAGTAGACCTTGATTTGCTCAAATTTGAATTATTGTTAAGCGCTTCCAAAGAGTTCCTGAAGCAAGTCCTATCATCAACAAAAGAAGGTATTCCCTTTGATTTATTCAAACCGGGGATTTCGTTTCCCAGGAAAGCCGTCCTGAATCAGGGTACTTTCCTCATTGATAAAAATCTAACTCCCCTTGGGGTATTTCTCGTTCCTTGTCTAGAGAGGAGATTCCTCATGACAATTAGCCCGCCTGGGCGAGAGGCGAAAGCCAAGGTTGTAGTTGATAAAGACCCGGTACCAACTTCTTTTGAGAAGTGGGCCAAGCCAGGTCACTTTGACCGCACCCTGGCTAGAGGTCCAAAAACCACAACTTGGATTTGGAACCTCCACGCCAACGCTCACGATTTCGATAGTCACACCAGCGACTTAGAAGATGTTTCTCGTAAAATCTTCAGCGCTCACTTCGGTCACCTAGCCGTCGTCTTTGTCTGGTTAAGCGGCATGTATTTTCATGGCGCTCGCTTTTCTAACTACGAGGCTTGGCTGAGCGATCCTACAAACATCAAGCCTAGTGCTCAAGTCGTTTGGCCAATTGTGGGTCAAGGGATCTTGAATGGGGATGTCGGTGGAGGCTTCCACGGCATTCAAATAACCTCTGGTTTCTTCCAGCTCTGGCGTGCTTCTGGTATCACCAATGAGTTCCAGCTCTACTGCACAGCGATCGGCGGTCTTGTGATGGCGGCTCTGATGCTGTTTGCAGGCTGGTTCCACTATCACAAGCGGGCTCCCAAACTGGAATGGTTCCAGAATGTGGAATCAATGATGAACCACCACTTGGCCGGGTTACTTGGACTTGGCTCTCTGGGTTGGGCGGGTCATCAAATCCATGTTTCTCTGCCGATTAACAAGCTGTTGGATGCTGGGGTGGCAGCGAAAGACATCCCCTTGCCCCATGAGTTCATCTTGAACAGCAGCTTGATGGCTGAACTTTATCCCAGCTTCAACCAAGGGTTGAAACCGTTTTTCACGTTGAACTGGGGTCAGTATGCTGACTTCCTGACGTTCAAGGGTGGTTTGAACCCGGTCACAGGCGGCTTGTGGTTGTCGGACACGGCTCACCATCATTTAGCGATCGCGGTGCTGTTCATCATCGCTGGTCAGATGTACCGAACCAACTGGGGCATCGGTCACAGCATGAAGGAAATTCTGGAGAACCATAAAGGTCCTTTTACTGGAGAAGGGCACAAAGGTCTCTATGAAACCCTAACCACGTCTTGGCACGCCCAGTTGGCAATTAACCTTGCCATGCTCGGTTCGCTCACGATCATCGTGGCTCATCACATGTACGCGATGCCTCCGTATCCGTACTTGGCTACAGACTATCCCACGCAGCTTTCCCTGTTTACCCACCATATGTGGATTGGGGCATTCTGTATTGTGGGAGGTGCTGCTCATGGTGCGATTTACATGGTGCGCGACTATGATCCAGCAATGCACCAAAACAATCTGCTGGATCGGGTAATCCGTCACCGGGATGCAATCATCTCTCACCTGAACTGGGTTTGTATTTTCCTAGGCTTCCATAGCTTCGGTCTGTACGTTCACAACGACACGATGCGAGCCTTTGGCCGTCCTCAGGATATGTTCTCGGATACCGCGATTCAGCTGCAACCCGTGTTTGCTCAGTGGGTTCAAAACATTCATGCTTTGGCTCCTGGAAACACAGCTCCCAATGCGCTAGAACCTGTTAGCTATGCATTTGGTGGCGGCATTGTGGCTGTTGGCGGCAAAGTGGCAATGATGCCAATTGCCCTGGGGACGGCGGACTTTATGGTGCACCATATCCATGCGTTCACCATCCACGTCACCGTGCTGATTCTGCTCAAAGGCGTACTGTTCGCCCGTAGTTCTCGTCTGATTCCAGACAAAGCAAATCTGGGCTTCCGCTTCCCCTGTGATGGTCCAGGTCGCGGTGGCACCTGTCAGGTATCTGGATGGGACCACGTCTTCCTGGGTCTGTTCTGGATGTACAACTGCATCTCAGTCGTGATTTTCCACTTCAGCTGGAAGATGCAATCCGATGTCTGGGGTACAGTAGCTCCGGATGGCACAGTGTCTCACATCGTGGGTGGCAACTTTGCAACCAGTGCAATCACGATTAATGGTTGGTTACGTGACTTCCTGTGGGCTCAAGCTTCTCAGGTGATCACGTCCTACGGCACTGCTCTTTCTGCCTACGGCCTACTGTTCTTAGGGGCTCACTTTGTTTGGGCCTTCAGCCTGATGTTCCTGTTCAGTGGTCGCGGCTACTGGCAAGAACTGATCGAATCAATTGTTTGGGCGCATAATAAATTAAAAGTCGCTCCATCAATTCAGCCTCGCGCTCTGAGCATCGTTCAGGGTCGGGCTGTGGGGGTAGCTCACTACCTCCTGGGAGGAATCGTCACCACATGGGCGTTCTTCCTAGCGCGAATCATCGCAATCGGATGACGGCTATTTAGCAAATCTCAAGTGGGGCACAGCGAAAGTGTCCTGCCTGTCGAGACCCAAAAAAACCTGGAACAACCGTTCCAGGTGGTCACTCAGACAGAAAATGAGCAGCACCATTGCATAAGTCTCATGTGTCAGCGAGGAGGATTTCCTAAGATAGATGGCAACAAAATTTCCCAAATTTAGCCAAGACCTCGCTCAAGATCCGACAACACGTCGAATCTGGTACGGGATTGCCACGGCTCACGACTTTGAAAGCCATGATGGCATGACCGAGGAGAATCTTTATCAAAAGATTTTTGCTTCTCACTTCGGCCATATCGCAATCATTTTCTTGTGGACCTCTGGCACCCTGTTCCACGTAGCTTGGCAAGGTAACTTTGAACAGTGGATTAAAGATCCACTGAATGTCCGTCCCATCGCCCACGCGATTTGGGACCCTCAATTCGGCTCACCGGCAGTAGACGCCTTCACCCAAGCTGGTGCCTCTAACCCAGTCAACATTGCTTACTCTGGTGTCTACCACTGGTTTTACACCATTGGCATGACAAACAATAATGACCTGTACCAAGGTGCAGTGTTCCTCTTGTTGTTGTCTGCACTCTTCTTGTTCGCAGGCTGGCTCCACTTGCAGCCGAAGTTCCGCCCAAGCTTGTCTTGGTTCAAGAGTGCAGAGTCTCGGCTGAACCACCACCTAGCTGGTCTGTTTGGTGTCAGTTCTCTGGCTTGGACCGGACACTTGGTTCACGTTGCTATCCCTGAAGCTCGGGGACAGCACGTAGGTTGGGATAACTTCCTGTCTGTTAAGCCGCACCCCGCAGGCTTAACACCCTTCTTCACAGGGAACTGGGGTGTCTACGCCCAGAACCCAGATACGGCACAGCATGTGTTTGGAACCTCTGAAGGGGCAGGTACAGCGATTCTGACGTTCTTGGGTGGCTTCCATCCCCAGACTCAGTCCCTGTGGCTGACAGATATTGCCCATCACCACCTGGCGATCGCGGTTATCTTCATCATTGCCGGTCACATGTACCGGACGAACTTTGGGATTGGTCACAGCATCAAAGAAATGCTGAACTCTAAGGCCGGTCTATTGGGCGGCAAGAGTGAAGGTCAGTTCAACCTGCCTCACCAAGGACTGTATGACACCTATAACAACTCCCTACACTTCCAGTTAGCATTTCACCTAGCTGCTCTAGGAGTTGTTACCTCCCTGGTGGCGCAGCATATGTATGCGCTTCCTCCTTATGCCTTCATCGCTAAGGATTTCACCACTCAAGCGGCGCTATATACCCACCACCAGTACATTGCTGGCTTCATCATGGTTGGTGCCTTCGCCCACGGTGCGATTTTCCTGGTGCGGGACTATGACCCTGAGCAAAACAAAGGGAATGTCTTGGATCGGGTGCTGAGGCACAAAGAAGCGATTATCTCTCACTTATCATGGGTTTCTCTATTCCTAGGCTTCCACACCCTAGGTCTGTACGTCCACAACGATGTCGTAGTGGCATTCGGAACCCCTGAAAAGCAAATCCTGATTGAGCCAGTGTTTGCTCAGTTCATCCAGGCGTCTCATGGTAAGGCGCTCTATGGAATGGACGTTCTGTTGTCGAATCCCGATAGTATCGCGACCACAGCTTGGCCTAACTTCGGCAATGTCTGGTTACCAGGCTGGCTGGATGCGATCAACAACAGCACCAACTCTCTGTTCTTGACGATTGGTCCTGGCGATTTCCTGGTTCACCACGCGATCGCACTGGGTCTGCACACCACTACCCTGATTCTGGTCAAGGGTGCCTTGGATGCCCGTGGTTCTAAGCTGATGCCGGATAAGAAAGACTTCGGCTATGCTTTCCCCTGCGACGGTCCTGGCCGTGGCGGCACCTGCGACATCTCTGCCTGGGATTCCTTCTACCTCGCCATGTTCTGGATGCTCAACACCATTGGTTGGGTGACCTTCTACTGGCACTGGAAGCATCTAGGTATTTGGCAAGGCAACGTGGCTCAGTTCAATGAGTCTTCTACCTACCTCATGGGCTGGCTGCGCGACTACCTCTGGCTGTACTCAGCTCAGCTGATTAACGGGTACAACCCCTACGGCATGAATAACCTGGCGGTCTGGGGCTGGATGTTCCTCTTTGGACACCTGGTTTGGGCTACCGGCTTCATGTTCCTGATCTCCTGGAGAGGTTACTGGCAAGAGTTGATTGAAACTCTCGTCTGGGCACACGAGCGCACTCCTTTGGCGAACCTGATTCGCTGGAAGGACAAGCCCGTTGCTATGTCCATTGTCCAAGGTCGTCTGGTTGGTTTAGCTCACTTCACGGTTGGCTACATCCTTACCTACGCGGCGTTCCTGATTGCTTCGACGGCTGGTAAATTTGGCTAACTCTGCTGAATAAGCGCGTCATAGGTAATTAGACAAAATCCCCTGCCTTCCGGTGGGGGATTTTTTGCGGGAACCTGATTTTGCTTGCGTATTGATGCGGATGCTTAGGGATAATTATGGAAAGATGTAACAGCTCTGGCTCTCCTAAGGAATAATCATTTTAAATGCTTGTGTTTTTTATCCACGGTGTGGCAACAAGAAATGCTGGTTATTCAAAACAATTAGAGACTTTCCTTAAAGAGGAATTTATTAAAAGAAATCAACCACTTCCTTACTTCTACGCCAGCTTCTGGGGTAATGTATTAACACAAACAGGTCAAATTTGGAATTGGGTTCATCAAGATTTACAAGACCTAAAGAGAAATCATCCTCAAGTCGATGTGCAAGATATCTTCCGCTATCAAGAATTTCGGCAAGATTTTATCTCTGAATTTTTTGGAGACATTCTCACTTACTTCAATACAGAGCGAGGCATAAAAATTCGGGAACTTATTGCACAGAACCTACATGATTTAATAAAAAAATTTTCGAGCGATAATGAACTGCACATTATCACACACTCACTTGGTAGCGTAGTTTTGTGGGATGTTTTATTTTCTGATGAATACGACTCTAACGATCCAGCGTATGAAATCCGCTCACTAATTAAGTCATTAGGTCATCCTAGTAATAAGGGAACAACCTACTTAAAAAGCCTTACGACAATGGGTTCACCTGTCCTCTTTTTTAATATGATGCTAAATATTAATGCAGAGAAAATAAGAATCTTCGCCAATAAATATGAAACAGAACCTCTTAGGTGGATGAATATAGTCCATGCTTCAGACATTATTGCTTATCCTCTTAAAGCAAGCCTAAATGTCAAGTCATTATCTAGCCTTTTTTTTAGGGATAAGTACATTTGGGCTGATGCTAATGTTGCAGAAAAAGGAGCACGCCTATTTGGTCAAGCTCATGCAGCAATGGCTCTGGGTGTAGCTGATGCTCATAGCTACTACTGGCGTAGTCGTGGTGCAGCTCGCTTAATTGCGGCTAACCTTCTCGGTGACTACAGCGCTATAGACTCTGCAACAATAGACACTGAATAGGGAAGGAAAAAACGATGACACCCCAAAGTGCGATCGCTTCAAGCTTAACCATACCCCCCCTAGAAAACGGTGATAGACTCACCCGCATCGAATTTGAGCGCCGCTACCATGCCATGCCCCCGGTGAAAAAAGCGGAATTGATAGAAGGAATGGTTTATATGGCATCACCGTTACGCATCAGAAGGCATGGAGAACCTCACGCTCGAATCATGACTTGGTTGGGTAATTACTGGGCAGCAACTCCTGGGATAGGGTTAGCTGATAATACGACTGTGCGTCTGGATGCCGATAACGAACCGCAACCGGATGCTTTATTGAGAATTGAGGTAGGAGGACAGTCCTCCGTTAGTGATGACGATTATGTCGAGGGTGCGCCAGAACTTATTGTTGAAATTGCCGCCAGTACTGTCTCCATAGATTTGCACGACAAACTCAAAGTTTACCGTCGCAATCAGGTACAAGAATATTTAGTGTGGCGAGTCTACGATCGTCAATTCGATTGGTTTAGGTTAAACTCAGGCGAATATATCCAGCTTGAACCGAACGCAGACGGTATTATTTGCAGTGAAATCTTTCCGGGATTATGGTTAAAAAAATCTGCATTAATAGCTGGAGATTTAGCCAGGGTATTAGCGGTTGTGCAGCAGGGGATAGCCACAGCAGAACATCAGGCTTTTATCGAAAACTTATCCAAATTATCTACAGATTAATCTTCGAGAGTTAGCCGAAAGAGCGATCGCGTCTACTCCTCCAAAATCTCAACCAAGTCCTCAATCATCACATCAAAAATCCGAGCCAACCTGTGGATGTAAGCGAAGTTAACGGTTGTCATCCCAGGACACTGAGCATAGTTTCTGATTGTGCTGTAGCCGACACCGGAACGATCGGAAACTTCTTTTAGTGTCCAACCTTTCTCAGCAGCAAACTCCCGAATCCGCAATCTTACTAAGCCCTTACTCATATTGACAAATGACAATCGGCTGTCGTTTAATATGATAATCTTAAAAGACGATCGCCCTCCACAGTCTCGCAAACGCAAGGGCGATCGCCAAAAAGCCCCATTAAATGGGAGGCAATTTCTATGGTATCAACACCAAAACTGAAAACGCCCATTATCAGGGAATCTAAAATCAATCACAAGTCTGGAGTCCTTCACCCGCTTGTCCGATTTGTGACAGAGGAGACAGCGGCTTTACTCTTTAATCTAGAACCGAACGAGATTTATCGCATTGACTGCTGGCGGCACGTTGTTTACATCCACGGCAAAGGGGTGAGCAAGTTTGTCAGCTATGCCGACTTCCCACCGATTTTAGAGGTAGAGGCACCAACCCATCAAGATTTTGTTCGCTGGCGCAAGCGTTGGAAAAACCG
>CBDTXL010000192.1:0-8461 GCA_965364435.1 uncultured bacterium
TTGCAAGGTGGTCTTTAGAACCTTGGCAGCTATGGGATTGAGAAAGCGCGATCGCGAGAGCAAGCCGTGGAAGAATTACTAATTTCGTTTTGTAAATATACCTGACGAACAACTCCAGAAAGTTGGAACTTAGTCAGTAGTAAAGCTACAATCTTGCAATATTTAGATCGCCCATGACTACTGACTACATCTTCGACATATTATTTGCCGACCGCTGGGAGGATAAGAATATACCCGGTCATCAAGATGTCATGACTATTCGCAAAACCTTGTTTGGGTTACCACCAAACCCGGAGAGAGGCATCCCTCTTACTAGCATTCATACGATGGGTTCATCAATCGCCCTGTTCAGCCTGATTAGCATCAATGGTAGCAGCCACGACTTTAAACCCCAACTCAACAAGTTACTGGAGAATCTTTACAACATTCGGGGTGAGCAGCTGCCTTGGTTAAACTTTATCCATCCCGGCGATCCTGTCGCTTGGCCTTTAGAGAAAATTATGTTCGATTTGGTGGATGGAGATGCAAAATACCTGGACTTTAAAGATGTGATTACCCACAAGGACGACTTGTCTGACTTCCTGGTTGAACCTGTGAGGCAGACAATTTTAGCTCTGCTCAATGGCGGCGATGCTCACGGAAGCTACTGGAAGAGCAAAGACGTGGCTCAGAAAATCGCCCAAACGATTAAAGAAGCAGCTAAGGTTGGTAATCGCTAGCTGCAATTTGCAGTTCGCTGTGGGGAATGTTGTTGCAATACCTGTTATACATGGCGCGGTCACTTTCCTTACATTTTGTAGAGTTACTCCCTTCCCACCATAAGATTATCTACTGCCAGTCTTCCCTACTCCCTACTCCCTACTCCCTACTCCCTACTCCCCACCCCAACCCTAGATATTCTTCTACCGGGAAGGGAGTAGGAGGAGGCGGGTTTAGAGAGGTGATAGCGAGTAACATAGGTTTCTGGTGAAACCCGCCCCGACAAAATGCGATCGCACGTTGCCCCTACAACCCAATTAAACAGCGATCGCATCTTTCGTGGTACTTCTGTATTACTCATGCATGGATAGCTAGGGAGTTGAGGAATAACGATAATTGAATAACGGATATATTTGGAATTATTCTTACAGTTAAGGTAGCACCTCAATGAGTTGGCTTTTGTTTATAGATGAAAGCGGTCACGACCACAAAAACACCCCATATGAAGTTCGAGGAGGTATAGCATTACATGCAGACAAACTATGGTCTTTCATCCAGAACATGCAGAGATTAGAGAGGGATTGTTTTGGCGCTTACCTTCACGAGTATAAAACAGAAATCAAAGGTCACAAGCTGCTAGACAAAGATCGCTTCAAATGGGCGGCACAAGATATCCCTCTCAACGATTTGACTCGACTCAAGAATGCAAGGAGTTTTTTGAGCAAGGGATTGAGCAAGGGAATTGAGAAAAAGCCGCCAAATAAACTGGAGTTCACTGCTTATGGTCAAGCTTGCATCATGATGGCTAGGGGGATTTATCAACTTTTACATAATCATGATGCTAAATTGTTTGCTATTGCTATTCCTCGTAATGTGACTAAGCCAAAAACAGTTGAGGCTGACGAGTACCTCCGTAAAGATCAAGTTTTTCTATTAGAGCGATTTTTCTACTTTTTGGAGGAGCAAAATCAACAAGGGCTTATTGTGATAGATGAAATTGAGCAATCTAACGACCGACGCTTCGTAAAGCGACTAGAACGGTATTTTACATCTACTAGTAATGGACAAAGTCGTAGTGAAAGGATCGTACCTTCTCCATTTTTTGTTTCTTCGGCGATGACTTACCCACTCCAAGCCGCAGATGTGTGTATCTACTGCGTAAACTGGGGATTTCGCATTCCAAGACGTGGGATGAATGCTCCCACCAGAGCTGAAATTGAACGAGAGTTTTCCGGTCTACTAGGTAGCTTGCAATTTAAGGGATTAGTAAACAAGCTAGGTAAGTCTTATAAAACTTATGGCATTGCCTACGTACCTGATCCCTATACGCAGAGGATGTCAGAAACTGATAGCACATACTAAAAAGGAGGTAATGCCTCGGAGTTCCTGCTAAAACTCTTGTTAGAGAAGCGCAGGCTGCTCCTAAGCTGAACCTCCATCTTTTATTATGAACTTTCAAGGCGAAAAATGCAACCGTGAAATTGGTCTAGTTCATTCCTCGCAGGAACCGATAGATTAGGCTTAAAGTCTGATTAAACGTAACTTTGATAGCGCAATTGTTTCGTTTCAGGAACTTACTGCTGGATGCTGCTGCAATACCTGCTTCAAATACTGCCCCGTATAAGACCTCGCATTCCCCGCCACCTCCTCCGGCGTCCCAAAAGCAATCACTTCTCCCCCTTTATCACCACCCTCTGGCCCCAAATCGATTACCCAATCCGAACAACGAATCACATCTAAGTTGTGTTCAATCACCAAAATTGAATTGCCCTTATCCACCAAACGCTGCAACACATTTAGTAAATGATGGACATCGTAAAACGATAAACCCGTCGTCGGTTCATCGATTAAATAGAGAGTCTTACCCGTAGCACGACGAGACAATTCCGATGCCAACTTCACCCGTTGTGCTTCACCACCAGATAGAGTTGGTGCAGTTTGACCTAAGCGGATATATCCCAACCCGACATCAACTAGCGTTTGCAATCGTGTAGATGCCCGTGGGATATTTTTAAACACCTCCAACCCTTCTTCCACCGTCATATTCAGGACATCGGCAATTGAATGTCCCTTATACTTCACCTGCAACGTTTCCCGGTTGTAGCGTGCGCCTTTGCAAACTTCACACTGCACGTAAACATCCGGCAGGAAGTTCATCTCAATCACATTCACCCCCTGCCCACTGCACGCTTCGCAACGTCCACCTTTGACATTAAACGAAAATTGCCCCGATTTGTAACCTCTCGCTTTCGCTTCAATCGTTTGGGTAAATATCTCCCGAATCGCATCAAAGACACCCGTATAAGTAGCAGGGTTAGAACGAGGAGTGCGCCCAATCGGAGATTGGTCAATCACGATCGCTTTATCAATCGCATTCAATCCCTTGATTTCCTTTAACTGAGTCGGGAAGGGTATCTTACGAGTCAGGTGATGTTGCAAAGCTGGGTAAAGCAGTTCGTTAACCAGTGTCGATTTACCCGAACCGGAGACACCTGTGATGCAAACCAGCTTACCCAAGGGGATTTCCACATCAATGTGTTGGAGGTTATTGCGGTAGGCATCTTTAATCAGAAGCGTCCGATTATTTCCTTTCCTTCTTTCAGTAGGCGTTTCAATTACCCGCCGCCCTGATAAATAAGCCCCCGTCAGCGAATCCTCTGCTGATAACAATGTCTCCAAATCACCCTGAGAGACAATTTGCCCTCCATGAATCCCCGCACCAGGACCAATATCAACAATGTGGTTCGCCGCACGAATTGTTTCTTCATCATGCTCGACCACAATTAAGGTATTACCTAAGTCCCGCAGTTTAGTGAGAGTTTGTAACAAGCGATTATTATCTCGTTGATGCAACCCGATACTCGGTTCATCTAATACATAAAGGACGCCAGTAAGACCCGCACCAATCTGCGTTGCCAGACGAATCCGTTGGGCTTCGCCTCCAGAAAGCGTCATTGCTGCCCGGTCGAGAGTGAGGTAATCTAAGCCGACATCGAGGAGAAATTGCAGACGGGCTTTAATTTCTCTCAGGGCAAGGTCGCCGATTTGGGCTTGGCGATCGCTCAATTGCAAATGATTAATTCGTTCCCGACATTCTAGAATTGAAGCACTGGTTAAATCCAGAATTCGATATTGCCCCAGCCGTACTGCAACGGCTTCCGGTTTCAGGCGTTTCCCCTGACAAACCTCACAAGGCTGGTCAATTAGATATTGCTCCAGCTTTTGTTTTTGTAAATCTGAGCTTGTTTCATCGTACTGTCGTTTCAGTATCTTGATGACACCTGCGTAGTGCCTGTAATCATTCCGTTCTTCTATCCAAATTGCTTTTTCAGAACCATATAAAAGAATCTGCTGCTGTTCGGGTGTTAGCTGGTTCCAACGAGTTTGGATTTCAAAGCCATAAGCTTGTGCAACGCTATAGAGGAGAGAGAGGTAATAGGAGTTGTCTTTATCTGACCAAGGTGCGATCGCGGCATACAGTGGTGCTTCTGGATCAGGCACCACCAAATCTGGCGAGAAGGTCCGCAAACTTCCCAGTCCATGACACTCAGGGCAAGCACCATAGGGAGAGTTAAAGGAAAACAGTCTGGGCGATAACTCCTCCATCACTGCCCCATGTTCTGGGCAAGCAAAGTTCTCCGAAAAGACTAATTCTTTGGCGGATTGCTGATAGGAATCCTCCTCGTTTATCGATTTTTCTGTTATGCTACCCTTATGTTTTACTGCTTCGTCTGACTCTGCCGAAGTATCATTTAATACCTCGATTACCGCAATTCCACTGGTACGCCGCAGACAGGTGGAGAGGGAATCAGTCAGACGTTCCTGTAAATCGGGCTTTTTGATAAGGCGGTCAACGACAACTTCAATGTTGTGGGTATAATTTTTATCTAATTCAATCGAATCACTGAGTTCTCGAACCTCGCCATCAACTCTCACGCGCACAAATCCTTCAGCGGCGAGACTGGATAGCAGCTTCTTGTGTGTGCCTTTTTTGCCCCGGACAACGGGAGCAAGGATTTGGAAGCGAGTGCGGTCGGGCAGTTCCATAATGCGATCGCACATTTGGTCGATGGTTTGGGGCGCGATATTTCGGTCACAGAGGGGACAATGGGGTTCGCCCGCCCGTCCAAACAACAGCCGCAAGTAATCGTAAATCTCGGTAACGGTGCCAACGGTAGAGCGAGGATTATTAGAGGTGGATTTCTGGTCAATGGAGATAGCAGGACTTAAGCCTTCAATCGCATCCACATCCGGCTTATCCAACTGCCCTAAGAATTGCCGTGCATAAGCACTGAGGGATTCCACATAGCGACGCTGCCCTTCGGCAAAGATCGTGTCAAAGGCGAGGGAGGACTTACCGGAACCAGAGACACCCGTGAAGACAATTAAGCGATCGCGCGGCAGTTCCAGGTCGATATTCTTCAGGTTGTGCTGCCTCGCCCCCCGAATGCGAATCATGTCCTGGCTATTTGGCTTGGGGTTGGTGGGAGTAATTAGCCCCTGAGGGGATGGGACTGGCAAGGCGTGTGAAATATCAGCACGTTCAGGCATGGGAGGCAGAGCGAAATAGTGCTTAATGATCTTAGCGCTGCCTCTTGTAGACTCAGCTGGATCAAGGGAAGGAGATTAGGAAGGCTGGATGGTGCGCCAAGCGTAGCGATCGCGATCATGAATCGCTTGCATCAGCTCAACCCCAACACATCCTCATAGAGTGCTGCGATCGGACAACTAAAATCAACACTAGTCAGCTGAATTTCGTCTCCTGTACTATAGGGATAGAGAACCCAAAGTCCCTCCGAATTACGCCGGAAACACTCTACACTGACCCGTTCTTGATTGACTAGCACATATTCTTGCAGAGTTTCTATGGTTCGATAGTCGGCAAATTTGTTTCCTCGGTCAAACGCTTGTGTCTTAGGAGACAACACTTCAACGATTAAGCACGGGTAGCGCTTAAAATCATCAGGCGTTCTATCCCGTTCATCACAAGTTACCATCACATCGGGATAGTAAAAGACATCAACTGTCTCAATCCGCACTTTCATATCTGCCATGTAGGCACGACAGCCAGTACCGCGAACATGATTTCTCAGAAGAGTTGCTAAGTTGAGAGAAATGGTTACATGGGCATCGCTTGCCCCTGCCATCGCATAGATTTCCCCTTGCCTATATTCGTGCTTGATGAAACTTATCTTCTCGCCTTCTAAATAGACTTCTGGAGAAACGTAGATATCGCTTTTACTTAAAGTCATTGATAAAAACCTTCAGTATCAACAAAATTTAGATTAACGACGCAGGCGATGTTGTTTCAATTAGTCCTTATACCAAGTTGCATTCAAACGTATCACTCTCTCTTTCTCTTACCGAGAGCGTCCTCTGTGCCTGGAGTGGTTCGTTAAATTCTACGTTAGAGTGCAACTGCGTATTAACCAAAATAGGCGTTGGAATGGGCGATCGCATGAGTGGGAATGCTTTCATATTAGGCGATCGCGATCGCAGCGACCCAGGAGCATCTGTTATATAGCAGTTCTCAGTTGAGTGAAGTACATCATGAAAAACCTAACCCCCAGCCCCTTCCCTACAAGGGAAGGGGAGCAAGAATCAAAGCCTCTCTCCTTTTAGGAGAGAGGTTTGGAGAGAGGTCAGACTGTATCTCACTCAATCGAGAAGGGCTATAGAAGCGATCGCGTAGCAACATCTGTGTTGCACATCACAGAAATGAAACTCTAGCAGCAATTCGCCAGTTCTGTGTCTCAAAACGTTGACACGACAGCCACAAAACCTGCCCCTAAAGTACCCTTCTCGCCACGTCTATGGATGTTTTTTTCCATCAGGCATGATTGCACCCTTCAGTTTGGCACTCATCAGGTTGGCACCCTTCAGGTTGGCACTCATCAGGTTGGCACCCTTCAGGTTGGCACTCATCAGGTTGGCACTCATCAGGTCGGCACCCCTCAGGTCGGCATCCCTCAGGTCGGCACTACTCAGCTTGGCACCCCTCAGGTCGGCACTCATCAGGTAGACACCCCTCAGGTCGGCATCCTTCAGGTCGGCACCCTTCAGGTCGGCACCCACCAGGTCGGCACTACTCAGGTCGGCACCCCTCAGGTCGGCACCCTGAAGATTACACTTTACACAGTGTTTAAACTCCTTAACCTGCCTAACCTGCTTCTCCAACTGAGGCGCTATCTCCGGCTGAGGTACTTTCGTCTGATATCGCATTGAATTTATTCCCACCCAAGAAGTGACGAGGCCAGTGAGGATGCCCAGGGTGGTCAACCCCAACCAAGTCTGTAGCCTTGTACCTTTTACGACACCAACTAAACTCTCGACGCCATTAGCACCGCCAACCACCCGCATTGGCTTCAATGCTTCCAAGGCAACAGTTGCATTATCGAAGCGCTGTTTAACATTCGGTGCCACCATCTTATCCAACCAGGCGATAAAGCCGGGATTGAGCTTAGGAACTAACTTCTTAAAATCAAAGCGATAGTTATCATCTATTAAATTTCCGATATCCACTGAACGGGTACCCGTGAGCAAACAAATCAACGTCGCCCCCAAACTATAAACATCGGATGCCTCTGTAAGAGGACGACCAAACTGCTCCTCCGGAGGCATAAAACCAGGGGTGCCTGCTGCAACGCTACTGAGAGCCAGTTCACCGCCGCGAATCCGAGCAAAACCAAAATCAACCAAGTAAGCATTCAATTGCTTATCCACCAAGATATTTTCCGGTTTAATATCCCGATGAATAATTGGGGGAGTGCGCCGTTGCAGGTAAACTAAAATTTCTAATACTGAGACAGCAATTTGCTTGATATCTTCAGGATTAAAGCTGCGTCGTTCTACTAAAGATGGAGCGTTTTTATACTCCTGCACCAGGCAAAAACCCACTTGAGTTTCAAAAGAATCTAAGTAGCGGGGGATGCGGGGATGCTCTAGCTGTTGCAGCATTTCAATCTCCCGTTGATAAGCTTTAAAGCCCGACCAGTTAGCCCCTGTTAAGGCAAAGCGAAACTCTTTGATTACCACCTGATGGTCAAGATTTTGGGCAGTCGCCTGGTAAGTAATACGCCCCGCTTCCCGGTTGCGTCCCAATTCTCTTGTTACCTGATAGCCGTGGCTGGAAAAGTCAGGATAGTCGCTCACGTCCATAATCTCAATTTCCCTGTTTTCAAGGTAGACGCCATGTACTTCGTACACAACGAAGAATGAAAATCTCTTTCCCCTAACCCCTAACCCCTAACCCCTATTTTCAAGCTAGATAAAGCGATCGCGCTAGCGTTGCGGCACCAATTCCGGCACTTATTCATGAATAAAACCCTTAATTATATCACGCAAATAATTTATTTAAAGAATTTTGCTAAATTTACTTGTTTTTTTTTTAAACAACAATGCTACAATGACAGTGTTGCAACAGCAACAAAGTCAGAAGCCAACCCGCACCGTGGAAAGTAAGGGGTTGGCTCTGGCTCCAATACACAAAGGAGACTTAATCATTATGACTTACAAAACCTGCCTCAAGCCCTGGGCAGTAGCCCGTCTGCTCCCCCATCAGAAATGGGTAATAATTGGTCGATACCGCAGTCGAAATGATGCCGACGGACATCTTCAGTTGTGCCGTCTGCGAGTCCCCAACCTCCAATTTAAAGTTGTGTTCGATCTGACTAATTGCAAGGAATAATTTCCTGTAGGGGCAATTCATCAATTGCCCCTAGCAAAGGCGAGATCTCACAACAAACAATCAAATTCAAAGACA
>CBDTXL010000193.1:0-8447 GCA_965364435.1 uncultured bacterium
AGTGCTAGATAATTTAGGAGCTGAATATGTAATTAATTTTGCATAGGTACTTATTTTTACATCAGTCGTAGTGGTACCGAACAGGCATTGGTGATTTTACCGCGATCGCTCGCTTGTGTCTCCAGTCTATTGTTTCTGTTGTGTACGGTTCCGTTTACCGAACTGTTGCAAACAATGCGACAGCTTGGAGTGCCAGCGATTCTGACTGAGCTGCTTTTATTAATGTACCGCTTCGTGTTTATCCTCCTGAAAACGGTTTGGGAGTTAAGTTTGGCACAGCAGGCACGAGGCGGCTATCGCACTTGGGGCAGGGCGCTTCACAGTTCAAGCTTGCTAGTCGGACAACTGCTCAAACGTACCCTCCAGCGCTATCAAGAATTTTCTCTGGGTGTGGCGGCACGGGGGTTTACGGGTGAATTCCAAGTTTGGTCTGTGCCTCACTATCGTTACTCAAAACGCTATGCGCTGGAAGCACTGTTAGGCTGTGGGGGATTGTTGGGACTGGAATGGTGGACAACAATCACATGAACTCCTGGTTTGTGAAATTTGAAGACGTTTACTACACCTATCCAGGCGGACAAAAACCAGCCCTTAAGGGATTAACGTTGTCTATTCCCACTGGTAAAAAATGTGTCCTCCTCGGTCAGAATGGCTGTGGCAAATCGACGCTTCTATTCTTAGCGGATGGGTTGTACAAACCTCAGCAAGGTATCATCCGCTCTTCAACTAAACGGTTAAAGTATGACCGCGATACTCTCAATCAATGGCGGCAGAAAATTGGGTTAGCGTTTCAAGACCCAGAGCAACAACTCGTAGCCGGAACGGTAGCCGAAGATATCTCCTATGGGTTGTGTAACTTGCAACTACTACCAAAGGAAATTGAGCGCATTTTGAAGCAGACATTAGCCGATTTTGAGCTGGCAGAATTGGCAAACAGACCCTTACATCACCTCAGTTTAGGGCAGAAACGGCGTGTCGCTCTTGCTGGTGTCATGGCACTAAAACCGGAATTGTTGCTACTTGACGAACCAACAGCCTACTTAGATAGCGTGCAGACTCGCAACTTGATAGTGGAATTAGAACGAATTCATGCGGCTGGAACCACGATTTTGATGGCAACCCATGACTTGAATTTGGCTTATGAATGGGCGGATTGGCTATTCGTCCTACATCAAGGGCAACTGGTGATGGAAGGAGAAGTGCAAGATGTGTTTGTGCAGCGAGAAATTTTGGAGGAATTACAGATTGGCGTTCCCTTGTTATGGGAGGTGTGGGAAGCGTTATCTACAAGTATAGGTCGAGAGAAAAATCTGCCCTTTCCCAAGACTGTTTTCCAATTGCGGAAGCGGTTACTCAGTTAGTACTTGAGCCCTTGTTCTTGCTCAACTGAGTGAGTGACTTCCCGGATTAAGCGCAAGCGTTGCAAGAGTGGCAACCGTTTGGCTTGGACAAGTACTTCTTGGAATGTAGAATCGGCTGATAGAGAAGAATATTTTTGCTGTGCATTTGGTGATTTCAGATCGACCTGCCACAGCATCAAATATCCTGGACTAGAGAGAGCTTGCCGCGACAGTGCAACAATATACTTGCCGTCAGGACTAAACTTGGCACAGGCAATCTGTCCCCTGTCGGTTACTCTTTCACTCAAGTCTGGAATAAGATTTGCTCCTCGATGGAGTCGAGAAACTTCGTTGAGATTCAAATCCCAGAGTTTGACAGTACCATCATTGAATCCAGCCGTCAAAATCAACTGTCCATTGGGGCTAAAAGATAAAGCAGAAATATTTAGAAAGTCATGAACTTTTTCTCGTTCTTTTAGCTTGTGACCACTCTCTATGTCCCATAGCGTCATATTGCCGTATGCACTGGCGATCGCTAGAAGTTTACCATCAGAACTGAAACTTGCATCGATCCCAAATGATTTCAGCGTCACTTCTGTCACTCATGGTGCAGTCCTAGATTTTGGACAATGCGCTGTTGATAAGCCGCGAGTGACCTGTCAAGTTCTGCAAAAGTCGAGTTGACTTTTAGGATGAGAATAATTATCATCTTCATTGCCACAGCCTTCCCAACTCCAGAGGTGGCTTTTTCAAGCTTTGCCAATGTCTCGCCAGATAAGCAAAGCCCAGAGTCATCGGTGGGATATCTTCATTAATTCCAATGAGGTCAACTTCTCCCCACGCTGTGTGTCAATTTGCCTTACTCAGAAGTTAGGAGAATGTCATGTCTAGTCACAGGGCTAAACGTTTGAAGTCGCGCCGCTCTTCGCACCGAGTCCTGTCCCTGCTGACTCTAGCGACCGTATCAGCCATAGGACTGGGCAGTTGTACTCAACGCTCGACCACGTCTGAGAATACTCCAGCGCCACAGACTCAAGCAACACCAGCGGCAGAGCAACAACTGAAAGTAGTGACGACAACACTGCCGATTACGAATTTTACAAAGGCAGTGGCAGGGGAGCGAGTCCAGGTTACGTACCTGCTGCCAACGAATGTTGGTCCTCACGATTATCAGGCAAAGCCAGAGGATGTCCGCATTCTATCTCAAGCCAACGTGCTGGTAGAAAACGGCTTGGGGCTAGAAGAGTACCTGAAGAATCTGGTTGCCAACGCGAACAACAAAAATCTGAAGATTATTGATACCAGTAAGGGTGTCAAGACTATCTCCCATGAGGAGGTTGAAGGACACGAACACGCAGAGGGTGAGAAACACGCGGGAGAGAAAGCACAGGCAGGTGGTCACGAGCATGAAGGGGAATTCAATCCTCACGTTTGGCTCGATCCCCAGCGAGCTGTCCAACAGGTCGAAAATATCCGCGATGGGTTGATTGCGGCTGACCCGCAAGGCAAGGAAACGTACACCGCTAACGCTGCCGCTTACATTGACAAACTCAAAGCCTTGGATACGGAAATTACCACAGCACTCAAGCCCTATGCAGGTAAAGAGTTTGTCACCTATCACGACTTTGCCCCCTACTTCGCCCAGCGCTACAACCTCAAAGCTGAGTATTTGGTGGGCGTACCCGAAGAAAATCCATCCCCGCAAGATGTACAGAGGGTGATGAATGCGGTCAAAGGCTCTCAACTCAAGACGCTGTTGACAGAGCCGCAGGCGGCAGGCAACCCGTTTGAGGCACTGGCGAAAGACCTCAACGTGAAGGTGAGCTATTTCGATCCGATGGAAACCAGCGGACCTGATGGCGTGCAACCCGATTACTACTTTACTGTGATGCGTCAGAACCTCAACAACCTCCAAAAAGCCTTCGGCGCTCAGTCCGCTCAGTCTAATCTGCCGATTTGGTCGCCACTCAAGCCTGTAACAGGCGTAGTCGTGCAGCCAGTGGGATTGCGTTGGTAAGTAGATGGTTGTGTGGGGAACATGTGCTGCGAACCGCTTGCGCTGGAGGTGCTGATTGACAGAAACCGTGTTAGCGGTCGAGGGACTGACAGTTTATCGCGGGACATACGCAGCGGTGCGCGATGTCTCATTTAGTTTGGAGGCGGGTACGGATACGGCAATTATTGGTCCGAATGGAGCCGGAAAAAGTACGCTGGTTCAAGCCATCCTGGGCATTCTCCCCCGCCACTCCGGTGAAATCTCTATCCTCGGTCACTCGCTTGAGTGCTCTCTCTCGCTTCCCATTCGCATCCGGCAGCACGTCGCGTACTTACCTCAGAGTTTCCAGTTCGACAGAGGACTGCCAATGACTGTTGCAGAACTGGTGGGTCTGGGTTGGGGCAAGCTCGGTCTAAGCTTGCCTTGGGCAGAGCATCGCCAGCGCAAGCGGGACGTTCGGCAAGCTTTGGATCGAGTTAATGCCACTCACCTGCTTCATCAACCGCTTGGCGGTCTTTCAGGAGGCGAAACCAAACGGGCTTTGTTGGCTTACTGCTTGGTGCGTCCGCGCAAATTGTTGATTCTCGATGAAGCGCCAGCCGGTTTGGATGTGCGAGGGGAGTCCGAGTTCTATCAGTTGCTCAATCAGCTTAAATTAGAACACGGTTGGGCTATCCTCCAAATTTCTCACGACTTGGACATGGTGACGCGCTACTGCGATCGCGTCATCTGCCTGAACCGTTCGCTGGTTTGCCAGGGACCCCCACAGGAGGCGCTGTCGCCCGAAAACCTAATGGCAGCCTATGGTCCAGAGTTTACCCGCTACCACCACAGACACTAACCGTGACGATCGACACCCCCCTGAGCAATGTCATTGAGCTGTTACAGCTTCCTTTCATGCAACGAGCACTTCTGGGAGGAGTGCTGTTGGGCTTACTGGGCGGACTGCTGGGCAGCTTCGCCATTTTACGCCAGCTTTCCTTCTTCAGTCACACGGTCGGTCATGCCGCTCTACTGGGCATTGTCATCGGGGTGCTGCTCAACCTCGACCCCACGCTAACTCTGATGCCGTTTACGGTACTGTTTGGGTTAGGTGTAGTTTACCTCATGGCTCAGACTGACTTGGGGAGCGACACAGTACTCAACATTGTGTTTTCGGCATCTCTAGCCCTAGCGGTGATTGCCCTGAGCTTTATTCAGGGCTACCAGGGCAGCTTGATGAACCTCTTGTTTGGAGATATCCTGGCGATTCGGGAAACCGACTTGATTCTGAGCTTCGGTGTACTCATCCTGTGTACTGTGTCGTTGGTGCTGACACTGCGGGTTCAGATGCTGCTTACCCTCCATGAAGGGATGGCAAAGGCACAAGGAGTGGCGGTACGCAGCCATCGGACTTGGTTTGTGGTGTTGCTTTCGCTAGCAGTGGCAGTTGCAATCAAAGCGGTTGGCGTACTGTTAGTGAATGCGTTTTTGGTCATCCCAGCAGCGACGGCAAAGTTACTCAGTTGGCGATTTTCGGTGTTTATCCTGCTCTCAACTGGAATTGGAGCGCTCAGTGCTGTGCTGGGCATCGTGTTATCGGCAGCACTGAACCTGTCCTCTGGTCCGAGCATTGTCGTAGCTCAGTTCGCATTATTTATCATTGCCAGCGTGTTGTTCCGACTCAGACTTGTATCTGCGCCTAAGAGAGCTTGACTGGGGTAGGATTGCGCTTTTTCAAAGCGGCGAGAGCAGGAGCTCGCACACAAAGGGAGTCGATTTACTGTACTCTGCTTGCGCGATTGCCTACGGCACCAGCGCAGCTGATCGCACAGAATTCCTGTCGCAGAACGTGAGATGGATTGAACTTTTCCCTTAAAATGATAATGATTATTATTATTACTGGCTTGAGAGTGAGTCAGTGCACTCAAAACATGACCGTACTCAGCAGACAACGAGAAACCAAGAGTTTAGCGGTCGAGGGAGCGACAACTCCCGGTGACAATCATTACGGGCTTTTTGGGTAGTGGCAAGACAACCCTGCTCAACCACATTCTGCAAAATCGGCAGAATTTGAGAGTTTTGGATTGTGCTGATTTCAACCCTTGAGTAACGCCAATAAAGGAATATTCTCTGCCTATCATTCGAGGAGTTCAATGAATTTATTTTCCCAATCTAAACCCAAAGCAGAACCCGAAAAAGTTCAGCATCTCAAAAGTTTGATTTATGAAATTTTAGAGATTGATTCTGAAATTCTTGTCTCGATTAGTCAATTACAGTGTTCTGAACCTGACTGTCCTCCGATTGAAACAGTTATTGCGATTATGACCACTCCAGCTCAACAATACAAAATTCATAAATCTGTTGCTGAAATTGACTCTTCAGATATTTCTGCACTAATTCAACCCATTAAGTAGTTTTTCCCTCTAGCCCAGGCTTCTAATTCTGTTCCTATGGCTAAACACGCTCTATTTATCTGTAAATCCTGCTTATTCTCTCCAACTGAACGGGAATATAGGGGTCAGCGAGGCGGCTTTCACTTGCTGAACCACCTGAAGACTCTGTATCAAAACTGGACGTTACAATCTGAATTTCTCATTCAAGAAGTAGAGTGTTTGAGTGCCTGTAATCGCCCCTGCACTGTTGCTTTTGCTGCACCTAATAAAACTACTCTTATGTTTGGTGATTTACCACCCTTAGAGTGTGCAGCAGATATTCTGCAACTAAGCGAACACTATTATGCCAGTCCTGACGGAATTGTACCGCGACAGGAACGACCTGAAGTGTTGAGAAAAGGGATTCTTGCTCGGATTCCACCTTTACCTCAATGCTGAGTCAAATAGGAACTTGCCGTTATGACTCAAATCCTTGATTCTTTACCTTCTGAGTACTCTAGTAAAATTCTCTGTTGCTATGTTAATACAACTAGCAAAATTCAGGTTGTTCGGATTGCGAATATTCCAAATTGGTACTTGGAGCGTGTTGTTTTTCCCGGACAGCGCCTCTTATTTCAAGCACTGCCAGAGGCGCAATTAGAAATTTATACGGGTGCGTTCTCTAATGCAATTCTTGCAGATAAGATTCCCTGCACTCGACTGCGGGTTAATGAGTGTATCAGCTCTCTCTTGACACAACTCAAGTAAACTCAATTTAAAAGTAACCATGACCTATACGACTCAACAAACAGAACCCGAAACTTTGGCTCTCCCAAAGCGAGGAATGCCCGTTACAATCATTACTGGTTTTCTCGGTAGTGGCAAAACCACCTTACTTAATCAAATACTCCAAAATAAGCAAAACTTGAAAGTAGCTGTTTTGGTTAATGAATTTGGGGATATCAACATTGATTCTCAACTGCTTGTCTCTCTGGATGAAGATATGGTGGAATTGAGCAATGGTTGTATTTGTTGTACGATTAATGAGGGATTAGTTGATGCCGTATATCGAGTTTTAGAACGAGAAGATCGTATTGATTATTTGGTGATTGAAACCACGGGCATTGCCGACCCATTACCGATTGCCTTAACCTTCCTGGGTACAGAATTACGGGATTTAACTCGTCTCGATTCTATCCTTACTCTGGTGGATGCTGAGACATTCACTCCGGAGCATTTTGACAGTGAAGCGGCTCTCAGACAGGTCGCTTATGGTGATATGATTCTGCTCAATAAAATTGACAGAGTTGATAACCAAAGGCTAGAGGAATTAGAAAGTTATATTGGGACAGTCAAACAGGGAGCAAGAATCCTACGCACTCAATATGGTCAGGTGCCATTGCCGTTAATTTTAGATGTGGGACTAACGCCAATTGACGAGTATAGCAAGGGAGCTGACCAACACGATGCTCATGCCCACGAGCATGAACACACTCACGAAACTCATGACCCTATCCACGACCATGACCACAAACATCATTATGGGCATCATTCCCATCATTCCCATCACTTAGAAAATGATGAATTTGTTTCAGTTTCCTTCGTGAGCGATCGCCCTTTTGATGACCACAAATTCGAGAAATTTTTGACACAACAGATGCCCAATACTGTTTTCCGGGCAAAAGGCATTCTCTGGTTTAGCGATAGTCCATTACGGCATATCTTTCAACTGAGCGGTCCCCGTTATGAATTAGATGTTGAGGATTGGTCTAGTTCGCCCAAAACCCAACTGGTATTTATTGGTCGTAACCTGGATACCGATGAAATCAGAAAGCAGCTTAACAACTGTTTAGTTTCATAGGTTAGCGACCCGTGAAGTAGGGGTCTACTCGTTGGTGGTTGGGTCGCAACTAAATCTTGAATTTAATTAAATTTGAGCAATTGAGTACGCCTCCCCCACTTACCTCTGGTACAGATTGAGCGAGGGAGGATTCATGATTAGCCGCGTGGAGTGGCGATCGCCTCAAACTTGGCGAATTTCTGAAATTTGTGAGGTGAGACTCTTCTCTCCCGCTTTGATAGTGATTATCATTATAAAAACTGAGAGAAAGATTATCATTCTATGGTTACTGCCCAAACGTCGAGTTCAGTTCCGGTTACGGTTCTAACAGGCTACCTGGGAGCGGGGAAAACAACGCTCCTCAATCGCATCCTCACCCACGAACACGGTAAAAAGGTTGCCGTGATTGTCAACGAGTTCGGGGAAGTCGGCATTGACAACCAGCTAGTCATCGATGCCGATGAAGAAATCTTTGAGATGAACAACGGCTGCATCTGCTGCACCGTGCGAGGTGACTTGATTCGGATTATCGGCAACTTGATGCGGCGGCGCAACAAATTCGACCATTTGGTGATTGAAACCACTGGGTTAGCCGACCCTGCACCCGTCATTCAAACCTTCTTCGTCGATGAAGATATGCGCGACCAGATACAGCTCGATGCTGTAGTAACAGTGGTTGATGCGCTTCATATCTGGGAACACTGGGAGGCTGATGAGGCGCAAGAACAAATCGCCTTTGCCGATGTGATTCTGATTAACAAAATCGACTTGGTGACGCCAGAACAACTCGATGAGTTGGAAAAGCGGATTCGGGCTATGAATGCGATGGCGAAGATTTATCGCACCCGCAACACTGAATTAGGAGTGACATCCTCTGCCACTAATTCTTACGAATATAGTGGCAGCTTCCCAACCTT
>CBDTXL010000194.1:0-8380 GCA_965364435.1 uncultured bacterium
CTTCAGAAAGACCAAGCTGCTGTGCCATCTCCAAAACTTGGCGAACACCCTCCAGCAGCAATAACAGTGTCTTGAATCTCTCTGGTTTCTGTGGGAGAAATGGTTCCCATTTGAATCACACTGCGCCCAGATAACTGTTGCTTGGAATGATTCGATAGAAGAACGTCTTGAATAGCTGAGGTGTTTGTGAGCATCAAAATTACACATTCGCTTTTGTGAATTACCTCTTCTGGGGAGTTAGCAATTTCTGCTCCAGACACACGCAGGGGTTCAAGTTTCGATGGGGTGCGATTATACGCCACTACCGACAGTTGAGCATCTAATAACCGTTGAGCCATTGGCTGTCCCATCAGCCCAGTTCCGATAAATCCGACTTTCATTATTCATTTCCTCGCGATCGCCACTAATAAAATCATCTGGGAGATTGTACAGTGCGATCGCCTTTCCAATTAATATCGCCCAAGCATTCCTCGTTGTGGGGAAAATTTAGACTAATGTCTAGTCGCTTAGAGAAACACTGAGTGCAAAAATAGAAAGATTAACCACCGTTGAATTGTGAGGCTGGCGATGCCTGACCGACAGGACGCCCACAAAAAAGGGTCAGAGAATTCCGCTTCTGTGCCGAAAGTGAAAAGTCAGTTCCAGTCCCGCCCGTTCGCTCTCCCGGCACAATCTGAGGAAGCATCGCTCTCACAACAGGAAACGCCTTCCTTACAAACTCAACTTGATAGGGCAAGACGCTTGGGTCCCAACTTGAGTCGGGTGAAGGTAAAGGCCCAGCCTTCGGCAGGGAATCAGCCTCAGCCTTTAGGTTGGACAATTCAACGTCAGGATAAGCTCGTTGCACAAATTGAGCCACCTAAGCCTTTAGGTTGGACAATTCAACGTCAGGATAAGCTCGTTGCACAAATTGAGCCACCTAAGCCTTTAGGTTGGACCATTCAGCGTCAGGATGCAATGATTGCACAAACTGGGTCAACTAAGCCTTTAGGTTGGACCATTCAACGTCAGGATGCAATGATTGCTAGTCAACTGCCACATCTAGGCAAACAGGCAACAGTCGAGACGGCTTCCACAAACACAAAGCGCTCCCCCAACAGCCCGCAGGCGCAAACCGAAGCGCAGGAAAAAGCGCTGGAAGCAAAAGAAGAGGCGGCTAAATCTGACGAGCTTGAGGAACCGCAGTCGGTTAAGATTGTGCCGCAGCGTGAGCCATCTGCGGCGGCTGCTGAAAGTGTCGCAGATACCAAAGCTGGAGATGAGTCTAGCCCTGTAGCAGAGGCAATGGAAGCAACCACTTCTCCTGATGCTATTGAGTTACCAAAGGAGGCAGCTCCACAGATTGAGGGGGACAAAACTAAAGGACAAAAGGGCGCTCAGACAACGGATGCAGGCAAAGGTGCAGCACTAGAGGGTGTACCAGAAACGCAAGCGCTTGAACAAAGTGTTGCTAAAGACGAATCAGCTAACCTCAATCCAGAAGGCAGTGGTGAGGCAGCAAGCCCTGAGACAGTAGCCCAGAAGGAAGAGGCTACAGCCAACGCTGCGGCAGCCAACGCCAAGCTAGAAGCCACTAATGGCGAGGCAGCTCAGTTGGCCTCCACTGGCATCAGCTTCGCCCTGCCGCAACAAGAACAAACTGCCAATGCCAATGATGGGCTGGTAATTTCCCGCAAAGCCAATAACTCAGGCGGTGATTTAGCCTTCCTAGAACAGCAACGCGCTGCTGCTAGCAGTATGGCGAGTGGATTCCTAGCCAATGGCGCTGGACGTGTACAGACCATCACCTCCCTTGGGCAAACCATTACACCGAGTATTCAGAGTGCAGCCGAGTCAGCTAAAGCCGCCATAATCGCGGCGATAGAACAACAACGGGCTGCGGTTACTGCTCAGATTGCTCAGGTTCGTGCCCAAGCTCAGAGCGAGGCACAGGCGGCACTTGCCCAGATTGGATCGCAGCATCAGGCGGCTGTAGCGGCAATTGAGCAAACAACAACAACATCCCGCACAAAAGTCGAAACAGGATATACGACAGCGCTTACCACTGTGGATGAGCGTGAAACTAGTCAGCTCAAGCGCATCGATGAACTCTATGCCCAAGCTGACAAAGCTTACCGCGCCGCTGGTACTAAGGTGGGTGGTGAGGCAGTGGAGAAAGGGGAGCAAAAGGCAAAGGGCTTTGAAAGCCAAGTCAAGGGTGAAGATGACAGCCTGTTAGACGGTCCGGTGACTGATGATAAATTGAAGGCTAGAGCCAAAGCTGCCAGAGATGTAGCCGGACAATATAAGCAAGGCTTAATCGAAGAAGCAAACAAACAGGCAGACGAGGGTCAAAAGGGTAAGTCGAAAGATATAGAAGCTGTCCGAAAGGCGGCTACTGACTCTCGCAAGACACTAGAATCCCAGCACAAAACAGCACTTGATAGTCTGAGTGCTGCTCAAGAGCAAGCTCTTTCCCAGGCTCAACAGGCACAGACGAGCCTAACTGAATCAGCTAATAAGACTCGCGAAACTACTCTACAGTCCCTAAAACAACAGGAAGCTGCCCAATTGCAAATGCTGGCTGATTATGGTCAGCGGCAGATATTAGCAATTGACAGGGATGCCCAAAAAGCGATCGCATCTTTACAAGATGGGGTTAACCAAGCTGCTTCTAACCTACAAAGCACCTTACAAGCTTTCCAAGGTGAGATGCAAGGGATGGAAGCTCCAGACCCACAGGCTTTGAGTGCCATTCTAGCTGAAACCCTGGGGCAAATTGACGGTGCGATCGCTACTGTACAAGGTCAGCTCGATCAGGGTATCGCTGCCTCTGTTCAAGGCATCACGCAGGGCAACCAGCAGACTCTTCAGGCACTCACCTCAATAGGGCAAGGTGCAATTGAAGAGTCCACCGCCACTGGTCAAGGCTTAACCACCACCCTAACTGGCTTAACACAAGGTGCCACCAACACCTTCACTCAGCTTCAGCAAACCCATAAAACCACGGTTACAACCAGTGCCGATACGGCTGTTGAAGGCTTCGGGAAAGTCACCGACGGCGTTAAAACTCTCTTCGACCAGATCGACAAAAACCTAGAGAACGGGTTTAAGGATAGTGCCAAGGGGCTGGAAGATGGGCTGCGTGGTGCTTTGGTCAAGATGGATGCCGACATTCAGACATATGGTGACGAAGCCGCAGCTCAGGTACAACCGCGTTGGAAAGGAATTCTCAAGATTATTCTCGTGATTGCGGTTATTGTCGTTGTCGCTCTGGTCGTTGGTCCAGCGGTGATTGGCGCAGTGGGTGCAGCAGCTGGAGCGCTGGGGGCGAGTGCGGCAACCGCAAGTGCTGTTGGTGCTATTGTTGGCGGTGCTATTGTGGGTGCAGCGTCGGGTGCTGTCATCCAGATGGGAAATAATGTCATCGATGGCAAGAATCTCATGGATGGCGTGGGCAAAGCTGCTCTTGTGGGAGCAATTGGTGGTGCCCTTGGTGGTGCAGGTGGTGTACTGGGTAACGCCCTTGTTAAAGGTGCTGGACTGACTCAATCTCTCCTGAAAGTTGGGATTGATATGGCATTAGATACGGCTGGCAACATTTTGGGGGATTTGGCATCAGGCAATCCCATTACCCTGGAAGGAATTCTCACGGCTGCTGGTATGGGACTAGCGATGTCGGTGGGTATGGGTCAGCTCGGTAAGATTAAGAGTATTGAGGGAATTCAAGGCAAATCCTTCCAGGTTGGAGAAGGAGTTGGGGGTTACGCGGGAGGTAAAATTAAGAGTGGTTTTGGCGGTGGGATGGATGTGCCAACGGGTGGTCATCCGGATGTTGATCTGCCCAGTGTTAAGCAAACTGATGTAGAGGTGAAAGCTCCTGACACACAAGTCAAAGCTCCCGACACTGAGGTGAAAGCTCCTGAGACGGATAAACCCAATGGACGAACCACCCATGCAAATGAGCCGGAAGTCGAGCCAGGTGTGGTTGCCAAAGAGCAAACTCCTGATGGACATGAGATCAAAGTTCTTAAAGATGGTCGCGTTGTTCGCTGCTCAGACTGTGGAGAAATAAGGAATAAATATGCAGATGAGCTTAAAGACCCCAACCTCAAACAGGAGCTAGACGATATTGAGGCGATACCCAATCCCAAGGAAAAAGCCAGACAGGCAGAGCAGTTTGAGCAAAAAGTAGCCGAAATTCAGAAACAAAAACAGGTTGCCCAAGCTCGGCTGGAGGAGTCGAAAAAGCGGTTTGATAATTTTAGGGAGACAATAGATCCTAAAGATATCAAAGGTGCGCCTGATTTTGGAGGCAGTGGCACATCTGGACACGCTCGCTCGAAACATGGAGTGTCTAATCAAGTCCAAGCCGAGATTTTAAATAAACCCGACCGGATATTTAGTGGAAAGAATTCAAATGGGCGTGATGTGGATATTTATTATAAGAACGGTAGCGTAGTCATCACGGAGGCAGGTAACAAAAGCTCAGTGATCACTGCTTATGGTCAAGTTGACGCAAAGGCGAAAACTCCGAAGCCAGTAGATCCAGGAAAATGGACTAATGATCCAAGCTATGTTGAAATCAAAGTAAGTGGAGCCAATGAAGTCATCTACCCCAACAAAGAGCGTTGGGACTTGAATGATTGGCCATGATTGAAGGCATTTCAATAAAAAAGAGAGTGTGGATTTGGATGATTGACTATGAATGAAGACATTTCAATTGAGCAAAAAATATGGCAAATTCCTGTTGAGACTCAACGAACCAGAGAAGACTGGTCAGCTATTGTTAATTATTTAGTTAAAACACTTGAAAACTACTTGCAACAGCAGGTAGATATAGTTGATGACACAATAGAAGCGTCAATCGTCGATAATGAAGCACTTTGTTGTTCTATTCGCAGTGCAGGATATTTTGCCGGATCCTTAGCTGTAGCTTGGGAGGGAAGATTAGGTATGGAAATGATAGAAGATAAACCTTGTGTAAGTGCATCGCTCTTTCTTTTTAGCTGTAACAAGCGCTTGACCGTGGCTGGTCAGAGAGGTAGTTATGTTGAGTTAATTTATGAACAATCCGACAACGGTAATGGTGGTTGGTGTTCTCTAGGATGGATGGAAGATATTTATGGTGAATTTGAAAATATCGATGAATACTCTGGAGAAATAGCAACTTAATTTGTATGAAAGACGGGAGAGACTACATGGCAGGGGAAGAGTTTGCTCGAAATGGATTGAGTTCATCAATATGAAATCTCATACACATCGAACGATTTCGTATTGGTCGGAATTTGACATCAAGCTAGATTGCCTCAATGACAAGCAACGGGAGAGTAAAGATGAGGCTGGATATTAGGAGCTTACGATGAACATCGAAGCTCGGCGTTCTCTCTGGATCGATTCTACCCGATCACGTTACTTTATCATTCCTGATAACCAAGAGATTCCGTTTGGGGATTTTCTCCTTTGTACTCTCAAGGGGAATGAAAAAAATGTTGATGCCACTGCACTCACCCCCTTTGAAATTACAGAATCGGAGGCAAAAGCTTACCTCCAGGCTGAAATGAACCAAGCCTTAGAGGAGGCTAAAAATGCCTTTTCCAACTTCATGGCATTCTCAACACAGAAATCACAAGCAGCCCCATCAAATCCTAGTCCATCATCTGAGGACACCCAATCAACCCAAAACCTAGTCTCCACACTTCTGGGTGTCACCCCTGAAGAACTCCAAAATAATCCTGAAGCTGTCCAAACAGCTTTTCTCAATGTCTACACCGAGTTTAAGGAATTGTTAGGTGCCTCAACGTCTAAAAACCCTGCCGAAGTTGAGGCTGCCCGATCGCGTTTACAGTCGCTACGAGAAACCCTCTCTACTCAGGGAATCAACATAAGTGAGGAAATAGAAGAACTTCCCAAAAAGCTGCAAGAGGTGCTTTCTTCTTCAAATATTGAGGGGTATCTCAAAGAAATTGTAGCTAAGCTACGGGATTTGGCAGACCAAATCAACCAGTCACCTGATGCAGTTGGGCAGAAAATTGATGAAACGATTCATTCATTGAGCAAAGATTTATTCATCGACGAAGAGAAGCGCTTAGAGGAAAAGAGAACGCAACAGTACAGACAATCAGCACAGGATGCGATCGCACAATCCTTTAGATCGCTGGGAATTCCCTCATTCGCTGGCGGCGATTTGAAGTTAGAAAATAACCAGCAGGACGAAGACGAGCAAAAATAACGAAATTAATTTATTTCTGGTAAGCAGCTTCGGTGATGTATCGCCAGCAGATGCGATTCGCGCTTCGCGATCGCTTCGCTTAACGCACAAATCGAAGGCTAGTTCATATTCAGCTTAAGTGCGATCGCTTGCCCCTGTAAAAACAACGCGATCCCATTTCCAATTAATATCCACCCAGCATCCCTCGCCGTTTCGCCTCGCGTTCAGCAAAACGGAAAATCAGCAGCCCTACAGTAAAATATCCAATCCCGTTAAGTAAAGCCAAACTAAACTGAGCCAAGTTCAAAGCCTCACCCCGCGCCATCAAATCACGCAGTAACCCGGCACCCGCCGTCATTGGCAAGAGCCATCTTACTACCTGTAGCGAACCCGCCCAAGTTTCAGTGGGAGTTGCCATCAAAAACAACAGGGCAAACTGGAAGATACCCAACAACTGCTGGACACGCTTAAGTAACAGCGCCAAGGAACCCATCATAAACGCTAGACCATACGCCCCCAGTAAGACCGTGAGTAAGGGGAGGAGTAACGTCGGCGGAAATTCCAGGCGACTGCCAGTAAGAGCCATAATAATCAGCAGAATGCTTAGGATAACAGCTAAACGCAACACCAGGCTGGCGAATGCCCGCATCACAAAGACCATCGGCGCACCAAAAGGCGAGAGAAACAGTTGTTCTAGAGTGCCAGTCTGAGCCTCGTATTGTAGCCCACCGGCAATGTCAGTCATAATGAATAGCACCAGACTCCAAAGCGTATACCCGACAACGATCGCATCGAGTCGGTCACCAAACTGCAATGATGGCCCAGCAATGTAGCGGGCGCTTAAGAATAGTCCATAAAATATGGAAGTCGTAATCACGATGCCCCCAATCGCCTCAACTGGGTAACGAATAAACTGAATCCAGCTACGCCGGAACTCAGCGAGGAACAGTTCAAGCATGATTATTGGTTATTGGTTATTGGTTATTGGTCATCTTCAATCCCGTATCAGTACTTTGCAGTAATTTCAAAAAGATTTCTGTAAGGTCAGCAGAGTCTTTTTTCACCTGTACTAGGGGTAAGGGTCTGAGTATCTCAAACACCTGATACAGTCCTTCGGGACTACCCATATAAACAACTCGCTCTTCCTGAACTTCTGCGCCGACTTGTTGCAGTGTCGTGATGCGTGCTCGGTCGAGTTCGCCTTCCACCTCGATGGTGTACGCTGTACCGGAAAACTGGCGGATGAGGTCGCGAGTCGGTGAAGCGGCGATAATTTCGCCCTTTTGGATAATCGCCACTGAACTTGAGAGTTCCTCGGCGATGTCAAGTTGGTGGGTGGTAAGGAGGATCGCGCAACCTTCAGAAGCGATCGCTTTTACCAATGCTTTGACATACTGAGTCGCTTCAACATCTAGCCCTAAGGTTGGCTCATCTAATAGTAGCAGTTTGGGTTGGTGGACTAAGGCAACTGCGATCGCTAACTTTTGCTGCATCCCCCGCGAAAGCGTCTGAACGGTTGTGCGGCGCTTTGATAATAGGTCAAATCGCTCTAAAAGCACCTTGCCACGCCGCCGCGCTTCTCGGTGACTTAGCCCTTTCAACACCCCAAAGTATTCCAGGTTCTCTTCTGGTGTCAGCCGCCAGTAGAGGTTGCGATTGCCTTCTAGCACAGCACCCAAGTAGCGCAGCGCTTGCGGGTTGTGGTGAGGGTCAACTCCTGCGATTCTGACTCGACCGGCATCTGGTCGAATTAGCCCTGCAATCATTTTAATAGTGGTTGTCTTGCCTGCGCCGTTCGGACCCAGAAAAGCCAGCACTTCACCTGCTGCCAGGGTCAGGGAGACGGAACGCACCGCTTCAACGAGTGCCGCGCTATATCGATAAGTTTTTCTGAGGTTCTCAACCTCAAGTGCTTTCATTTGTCTATTATTACCTGGAAAGCTTACTCCCGTCCCGCCCCAAGAATGCCTATTAATGAACCACTCCAGGCACAGAGATCACAGAGGAGGAGATAGGAGGAAATAGGAGGAGATAGGAGGAGATAGGTAATTTTTGAGTGGGAAGGGAGTAAGACGAGGGGGAGATTTTCACCTCTCCAGTTGCTTCATTTCCACTCGCCTTGGAGAGTGAAAGCAGCCCAGTAATAGGGTTCCTTCCATTGTGGAGTCTGCAACATCTCAATCTGCGCGG
>CBDTXL010000195.1:0-8335 GCA_965364435.1 uncultured bacterium
ACCACTTCGTCTATGGGGGCGCGGTGAAGGACGCCCATTTGCAGCTCTTTTTCGATCGCTGAAATTGAGACAAATGATGCCCCCAGCCCTGATTGCACGGCATTTTTAATCGCCTCAATCGAGTTAAGTTCCATTTCAACTTTGAGACGTTTGGTATCAATGCCACAGCGAGTTAACACTTGGTCAATTACCTTGCGGATTGTAGATTGGGAGTCTAAGGTAATGAACTGCAACTTGTACAAATCTTCTTTTTGAACCGTATGGACTTTTGCCAGAGGGTGAAAGACTGGCAAAATCAGTGCCAGCTCATCTTCAGCATAAGGAATAATTTCTAGGGTTTCTTGTAAATCAGCGGGAATTTCCCCGCCGATAATTGCCAAATCAACCTGTCCATTCGCTACACTCCAAGCGGTGCGCCGCGTCGAGTGAACGTGCAATTGTACAGCGACATCGGGATACCGCTGCCGAAACAAGCCAATCATCCGGGGGAGGAGATAGGTACCAGTGGTTTGAGAAGCACCCACAATCAGAGTCCCGCCTTGGAGATTTTGCAAGTCTTCAATGGCGCGGCAGGTTTCCTGACAAAGCGTCAGAATTTTTTCTCCGTAGCTTAATAGTAGGTATCCTGCTTCTGTTAATTGGGCACGGCGTCCGCCTCGGTCAAATAATGGGACATCTAACTGCCGTTCCAAGTTCTGAACCTGCAAGCTGACGGCGGGTTGTGAAACGTACAAGCTATCAGCGGCACGTTTAAAACTCCCCTCAGTAGCGATCGCTTTGAGGATACGGAGTTGATCGAGAGTGAAAGGAAGGTCAGACATACGGCTAAACCTCAGAGATAAGGAGCAACTGAGGCAACCAACGATTCTAAAGATGGGGTTTGGCTCAAGCGATGGATTGCCCCTAATGAATGAATGTGTAAGCCTCTGCTGAAATCGACAGTAACACAACAAGGGATCAGTCCCTCAGAATCCTTGCTAGGATGGAATGTTCCGGAATCTAGTTCAATTTCTATGGAGTTCTCTACTTGGCTGACTTCCAGCCACTTTGTGATGCTTGGGATGCTTTTGGGATTTGCGATCGCTCACAGTGGTTTAGCCGCACTACGACCTTGGGGTGAACAACGCATTGGTTCTAGGCTCTACCGTATTCTTTTTGCCCTCGTGAGTATCCCCCTAGCTGTTGTATTAATTATTTACTTTTTTAATCACCGATATGATGGCTTGCAGCTGTGGCAAGTTCAAGGTACTCCTGGCGTTCAATCCGTTGTATGGGTTCTTTCCGCCATTTCTTTTCTGTTTCTTTATCCGGCTACGTTTAACTTGTTGGAAATTGCCGCTATCCAAAAGCCCCAAGTTCACCTTTTTGAGACTGGCATTATTCGCATCACCCGCCATCCTCAAATGGTGGGTCAGGTAATCTGGTGTATTGCCCATACCCTGTGGATTGGTACCACCTTCACCCTCCTTACCTCTGCTGGGTTAGTTATGCACCATCTTTTTGCCGTCTGGCATGGCGATAAACGGCTTTTAGCAAGGTATGGTGAGGCTTTTGAAGCCGCGAAAGCTCGCACCTCTGTCATCCCCTTCTGGGCGATTCTCCAGGGACGCCAGACTCTGAAATGGGAAGAATTTATCCGTCCTGCTTACCTAGGCGTCATCGGTTTCATCTTGCTGCTGTGGTGGGCACATCCCCTTCTCATCCAAGCGACGGCAAAGGCTCAGTGGTAATAAGCCGTAATACTTGTAATACCGCCATTTCTCTTGCTCAGATGATCCCAAATAGATGTAGCATGATCCCAAACAATTGTAAAAACGCATATATTTCGAGGGAACATGGTGTTGTCTGTTAACGAGCGGACGTTTAGACAAGAAGTTTTAGAATCTTCTAAGCTGGTTCTGGTCGATTTTTGGGCTCCCTGGTGCGGACTTTGCCGACTAATCCACCCAATAGTGCGGGATTTTCAGTCGGACTGGAGTGAGCCAGTCAAATTAGTCAGGATTAATGCTGATGAAAATCTGAAGCTTGCCAATACCTATAAACTCAAGTCCCTGCCTACACTGCTCTTATTTGATGGGGGTCAGGTGGTTCTCCGACTTGAGAACTTCCAGGGGCGGGATGATCTGCGAGTGGCACTCCAAAAAGTTATGCTGACTTCCCTGCCTAAGTCGGCTTAACAAATTTGCCGGAAGACGCACGACCTATCCTTAGGATTACAAACCGGATGGATAGGCAGCCAGCGCGGTTAGCATTATTTTTCTCCATATATGACCATCGGTAGAACCAATCGACCGATGGTTTTTGTATTTTGTAAGTATTTTTACTGCTGATTGTCTCAGCTTGAGCAAACTTTTCTTTTGACTAGGTATATGTCACAGTTGTTAACGGTTTGCCAAAATAGTAAAGAAATCTGAAGTAGGCATTAGCAATGGAACCGCTTTATCAATATGCGTGGCTGATTCCAGTCCTGCCCTTGGCAGGGGCAATGCTCGTCGGTCTGGGGCTAATCTCACTAAACAAAGCTACGAACCGTCTGCGGCAGTTGAATGCCGTGTTTATCGTCTCCATACTCGGGGCATCGATGGTTCTATCCTTTGCTTTGCTGTGGAGTCAATTTCACGGACACGAGCCTTTTACTCGTACTCTTGAGTGGGCAGCTGCTGGAAATTTTCACCTGATGATGGGCTACACCATCGATCACTTGACAGCTTTGATGTTGGTGATTGTGACAACAGTGGCCTTTCTGGTGATGATCTACACCGATGGCTACATGGCTCACGATCCAGGTTATGTGCGCTTCTATGCCTATTTGAGTCTGTTTAGTTCCTCGATGTTGGGTCTGGTGGTCAGTCCAAACCTGGTGCAGGTTTATATTTTTTGGGAACTGGTGGGTATGTGCTCTTACCTACTAGTGGGATTCTGGTATGACCGCAAAGCAGCAGCAGATGCCTGTCAGAAAGCTTTTGTGGTCAACCGTGTTGGCGACTTTGGTTTGTTGTTGGGAATTTTGGGGCTTTACTGGGCAACTGGCACCTTCGAGTTTGAGGCTATGGGTGCCCACCTACGAGCGTTTGTGGAGTCGGGTTACCTAAGTGGGAGTTTGGCTGCACTGTTTGCAGTCTTGGTATTTTTAGGTCCAGTGGCGAAATCAGCGCAATTTCCCCTGCATGTTTGGCTACCAGACGCGATGGAAGGTCCAACGCCTATCTCCGCCCTGATTCACGCGGCAACGATGGTGGCGGCTGGGGTATTTTTGATTGCCCGGATGTACCCGGTGTTTGAAGGCATCCCAGTAGTGATGAATGTCATTGCTTGGACGGGAGCATTTACTGCATTTTTAGGTGCCTCGATCGCAATTACTCAAAATGACATCAAGAAAGGTCTAGCCTATTCCACTATCTCCCAATTGGGTTATATGGTGATGGCGATGGGCATTGGAGCCTATACGGCTGGTTTATTCCACCTGATGACCCACGCTTATTTCAAAGCCATGCTGTTCCTCGGTTCTGGTTCCGTGATTCATGGCATGGAAGGAGTTGTCGGTCACGACCCAGCTTTGGCGCAGGATATGCGGCTGATGGGGGGCTTGCGTAAGTTTATGCCGATTACTGCCCTCACGTTTTTGATTGGGACTCTAGCAATTTGTGGAATTCCGCCGTTTGCAGGGTTTTGGTCGAAAGATGAAATCTTGGGAAGCGCGTTTGAGGCGAATCCTCTGCTGTGGGTGATTGGCTGGCTAACCGCAGGGTTGACGGCTTTTTATATGTTCCGGATGTATTTCTCAACCTTTGAGGGAGACTTTCGGGGCAATTTAATGCATATCCGGCAGAAACTTAAAGCAGAAGCGGCTGGTGAGCCAGTACCAGCGTTTGGTCCGGGTGCAATGGACACTAGAGAACTGGCAGCACATGAGGCTCATGATGATCAGGGTCATCACAGTGAGTTTCCCCATGAGTCACCCTTAACGATGACGCTGCCATTGCTACTACTGGCAGTACCATCGACACTGATTGGTTTGGTAGGGATGCCGTTTGACAACTACTTCGAGGAATTCATCCATCCGGCTGGGGAAGTCGTTGCGGAAGTGGTGGCTCATGAAGAAGCGTTTGACTTGACGGAATTTCTGATTATGGGTGGTAGTTCCGTAGGAATTGCCCTAATTGGGATTACTGTAGCGTCACTGATGTACTTAAGGGGTAAGATTGACCGGGCTGCGATCGCCCAAAAAATCAAGCCACTGTATGAGTTTTCTCTCAATAAGTGGTACTTCGACGACATTTACCACAAAGTCTTCGTCATCGGACTGCGCCGATTGGCACGGCAGATTATGGAAGTGGACTACCGAGTCGTCGATGGTGCAGTCAACTTGACGGGCTTGTTCACGCTGGTGAGTGGTGAAGGTCTGAAATACTTGGAGAATGGTCGCGCTCAATTCTATGCCCTGATTGTCTTTGCGGCGGTACTGGGTTTGGTGATTGTCTCTGGCATAACCTGAGAAGTTGCTAATGGAAGGATGGCTAATGGCTAATGACAAAAGAACAATTAGCCATTAGCAATGAACAATGAACAATGAACCATGAACCTTACAGATTTTCCCTGGCTAACAACGATTATTCTGTTTCCCATCGTCGCCTCGCTGTTCATACCGCTACTGCCGGACAAAAATGGCGTTTGGGAGCGCTGGTATGCTCTCATTGTGGGGTTGATTGATTTTGCCCTGATTGTCTATGCATTCGGTAGTGAGTATGACTTTTCCAATCCAGGGCTGCAAATGGTGGAAAAGTACTCCTGGGTGCCCCAAATCGACTTGAATTGGTCGGTTGGCGTCGATGGGATATCTATGCCTCTGGTTTTGCTGACGGGCTTTATGACAACGCTGGCGACGCTGGCAGCTTGGCCGGTGACGCTTAAGCCGAAGCTGTTTTACTTCCTCATGCTGGCAATGTACGGTGGACAGATTGCTGTGTTTGCCGTCCAGGATATGCTGTTGTTCTTCCTGGTGTGGGAACTGGAGCTGATTCCGGTTTACCTGCTGTTATCGATTTGGGGGGGCAAAAAGCGTCTCTATGCGGCAACGAAGTTCATTCTGTACACAGCAGGGGGTTCGTTGTTTATTTTGGTAGCGGCGTTGGCGATGGCATTTTATGGGGATACCATAACCTTCGATATGCGATCGCTCGCGCTTAAGGATTACGCCCTTAATTTTCAACTCTTCCTCTACGGTGGCTTCCTGATTGCCTACGGTGTCAAGCTCCCGATATTTCCTCTGCATACCTGGCTCCCAGATGCCCACGGGGAGGCGACAGCACCAGTGCATATGTTGCTGGCTGGGATTCTCTTGAAAATGGGTGGCTATGCCCTGATTCGGATGAATGCGGGGATGCTCCCCGATGCCCATGCTGTCTTTGCGCCAGTATTGGTGATTCTGGGAGTTGTTAATATTGTTTACGCGGCTTTGACTTCCTTTGCCCAGCGCAACCTAAAGCGGAAGATTGCCTACTCCTCCATTTCCCACATGGGATTTGTCTTAATTGGGATTGCTTCATTTACCGACTTGGGGTTGAGTGGTGCAGTACTGCAAATGGTTTCCCACGGTTTGATTGGAGCAAGCCTCTTCTTTTTAGTGGGAGCAACCTATGACCGAACACACACCCTGATGTTGGATGAGATGGGGGGCGTTGGTCAGAAGATGAAGAAGATTTTCGCCATGTGGACTGCCTGTTCGCTGGCTTCTTTGGCGTTGCCAGGGATGAGTGGATTTGTAGCGGAGTTGATGGTATTTATCGGCTTTGCCACAAGTGATGCCTACAGCTCTACCTTCAAGGTAATCGTGGTGTTCCTAGCAGCAGTTGGGGTGATTCTCACTCCTATCTATCTGCTGTCTAATCTCCGGGAGATTTTCTATGGCGCGGAAAACAAGGAATTAGTCGAACACGAAGTCTTGCAGGATGCAGAACCGCGAGAGGTGTTTATTGTTGCCTGTCTGCTGGTGCCGATGATTGGTATTGGCTTGTATCCCAAGATGCTGACTCAGATATACAGCGCTACGACGGAGCAGCTGACGGTGCGGCTGCGTGACTCAGTGCCAACGTTGGCTCAACCCGCGGTGGCAAAGGGGGATGCCCCAGCTGTGTCTCTACGGGCACCAATGATTGGCGTCAGCAACGCGCCTCGGTCAGAACTTCGCTAGTACTTGACTTTCAAAATTGATTTTTCTAGTATAGGTCTAGCATAGGATTGGTATAATGCCAATCCTATATTCTTTTAGAAATAAACTCTTATACAGACACCATCTGTGGCTCTCCCGTACTTGTGTTGGAAAACCGTCTATTACTGATAGCTTTCTAGAAAATGTTGTTCTCAAAGCCTTGCACTGTAAAGCTTTGCTGAACCATAATTTTGACTTATCAACCTAAATACGGGAGATCCCCATCTGTTGAATCTTCTAACGGTCTGTGTCAAGCTAACTGTCAGGCCAATTTCTACAGGTAAACAAACTCGGAGATAGCGGAATAGACCCTAAGCGTTCGCTTCTCAAAAATTAACTATCAAGGGGCATGGAAATATCAATTTCCTCTCGGTCAAAAGTATGCTTTAACATTTTACGGAGAACGCGCTGGACATGTATATGTCTTCCAGGCTTGACCTTAGTCGCTGTGTAAACCAATAGGTTATCTTTCCCCAAGTTCTCTAATCCCTCCACCTTCGTAGGTTCTAGTACATCTGGCTCTTCCGCCTTTAACTGCTCTCCTACCTCCTCGATTATTCTGTACAGACGATCCAAGTTCCAGTGATAAGACACGGAGACTTCTACCATTGCGTAGATATACTCTTTAGAGTAGTTGACAATTGAGCCAATCTCCCCATTACGCACAATTTGCAATTGACCATGAGGATGCCTGATGCGAGTGGTTCTCAGTTCAATAGCCTCCACAATTCCCTCAACAGGTCTATCCTCGGCTTTTCCACCCTCGATATAATCACCCACTAAGTAATAGTTTTCAAACAAAATAAAAAATCCGCAAACAATATCATTGATCAACGCCTGTGCTCCAAAACCAACGGCTATTCCTACGATCCCTGCACCCGCTAAAATAGGTGCGGGATCAATGTTGATTAGCTTGAGGATGGAAACCCCTGCACCGAAGTAGACGAGGTATTTCAGGAAACTCTTGATTAAGGGGATGATAGTCAGCCGCCTCTGTCTCTGTAAGTCGGTTAATTTTTCAGTTTCCAGGATTAATTCTTCGAGGATGAAGTAGGAGACTTGGATGACAACAGCACTGGTGAAGATAATGCCAATAATTGCATTGATTTTACTGGTGTAAGCAGCTAGCCAAGAGATGAAGTATATCTCCTTAACAATAACAGTCACAATGGACACATAGATGAAGTACTCCAACGTTTTTTGTAACAAGGGAACTAGGTGGCGCAAACGCTCGTATAAACGCAGCGGGTGATTAGCACTAGAGGATGTAATTCTGAGGGCATCCAGGGTATCACGAATAGCCGAAATAGCTTTGATAACCAGGAATCCAGCTGTCAGGATAAGATAAGCTTTTAAAGGAATGTACAAATACTTTTGAACTTCTGCGGGTAAGTATAAAAATTGGGCACATAGGATAATAGCTAAAATCCAGATGCTATTGGTGAGGTTTGTTTTCAAGTAACTAAAAAAATCCGCGATGCTTTCATCATTGGCGGTTATATTGTCATACGTCTGAGCCTTTTCGCAGCACCAGTCCAGAAACCTGTACATGGGTGGTAAGCTAAATTTCATTAAAATGAGCAGGATGACAGTTTTTGCGATCGCAGCGAATATTATTGGCCAGAATTGACTTGGAATACTTCTAATTAAATTGAGTTGGACTTCCTGAATATTTTTGCCCTCATAAATCATCAGCCCATTCAAGCCAATCAGCAGAAGACATAGCGCCACAGAACTAAAAGTAAAAAATCGGCTGATATTTTTTCGCTGAGTTGTGAGCCTCTCAGCTTTTCCCTGGAACAAAGGCATATTTATCATTTGGTTGAACATTACTCCAACAAACCCGTTAAGCAAAAATAAAGCGAGAAGCAAAAGGATAACTTCCGCCAAAGTGATTAAAATATTCATCATTTACTAGTAGTGATTTCCGAAAATTTGAAAAGTGAGATCGCCGAACAGTAGTTCAGTAGAGAAACAGAATTCTGCGAGGTTGAGAAATCGCCGAAATAAAATGGATTATCCCACAAAAACGAGCCACAAAAGTCTATTGATTTATTAAGAGAGCAGATCCAAGGCATCAAATATATAACTACGAACTGCACAGCCTGACTACTCTACAAGACATCT
>CBDTXL010000196.1:0-8305 GCA_965364435.1 uncultured bacterium
GGGGAAAGAGATTTTCATCTTTTGTTGTGAACGCTAGCTCATGGCAGGTCTGTCTTGAAAGTCCTGTTAGCGAAGCGGGACATAGTCCGTGCTGAGTAAGAAAACAGACTTTCATGTTGCGAGTTGTTTACTTACGTTCATGGAGTCTTGCACCTGACAAACCCTAGTCGAGGCGGGCAGAAATAACCCAGACAGGACTTACGCAAAATTTCCCCCAAACGATAGAAGTACTAGGGTGCGTTAAATAACACATCCTATAAGTAGAGTTGCTGCGTAAATCCTAAAAGTTTGAAATTTTCAGGAATGAGAGCCTAGTAGCGTTGTAGAAGTATCTGTAGGTATCAGACATCTGGGTTACCCCATACCTTTGTGGGATAAACACTGCCCTTACAAAAAAGTCATTGCCTGATTGTGCAATAAATCTGAATAAATCCAGGTGAGAGTCCGCAGGAAATTGCTGATTCAAAACTTTCAAAACTATGTGGAAACAAACAGACTCTAGCACCAACTCTAGCGACAATACTTCTAACCTTAAGCCAGAGCTAGAAAAGATTAATAAATTCAAAAAAGAGTTGTTGAGTAATTTTCAAAAACTTAATGATAAAAAACTTAGTAAAGAATCACAAGAAGAACTTTCTCGATTAGTTGTTCTACTCCACAAAGTTAAGAAGCTGATCTTGAAAACCTTTCCGGGAAATACTTGGTGGGAAAAACTACCAAATATTTTTACTCCTGACCGAAGGAAGTTATTGGTCAAGGAATTTATTGTGCTAGTTGATTTTATACAAATAGCCATAGAATCTCTTTTTCAAGAAGTGCCAAACGTCGAATTAGCTAAGCGCATCAGAATTGATATTGAGCGGGTTGTTCGTAATTATGAACATCCCCGTTTTGGAGTAGTCATTAACCGCTTTATGGATGCTCAACGTTCACCCTCAGTGCCACTCAAGATAATTTCTGGACTCATTGCTGCACTTGTTATCAATGGGGTTTTGACTTCATTTGTTTTATCAGCATATATTTATGTTAAATTGACAAGTGAGAATAGTGCTTTAATAGCAAGAATTAAGACTGAAATACAGGAAACTACCACTGCCCTCAATAAAATAGACAAAATAGACGAAAACGCGATCGCTCTGCCCACGGATAAGGATAGTAAAAATCAAAAAAATTCTGGGGATTCTGTAAATAACAAGTTTCCGACAGCTACAGCTGAGGGTATAGGTAAATCACTCCTAACTCCGGATGTAATTCAACAAAATAACAAACTCAAGGAATTACAATATCTTTTGGCGTATCTCCAAAAACAACAAGAACCAGAACAAAAAATTGTCGAAACTATGCTTCATATAGTTTTGGTGATTTTAGCCGGAACACTAGGAAGTATTGTCAGCATTCTCATCAGGATTGAGGGCTTTCAAGATCAACGATATGTAGACCCCCTCGTCCCCTTCTTTATTGGTGCATTTAAACCGATTATAGGAGCATCCTTTGGGGTTCTATTTTTTGCTCTTATCAGTTCGGGAATAGTCACTATTCAATCTATTGAAGTTGAGAGCAACAAAAAAGTATTTATTATTTTTTCAATAGCCTTCGTTGTTGGCTTTAGTGAGAGGCTTGCAAAAGATGCCATAGATAGGGCAGAGGGGATACTTGGGGGTAGTCAATCAACAGAGCAAGAGGTGGAACCTCCCTCACCCTTAGAAAATGCCAAAAATGAACCGAAACCTTGTATTTGCATGGCTCCAGCCAGAGAAAGGGAAGCAGAGCCAAAAAGAATGACCCATGACCCATGACCGACAATAGCGAAAGATATGCAACGCCAAGTGTGCAGTAGCTTAGCTCAGCACAACCCCTACCCTATCAAGAATTGGGATTAGCTTGACAGGTATTGAGGATTTCGACCAAGCCGGGTGGAATTTTTCCAGTTGTTTCGATTTGGCTATTGATTCTTTTGAATTCCTCAAAGGTATACTTAGCCTGAATTTTTCTGATAGTACAGGCACAAATAGTTTCCACTTCGGAGCCACGATTAGCAGTGCAACTGGCGATGTAGCTTCTTACAACTTCCGGTGGATAAGGTCTTTGCTGTGCGGTGGCGCTTGTGATTGAAAGTGCCAATAAACACAAGCTAGTGAAGTATAACCGAAATGAATGCGGTGCCATAAGGGTTTCAGGAAATGCCATCAAGGGTATAGACGTGAGGGAGCCAGAAAGGTTCTAATTCTGGGTACTACACAATGGTAAATTCGTCTCTGAGGATTTCCGGACTTAGCAGGAAAAGTCAGTATAGTTCCAAAAAGGATAGAAAAATCTTCCCTGCTTTAAGTTTTTAGCGAAAAAAATAAATGACAGGCTTAACCGGAGTTCAAGCCCTTGGAGGGGTAACCATAAATGCTCGACCACAAAATATTTCCCACCAAAACCGGCTATTTTCTGGAAATTTTGGAACCGGCTGTTGTCGAAGGAAACAGGGTTCGTCCTTTCATTTTTAAAGCTGGCTACAGTGTAAATTCGGCGCTGGAAGCTTTGGAAATTCTGAATCTGATTCAGGGTACAAAGGCAGTGCTACCCCGTGCAGGTGGCAGTTATTAATGAAAGGGGTATGGCGATAGGGAGTGGGAAGAAAGGCTGTCCACTCCCCGCCGAAGGAGCTTCGTCAAAAATTAGGTCACAGAAGGTTTGTTCTCTGGGAAATAGCAGGGCGGACTTCAAGGGACTTGCTGAGGTTAGCTTGTTCTGATTCCTGGGTAGCATCCTGCCGCAATTGGCGACATCTGGCGAGAAGTTCTTCCAGATTCTCTTCCAAATCCTTTAGGTTAAGCTGGTCGTTTGGGTTTGTGAATGGGAAAGGCATCTTTCTCTCCTTGAATTTCTCCATTTTCCTGACTTCATTATTCCTGCTACAGAGATGACTTCAGTGAGAGATCTGTTAGGAGTTGGTGAGGAGTTGCTAAAGATATAGTAAATTTGATTTTTCTCTAGAAGAAATGTTCAAATGTTCAGTTTAGAGAATTATTGAACCGAATCAGAGATACAAAAATAACTCGAAAATGAACCCATTGAAAGTAATAACTATCCTGAAATATCAGTGGGATAATCTGTGTGAATTGCCTCCAGCTTCATCAGAATCTTAGGCTTGAGCTTCTCAAACTCCTGCTTTAGTATCCTTTTACTCATCTCTGGCTGGGCAGCTGATACAAATGTCTGACTGTTATTTGCCCACTTTGTCAACAGTTGGAGTTGGGCAGGGGCAATTGTTGAGGTCATCACATTGGCGCAGCGTTCAGGCTCCAATAGGGCAAAGAACAAGAGACGGTAGTATCCAGTTTCTCCCAAGAGCCTAACGATTTTCTGACCTAGGGCTGTTTTGAGATCTAGGTAGCAAGGAAGCCAACGCGCACCGTATTCCCGGTTATGCAGGGCAGTAATCCATAGCACCATAGGATGAGGCGACTCCAGAAACAGGAATTGGTTGTAGCGGGTGCTAACCTGATGGTTATGAATATCCTGCTTTTTCAGCATCACCCAGAGGGTGGCTAAAACTTCGCGGTTTGCGCGAATTATCTGGGGAAAGACAATTGTCGCTTGGGGTTTGTTCTTCGGCCAGGAAGTCAACCGACAAATTTCATCAACTGAGGGGGCACGTTTCGGCTGCGGGGTAGTGACAATTGGCAATTTAGATAGCGCGATGCCAATGCGCTGACCCAGTTGCCGACCCTGACCAAATCGCTGCTCTAAAGGCTCTAACTCCTGTAGGACTTCACCGATGCTTTGAGGACGATCGCTCGGTTCTTTCGCCAGACAGCTCATTACCAGATTCTCTAGTATCTTCGGTAATTTCAGGTCGGGGTTGACCGATTCAAAGGATCTGGGGGGGATAAAGTGATGAGCTTTGTACCAGGCACCGAACGAATTACTTTCTCCCACCACGGGCATGTCACCAGTCAGCATCTCAAACATAATCACGCCTAGACTATAAATGTCAGAGCGTTTATCGAGTTCCTTACCCTCCATTTGTTCGGGTGAAGAATAAGCCAGGGTGCCCATAAACGAGTGAGTTTGAGCGCTGTCTTCCTGAAGAAGCTTCGCAATCCCAAAATCGAGGATTTTAACCAGCTCACCGAAGGAGGTGTCTTGAAGAACGAGAATGTTGCTTGGCTTAATATCCCGATGAATGATTGGGCAGAGTTCACCTTCCATAACAATGCCCTTGTGAGCGCATTGCAGCCCTAAACAGATTTGGCGGGTAATATTCAAGAACCGAGGTAAAGAGAGGGGTTGCGGTCGAATTACTCCGCTTAAGCTGTCTCCTTCCAGATATTCCATGACGTAGAAGGGAATCTCGTTTTCATCCACGCCATAGTCCCTGACTCGAACAATATGATTGCTTTTTTCACCGAGGAGGGCACATATGGTTGCTTCCGCCTCAAAGCGATCGCGCATTTTCTGGTTCATCAATGCGTGGGAGAGAAACTTGACGGCAACGATGACGCCTCCCAGTAACATATCTTTAGCTTGGTAAACCCGACCCATAGCGCCTTTGCCTATCAACTCAATCAGTTGATAGCGATTGTTGAGAATGCGACCATTGTTAGGGTCCGTCATCATGATTTGGTGCTGACAGCTTTGGAATATACCTATTCATCAGTTTCGCCGAAGCGTAATTCGGAAAGTTGCAAAGAAAAAACTTGTCCGAATTACCTACCATCTGTCGCCATCCCAATCTGACCAGCTTGCCTGGGTTATCTACAGGCTATGCATAGCAGGTGAGTCGAAAGGGAAACTGAGCAAGATAGCACTGCCGGTGTTAGACAAGGTACCACTTGCATTGTGCAAGAGAAGGGATGGTAATTCCAGGGACCTCTGTCAAGCCCTAGCGCTCTTGCTACCCAATTGTGTTGAACCCACCACACTACCTAGATTCAAAAATAGTGTTATTCTGGCTGACGCTCTAGAGTTGCCTCCATTGTGCTAGTAAGATAGTGACCTGCCATAATGCCACTGGAGAGGTAGTAGGTGTTTTCATTGAGCTGGTGCCGTGTTTCAAAGCCGCTGCGTCGTTGACGATCGCCTAAGACCCAGTAGCGTTGCACAATCGATTCTGGAGTTACCCAGCCCTCGCCCTCGACACGACCTAATACACTGTGCTGTAGGACAAAAGTATACTGTCGCTCCCCAGCGTCAAGACGCCCCCGATACTGAAAAGAAATATCCTCACGATCACTATCGGGAAAAACCAGCTTTGTGACCATCGTAAACCAGTTCTCCCGACCCCAGGCAACGATCGTCTTGCCTTTGACTGTAATTGGCATCCCATTGCGCTCCAGCCAATTTCCCTGGAGTGTCCAGCGTCCTGCCTCCATTAAAAAGGTGTGAGCCACGGTGTTACCCTTTGCCTATTATCGAACAATTGCTCCTCTCATTCTTTTCACTAAGGTTGGCAATTAGCTTAACTACACTAACTAATTTTGCCTACATTGACTCTAGATGAGGATGAAAGGCGGTAATTTATGTTTAAGTATAACCGGACTCCTGTAGCAGTACAGGGAAGTTTGATTAAGAATAAGAACCGATAGGAGGATGGACATCTCCTAGCAGCACTGCTGCCCTTGCCCCGGTTACTTGGGGCAGATTACCGGGGATGCCAAGATCACGCCAATAAGCCAAAACGGCAAACGCGATCGCTTCTTTAAAATCTGCACTCACCCCAGCCTCATCAGTTGTTAATACTATCATCGGTTCGACCCTAGTTTGCAAGCGTTGCTTCAAATAGAGGTTACGGCTACCACCGCCACATAACAGCACCTCGTCAGGCATCTGGGGCAAGAAGCTGCGGTAGCTGTGAGCAATTGAAGTAACTGTAAGTTCTGTTAGCGTTGCCAGCATATCAGCGGGTGTCAGGTTATAAGCCTCGCCTTGTATCAAACACCGCTTCAGGTAATCCAATCCAAACAATTCCCGTCCCGTAGATTTCGGCGGCGATACCTGGAAGAAGTCTTCGCTAAGCCACTGTTTTACGAGAGCCTCACAGGGAATGCCACGACGCGCCCAGTTACCATCTTTATCGTAGGTTTGGCTGCCATCAGTGAAATGCTCCACAGCTAAATCCAAAAGGGCATTACCAGGACCTGTATCCCAGCCACATACTCCTTCGAGCCAGTTACCTTGACGCGCTGGCAGATAAGTAAGATTACCAATACCCCCAATATTTTGGATACAGCGGTGCTTGGTCGCTGACGAGAGCAAATAGGCATCCACCTTCGACACAAGTGGGGCACCTTGTCCCCCAGCAGCAATGTCAGCGGTACGGAAGTTGCTAATCGTTTTGATACCAGTCACCTGGGCAATGACTTCTCCCCGTCCCAATTGGAGACTGTATCCCAGTGATGTGAGGGGGTGAGGCGGTGAGGGGGTTGAAGGTTGCAGGCTTGAAGAGCGGTTTGAACTTTCAACCTTCAACCTTTCAACCTTCAACTCTTGAGGTCGGTGGTAGACTGTTTGACCATGAGAACCAATTAGATCGACGGGAGTTTTATCCATCTGAATCGCTTGTGCAGCCTGGGCAAATTGAAGAGCGATCGCATCATCTAATTCCGCTAACTCTGCCATTGAAAGAGACGCTCCGGCACAGACTTCCAGGATTTGCTCTCTTAGGACGTCCGGGTAGGGGTATGTCGCCCCAGCCAAAAGCTCCACTTTCAAATCAACATCTGTACCAGCAATTTCCACCAAGGCAGCGTCAATACCGTCTACAGACGTGCCACTGATTAAACCGATTACGCTGGTCATGGAACCTTATTTCCACCTAGTTCTTTTGCGTTTTCAGCTTATCCTAAATTGTGTGATTGCTAGATTTCTCTTGAGATTTTTGCGAGATATACCTGAGTGTAAGGGCGCACTCCTCGTTCCCAGGCAGAGCCTGGGAATAGCCCCCAGAGGCTCTGCCTCATCACCCCTCCAAGCCTAAAGCTCAACATTAAATCGATTTGCAGTAAGCCTTCTTGACCCATGTAATTACGATAACTCGAATACCGCCAATGAGCTGGCTTAGTCTAGAATAATCTGGGTGAGTCTGACTCTATACGCCGTTTTGATGCTTATGACTGAGCAACGTGATGCTGACTCGTCGCCAGCTAATTCTCAGCAGTTGAGTGAATCGACTGATGGTGTGACGACTGAGTCGGTCGAGGATTCCTGGACAAACCGGATTGCTGGTGCCTGGAATAATGCAACAGCGAACTTGACGAAACTTCTACCCGTAGAGCAAGTAGCTCAGACTGTTGTTCAGTGGTTTAGCGTCAGCGAAGCTCAGGTTGCTGAGATTTTGGAGACGGTTCGAGCAGAACTGCCCACCACGGAAGCCCTCCTAATTGGTAAGCCTCAAGCTGGGAAAAGTTCGATTGTGCGGGGGCTGACGGGTGTTTCTGCTGAGATTGTGGGTCAGGGCTTTCGTCCCCACACGCAACACACCGAGCGCTATGCCTATCCTTCTAGTGACCTGCCGTTGCTCATTTTTACAGATACGGTGGGACTGGGAGATGTAAACCAGGACACTCAGACCATTATTCAGGAATTGGTTGGCGATCTGCAACAGGAGAGTCGTTCTGCCAGAATCCTGATTCTGACGGTTAAAATCAATGACTTTGCGACCGACACACTGCGACAGATTGCGACTCAGTTGCGTCAGCAGTATCCAGACATTCCCTGCCTGTTGGCGGTTACCTGCTTGCATGAGGTTTATCCTCCCGCTGCTGAGGATCATCCTGCCTATCCACCTGACTATGAGGAGGTCAATCGAGCATTTGCGGCGATTGGGCAAGCGTTTGCAGGATTGTGCAATCGCACTGTACTAATTGACTTCACCCTGGAAGAGGACGGCTACACTCCGGTGTTTTATGGCTTAGAAGCGCTGAGAGATACTCTAGCAGACCTACTCCCAGAAGCGGAAGCCCGTGCCATATATCAGTTATTGGATCGGGAGGAAGCTGGCAAGCAAATTGGCAATCTCTATCGGGATGTCGGACGCCGTTATATGTTAGCGTTTTCCGTCATGGCTGCCGCACTTGAGGCTGTACCCCTGCCATTTGCTAGCATGCCCGTGCTAACTGCCTTGCAAGTCTCAATGGTGGGAGTCTTGGGAAGATTGTATGGGCAGACGCTGACTCCATCGCAGGCAGGAGGTGTTGTGAGTGCGATCGCTAGTGGCTTCCTCGCGCGGGCAGTCGGACGCGAGTTAGTCAAATTCATACCGGGCTTCGGTAGCGTGATTGCTGCATCCTGGGCAGCCGCCTACACCTGGGCA
>CBDTXL010000197.1:0-8268 GCA_965364435.1 uncultured bacterium
TTGAGAGTTTGGTGAAACAACTCCGGATTGGTGCCATATCGCAAGTACTAGTGGCGGACGGGCGTCCGTTCACTGAGGTTCTCCATGAGTCATCCCAGAAAGCTGACCTTGTCTTCCTCGGTATGGCGACGCCGGAAGAGCATTTCACACGGTACTACGAAAGCTTGCAGAACCGCACCGCAAATCTACCCACCACAGCCTTTGTGCTTGCTGCTCCTGAATTTGCCTTTGCTGAGGTTCTCAGCGATCGCCTAGAGTGATGCTGAGGTTGTAGAGTAGAGAAGGCGATCGCTCCCACCAAACCCTACAGCCAGACGATAGAATCAGTTTGTCGCAGTATTGGTTTCCTGCAATGACCTACACGTCGCCTAAGCTACTGACCTTTGAAGCATTCATTGAGCAATACGGCGACAACCCGCGCTACGAACTCATTGATGGAGAGTTAAGAGACATGGAACCGACTCCGGCCCATGAAGCCGTTGCCGGAAGCCTAGCGGGTAGAATATACGCTGAAATTCTGCGATTAAATTTAAACTGGTTAATTCCTAAAAATTGTCTGATTAAGCCTCCAGCGGTTGAAGCAACAGCTTTGCGACCTGATGTAATTGTTTTAGACAAAGAAGAACTCACTCATGAACCACTCTGGCAACAAGAGCCAATTATCTGTAATGGCAGCACCGTAAAACTGGTTGTTGAAGTTATTAGTACAAACTGGCAAGATGACTACGCCCGTAAAGTGGAGGAATACGCTCTTCTCGGCATCCCCGAATACTGGATTGCTGATTTTAGGGGGTTAGGTGGTATTCAATTCATCGGTAAGCCAAAACAGCCAACATTTACTGTTTATCAACTAGTTGGAGATAGCTACGAGCCACGACAATTTCGGTTAGGTGAAACCCTAGTATCTCCCCTACTTCCAGCATTACAGCTAAAGCTCGATGATGTAATGCCTTGAGCTACACGTTGCCTAAGCTACTAACTGGCTGAATTGGCATAAAAGCACCCAAGCTAAGAGCCTTTCAGAGTTTTTGCAACCTAAAAGTTATAGCCACTCCAATAATTGTTATGCTGGGAGCAAAGCAGTATGACATTTAGCAGCATTGTTGCATTATTCAGTGCGATGGTTGTTCTGGCTTTTATTCCCAGTGTTAGTGTATTGGCTGTCTCCACAAGAGCAGCTACATCTGGATTTATTCATGGTGTTTTCACAACCCTAGGAATAGTGGTTGGTGACATCATTTTCATAATAATAGCCCAAAGGCTTAATCATAGGACGCGCGTTGAGTATGCCTAACAACTTACGGTTCGCTCATTTTTTCAGGGGTTATAGAAATTACTATGAAACTACTGTGGTTAGAGTTTGCCAACAAACTCTAAACTAAAATTACAACTATGGCTAGGCTAAGGAGGTTTGCATTGCTCAGAACCACTTTTCAATTAATTCTTGCTTCTTTAGCTATGACTATAGCCATTTCTTACTGCACTTCGCTTTCTCGTTTATTGAGCGACTCACTCGATCCAGATACGGGTGAACTGGCACTTGGTTTCCTTTTCTCGACATGTTTAATGGCGTCACTATTTTTTAGTATTTTCGTAGATAAGTGGATAAAAACAAATTGTAAAATGGTTTTATTTATTTATTTTACAACAGCTTTGCTGTTCAGCTTTGTAGATTCAATAATAAGGGGTTATTTTGAAAATCTTACTGATTTTTTTGTTAGATTATTAGGTGCCTTTATTTTTTGGTTATTTATGTTTCTTCCATTAATTAGTTTAGTAGCTACTCCAGTCCAAGTAATTAGTGAGATATTAAACTCTTTGAAGAAAAAGAATTAGTGCGATCGCCCATTGCCCTAAGTTCGGTAGGTGAAGACAGTGAAGAAATAGGTAGCTCCGGGGGTTTTGGTACGGCGGTATTGCATAATTTGAGTATGATTCCAACATCAAAGCTTCAGCGTTTCCTGGTTTTATTGTCTGTATCGTCAGGGTGGCTGCTCTTGATAAGTACTGCGGCTAGAGCCAATTCTTGGCCGCCAATGGCAGTGGGGCTTTTTTATTTACCTCTTGCCGCGTCTGTCATCAGCTTTGGAGTTGGATTTTTCCTGATTGTTGGCCTCGAAGCCTGGATTCTGAGGCGACGAGAAAACCTTCAATTGTGGCGCTCTGTCAGACTAGTGACAGAGGCAAATCTAGTCTCTACTCTAGCTGGGATTGGCGTTGTCATTACCCTTACAGGTCTACCTTTTGAGCTTGGTGGTTTCCCGTTGGGGAACTTTAGCTGGCTCTTCTGGCTGATAGTAGTAACCCTGTGTTTGGGACTTGGGGTGTGTACTGCTGGTAGTCTCAAGCACTTAACCAAATTCTGGAGTGGTCACTTCTTGATTTGGAGTATAGTTTGGGCGATGATTTTCTTTGCCGAATTGGCCTTAATTGGCTTGGTTAACTCTACGAATAACTGGGTGTTGCAACTGCTAGCAACAGCAATCTACTACTCTGTAGGGCTTGTCCTGAGTATTGTTGTGGAATCTTTCTGGGTGTCTCGCCGTTTGTCAGAGAAAACTACTAATCTCGCTCAAACTATGCTCATTGCAAATGTGCGTTCTTACGCTTACATCGCCATTCCGATTACAATCTTCCTGCTGTTTCTTAAGAATTGAAGGCGCTCACCTCCTCTATGCGATCACAAGCCTGAATAAAGAGAGCGATCGCTCGTGTAGGTTGGTTTTGGGTGCATATAGGGACTGGTGCGATAGCGCAAGCGAGAAGAGCACAGCAGATCGCCTGTACATGAAAACATTTCTGTGATCCGTGGAGTGTTCGTGCATACTAAAATTCAAACCTCAGCACTGATATCCTCCTCTCAACAAAGCCAGAGATCGGTTGTGTGTAGGAGATGTTATGAATAACTGGCAATCTGTGCGCCTTTTTGGCTTGCCAGCAGAAAAAGGCAGATGGTTTTTAATCCCGTTAGGGTCGGTTGTCCTACTGTGTCTAGGAACAGTCTATTCTTGGAGTATTTTTCGCAAACCTCTAGAGGACTTATTTGGCATTAGCGCCACCCAAAGTTTGTTACCGTTCACCTTCTTGTTAGTCCTCTATGCCCTGTTGATGCCAGTTACGGGATTTTACATTGATAAGATTGGCGTCGGCAAAATTACAGCGATTGGTGGCGTGGTGACGGGAATTGGCTATATCCTCTCCAGCCTAACCACGAATATCATCCTATTAACGATTTCCTATGGTGTAATCGCGGGTGCGGGAGTTGGCATTGCCTATGGCGTTCCCCTGGCAGTTTCAGCCAAATGGTTTCCCGATCGCAAAGGACTGGCGGTAGGATTAACTGCCATCGGGTTTGGACTTTCTCCCTTAGTGACTGCACCGCTAGCAAAAAGCTTAATTGCTGCTTATGGAGTTCTTCCTACCTTTAGGATTCTGGGGATTAGCTTGACAGCAATTATTCTAGTCATCTCAATCACCCTAAAATTACCCCCTAAGGGATGGAAACCGCAAGGATGGACTCCCAGAGCGATCGATGAATTAACCGGAAAGCAGCGGCGACAACTATGGCAATCGCCTTCCTTCTATGCTCTCTGGGTTTGCTACACCATCGGCACCTTTGTCGGACTATCTGCGATCGGTATTTCTAGCCCAGTAGCACAGGAAATTATCAAACTAGATGCTACCACCGCAGCGATTACGGTTTCTATATTTGCCGTCTTTAATGGGTGTGGGCGTCCTCTGTTTGGTTGGCTGACTGATCGCCTTCAGCCGAAGGGAGCGGCAACTATCTCTTATGTGTTGATTCTGATTGCTTCGATTTTAATGCTCAACGCTGGAGAAGGGCAAGGTTTGACCTATCTTGTTGCCTTTTCTCTGTTCTGGCTTTGCTTAGGGGGATGGTTGGCGATCGCACCGACAGCAACCCTAAATCTGTTCGCTCCGGAGGACTATGCCAAGAACTATGGCATTGTCTTCACTGCCTATGGAGCAGGAGCATTGTTAGGAACTCTAGCCACCGGACAACTCAGGGATTTGTTTGGCAGCTATACCTACGCTTTCTATCCGACCGCGATTTTAGCCATCATCGGTATTATTATTGCTCAATTGAAACTTCACTCTTAAAAGGAATGCATACGTGCATCTCCAAGTTGCAAAAACGCTATTCTTCTCTGCTAGAGTGGCTATTTCAAAAACTGAGCCATTTGATAAGTCATAACTGCTGCATCAGCAGTCACGATATCGGAACGTTAGGTCGCTTAGGTTGTTGGTGAAGGGAAGGCATTGTGCGATCGCAAATGTAGGTTTGTTTTGGCTGTATGTAGGCACCGGTGCGATCGCGCAAGCGAGAATAGCTCTTCAGATCGCCTCTTTTCAAGTACCATCTACAATAGCTTGCGCGATCGCCCCAGCAGGAATACCCCGCATGAGCTAGTCTTCCTCTATCCAACGCACAAACCACACCCCCTTTTAGGAGATGAAAATGGAATTGGTGTGGGAGGGCAACTAAGCTGTTATGCATTTAATTTGTTTGTGGAGACGGCGGGGGAGCAGGGGAGCGGGGGAGCGGGGGTGAGGATTTGAGCGATTTTATCCTGTGTTGAGAATGTGCAAGTTAAATGCGCTTTAGCTTATGACGAATACGGGAACCGCCACGTTCAATCTATCAAAGTAGTGAATTCGTTCAACAACTTATAACGGAAGAACCTCTCTCTAGGGAAGGATTTGACCAATGAGGCAGATGAAGTAGAAATAGAAGGCTAAATCTCGTGGAGATTGTATTCTGTGAAACTGAATTATTCTATGAAACGGCTTTCGATTGCAGGACGCTGGATGGCGACAACTGTGTTATGCTTGTCAGCGCTCACCTTCGTTTGGCAAGGTGCGTTTTTCTCGAACACCGCCGCAATGGCTGCTCCTGCTGCAAACTTGATCGCCGCAGCAGATGTGGGCAGCCAGGTTCAAGGGAAAGCGAGTGTTGATGCTGGACGAGCCAAGAATTTCATCGAAGATACGAAAGATAAGGTTAAGGAAACTGCAAATAAAAATGCCGCTCGCGTTGATCAAGCAACGGATGAGAATGATAGTTTCGTTGAGCGCAAAGCAAAGAGAGATAGGGATCGAATTGAGCAAAGAGCAGATGAAGATGCGGCTCGGACTGAGAAAGCAGTAGACAACACAAAGAATGCTGTTGAAGGCATTGTTGATAGCATCAAGGATGTTTTTAGCAACTAGAGAATAGATACTAGCTTGAAAGGTCAATGTACATTGTTTCATTCATCGCATCTAATTGAAGCTGAAGGCTCGATGTACATTGATTTGCTTTTGCAATTCCCTAAGCTTGCCGATCAGTTATCACCTATTGCACCTCAAACCACATCCACCTATACTTACCACAGCCTTTAGGCATCACTCAACTTTGGATCACCTATGCGCGATGAGCGATGTGTTTCGTGCGCTACATTGGCAGGTCACAATCAGCCACCGGGCGGCATTGTCTATGAAGATGCGTATTGGGTCTTCTTTCTGCGATCGCGTCCACTCTTAGTTCCTGGACAAGGCTTCATTGTGCTCAAGCGCCATTGCGAACGGTTACACGACCTCACGCCCGCTGAATTAGCCGCATTGGGTCCAATTATGCGACAAACGCAAGTCGCACTCGACCTCGTCCTTCACCCGGCAAAAGTGCATTTCGGACTCTACGCCGAAGGTGTCAAGCACATTCATCTCCATGTATTCCCACGCATGCCCACCATGCCTGCGGGCAATATTCCGATCGCGTTCTTGCATGTGTGGTATGAGTTCCTCGCGTACCTGCGCCTAAAGCAGCCATTTTTCGATACAACTGTCTCTATCCAAATGCAATCTTGACAATTGTGATTCAGCGTCTAATTGTGCCGAGTCAGGGCGGTAAAACAGATGAGGATAAGGTGAAAAATGCCGTTGCGCCTGCACAAAAAGCGGCGGAGGCAATCGAGTCGATAGCTGTTGGTAACTCGTATCTACTAGGCAGCGAAGTGAGCATCGCCGATTTCTACCTCATTCCAGTCTTTACCTACCTTTCGCAGACTCCAGAGTTCGAGGCAATTACTGCTCAAACTCCGAAACTGCGGACTTGGTGGGATGAAGTCAGCCAACTTAACAGCGTGAAAAAAGTGTGTACGTAACTGTAGTGCGATCGCGTAGGTTGGTTTTGGCTGTATGTAAGTATTGATGCGATCGCTCTGGATATCAGCAAAGTGCGATCGCCTCTTTTCAACAGACATTCGTACTTGTCAAGAAGCAATAGATTGTCTGTCGCTGATGTACTTGGACATTAGATCGCAAATTCAGTCGCCTTATACTTGAGAGGCAAGGCTAGTAATATCTACACATCAAAATGCCACTTGTCCTGACTGTTGACCCTATTCCACTCATGACTGATGCGAATGGTGTTGTCCGCATCCAGGGAACCCGTGTAACCCTCGATACGGTGGTTACAGCTTTCCTTGAGGGAGCTACGGCAGAAGAAATCTTGGCACAGTACCCATCGCTTCAGCTTTCAGACATTTATACAGTGATAGGCTACTACCTAGGACACAAAACCGAAGTGGATGCCTATCTTTTGGAGCGCCAACGCCGTGCTTCGGAGGTTCGTCAGGAGGCTGAGAAGCGTTTTAACCCTGTTGGGATACGCGATCGCTTATTAGCGAGGCGCAACCAACAAGGGTAATCTGAGATGCTTGAATTCTTGGCTGATGAGAACTTTAACAATCAGATTGTCCGTGGTGTTCTCCGTCGAAATCCCGATGTTGATATTGTTCGCGTTCAGGATGTGGGTTTATCTGAGGCAGACGATCCAACTGTTTTGGAATGGGCAGCACAGCAAGGGCGAGTTGTATTAACTCACGATGTGGCAACGATGACGAACTTTGCATATGAACGAGTACAAACAGGACTGTCGATGCCAGGGGTATTTGAGGTGAGTCGTCGTGTTCCGGTAGGTTTAGCCATCGAGGAAATCTTACTGCTGGCTGAGTGTAGCCTAGAAAGTGAATGGGAAGGACAAGTACGATTCCTACCTTTGCGTTGATGGTTTTAGCAAGCAGACTAACACCAAAAAAGAAAGCGATCACTCGCGTAGGTTGGTTTTGGCTATATGTAGGTATCGATGCGATCGCTCTGAGTATCAGCAAAGTGCGATCAACTTTTTTTAGTGTTGGGTGAGGGCGAGCGGCTTGGCAGCAGTGTGCAAGCGCGATCGCAACAGATAGCATAGATTTAGAAGGTGGAGTTTAATGCGATCGCTCATTGCCGTAGGTTGGGTCGGGCGTTGGAAACCCAACATCTCATTAATCACTACCAACACAACCATCCAATTCAATCAGCATCGAAGGTCGGGGCGATCGCTCTCTTAATCAACCACTCTGAACCATCCAAACTAACATTCCGAGAATTTGCTCAACAGGTGGTAGCGGATAATCCGTCAAGTCGATAGTAACCGTATTACCCTCCAGCTTGAGGAATCGCCATTGAGTACCGTTGCTAACGGAGCCATATATTGCAGGAATCGGGTAATTTTTAGCCGCATTAAACCGTTGTGCTGCAACCATTTGAGCAATGCATTGTCCAAACCCAGTTCTCAAATCAGCTTTTTTTGCTTCCACAATCACAATGGCAGGCGCTTCAATTTCCAGCACTTCTGGAGAACGACTCACTAGGAAATGACATATCCCGTTGAGTCCAACTGCTTCATCGACTGTAAAATCTTCCCCAGAGAACAAACTGATTTGCCGATTTAATATCCGTCGAACTTCCAGCAGAATTGGGTAAATAATTCCTTCCGAGCGTGCCTTTTCACTCGCCAAAGCTACAAGGGGGAGACTTTCTTCAAGATATGCTGTAAGCGCACCAGATGGCACGATGGGTTCGGTAGGAGGTAGAAATCGTCCACCTTCAAGCGTTTTAAGACCGAAAGCCTCTTTAGCTTTGCCAATGGTTGTGAACTGGCTGTAAGCCATAGGTCATCTAGCACGCTTTAGAACCGCATGTACTGGATTGTAATCTAATAAGACTTTTGCTTCGGCGAGTAGTTCGAGATCGAGGAGGCAACTGCACAATATGTTCGTGATATAGAAACCACTACTCTTTCAGGATAACTTCCTCTGATCTGTCCAATGCGTTAACTAAGCAACCCCATTAGAATGCCGATGAGTATCTCTAACTCTTCGGGAACACGATACAGTTTGAGATCTTGAATAATTTTTCGTTGTTGTCGGTGAAATTCACCAA
>CBDTXL010000198.1:0-8179 GCA_965364435.1 uncultured bacterium
TATTTCAGTATGAAAACTCCAAGGGCTAAATTGCATCCCCCGCTAGTTAGATATTTTGCTAGTTAGGTATTTCAATGAGAATCGCCTCACCCGTGCCCTAAGAAGTGCCCGTCTGCTGAGGCATCAACCCCAGTCGTGTCTGACAACGTTCCACGTAAAGCCGAGCAATCGTGTCGTCGGGATTTTGTTCCGCCACCTGCTGAAAATATTCCAACGCACGGGCAAATTCCCCTTGGTGCCATGCCTGGATGCCACAGTTGTAGCAAGATTGAGATTGTAGCTTCGCCACCTCCAGCAGTTGGGTTGGTGTACCCAAAATTTCGTAAAGATCAAGAACCTGCTGCTTCCCACGAGGGGTTACACGATCAACCCAGCGGCTGGGGTATGACATTGGTTGAAGGGGGGGAGAGAATTCGCCGTTGCTCTGGACTTCGAGATCAACTTTGTTGAAACTTCCTCTAACGTGAGCCAGTGTCGCGTCACTGGCAAGGATTGAACAGCCGTAGAGTTTGGTTAATTCTTCCAGCCGCGCTGCTGTGTTCACGACATCGCCAATTACAGTAGAGTCCATGCGATTATCTGAGCCAACGGTACCGATCAAGCCAATGCCGGTGTGGATGCCGATGCCGACGTTAATCGGCTGTGTCAGGTTGTACTGCTGGCGATCGCGATTAAACTCACTCAGGCTTTGTCGCATCGCTACAGCGGCATTAAGGGCATCTTCTGCGTGCTTTTCGACGCGGTCAAATACCGCCAAGATGGCATCTCCCAGGAATTTATCGATAAAGCCATGATGAGCAGCAATTGCCTGACTCATCTGGGTAAAGAAAGCATTGAGCCACTCAAAGGTTGTCATGGCAGATTGGGATTCAGCAATGGCAGAAAATCCCCGGATATCACAGAACAAAACGGTAATTTCTTCTTCCCTGGCATTTCCCAGTTGAATGGATTCGAGTCCTTTGGGGGCAATGCGGTTAAGATATTGTTCTGGCACAAATAGCCGAAACTTTTCTGAGATAAATTCATTAACCTCCCAAGCGGCTATAACTTGCTGCTTGGATTGCCGCGATCGCATCTGGCTCAAGCGCAAGATGCTAGCGATTTTAGTTAAAAGCAGTTTGCTGTTAATCGGCTTGGTGAGGTAGTCATCTCCCATCATCTCCAGCCCCCGCAACCGAGAATCGTCATCATCCAAAGCCGTGAGAAATACCACTGACACGGCTTGCAGCTTAGGGTTCTCCCGCAACCGACGGCAGACTTCAAAGCCGTCCATTTCCGGCATCATAACATCCAATAAAATCAAGTCAGGGACTGACTTTGCTGCGATTTCCAACGCTTCGATTCCTGATGCTGCGGTGAGAGGAACGTAGCCTTCTGAAAGTAATAGCTCTTCTAGCAGCAATAAATTAGTAGGATCATCATCGACTAGCAGAATCCGGGGCGTAGGGTTTGGCATGGATCTGACAAGAAAGCTGTAACTATAAAGTGGCACAGTCAGCGCAAAATCGCTTTTCATGTACCAAGAAAAGTGTTTGTCAGTTTTACTTTTTTTGATATTTAATACACTACCAAAGCAACTGAAATCCTTACGTTTGCGTAGATACCCCTGAATTGCCTTTGTCTTTACGCTAACGCTATCATCAATTGTGTTTATTTCAACCTATCTGCTTAGCCTACTGGCATTCAATGAGAAAACTAAACATTTCTTAACATAAGTGAAATTGAACCACAGGACTCCCACGATTACAAGTACAATACTGCCGTTCGCGCTTCGCTTCAAACCAAGGAATCTGAAGCAGCAACGTCAGTCTCGACAAAAGAGCGCACTGTGGTAATGACTTTTTCCAGGTCTAACGGCTTGCTCAAATAGTCATCAGCACCGGCTTCGAGACAGCGATCGCGATCTCCAGGCATTGCCAGTGCGGTGACTGCAATCACTGGTACTCTCTGCCAGGTGGGGTGGGATTTAAGTTGACGAATCAGCTCAAATCCATCGACCTCCGGCAGCTGGATATCCATTAAAATCAGATGCGGTAGCGACTGAGCCGTCACCAAAGGAGAGCAAAGCGTCTCCAGCATTTTTTGACCATCTTCGATCACCTCAACGGCGTAACCTTCCAGTTCCAGCACTTCAGAAATCAGTGCTTGGTTGAAGGGCTGATCTTCCACAACCAAGATTCGTTTTGCATCTCCTACCGATGCTTGATTTTTGAGAAATGAAGAACCTTGCGGTTGAGAGTCACTTACCCTTGTGTCAGTGGCTAAACTAGAGCGCATTTCCGTTAGCGGTAGCCAGACGCGAAATGTACTACCAATGTTTTCTTTCGATTCCACAGAAACCGTACCACCGTGGAGTTCCGCTAGCCGCTTAGTGAGTACCAGACCCAAGCCAGTGCCTTCATGACGCCGAGCTAAGGAACAGTCTACCTGCTGGAACGGTTGAAACAGTAAATGCAGCTTGTCTTCTGGAATTCCGATGCCGCTGTCTGTTACTTCCAGGCACAAATAAGGAGTACTGCAATTGACAGGGCTGCGATCGGGTCGAAATTCCTGTTTTAGCTGACAACCATAGGCAAGCCGCCCCCCCAGTTTTACTGTGCCTTCTTCAGAGGTAAATTTGACAGCATTTGACAGGAGGTTAATCAAGATTTGGCTGACACGACGCTCATCCAGGAGTGCCTGCTTCAGCCGATAGTCGAGTTCCAGCGACAGTGCGATTCGTTTTTTCTCGGCACGCGGCCCAATCATGTTCAGGCACTCGTTACACAGCGTCTGGATGGAGACAGTTGCCAGGTTGAGGTCGGCTTTACCGGCTTCAATCTTCGACAAATCGAGAATGTCGTTAATCAGTTGCAGCAGGTGCTGACCACTTTTCTCAATGGCTTGGACATGCATCAGCTGGCGTGGCGTTAGGGTGCCGCCCGTTTGCCGTTGCAACAAATCTGAAAACCCTAGAATGCTATTGAGGGGTGTCCGCAGTTCGTGGGACATGGAGGCAAGAAATTCTGATTTTAGCTGAGAGGCCCGTTCTAACTTCTCATTGGCGCGACGGAGATGTTCTTGAGCTTGGGCGCGTTCTATAGCGACGCCCAGCGTGCGACAAGCCGCCAGCAGCATATCCTGTTGTGGCGCTTCCTGAAGTTTCTGCAAAGAGCGGGATTCCAAAGTCAAGATGCCAATGATCTTGCCAGTGGCACTGGGAATGGGATATATTCCCAGTTGACCAATGCCGGGGTGGCAAAACGCGGCGACTGCCAGTGGGTGGTTTTTGTAATCCTCGACAAACAGAGGCTTCCCAGAGTCTACAACCTGCCACAGTAGCCCTTGTCCGTAGGGGATACCTTGCTTCAGGGTTGATTCCATCTCCTGCACTGCCAGGGTGCCGTAGGAGGCAATGAACTGAGACGAAACATCATTGGTAAGAACACCGGCACGGGCATCTTTCCCCTCACCACTAATCACCTTGACATCCCCGAAAGCTGCACCCGTCGTCTCTACCAGGTATGCAAGAGCAAATTGCCCAATTTCATGTAACTCAACTGCTGGTTGTAGCCGTTCTGTCAGACCCTGTAAAAATCGTAGACGCTTGATTTCGGCGTTCAAACTTGCCTGCATGAGCGTTGCTTCCTCTCGGGCTTGCTTTTTGGCAGTAACGTCGCGAAAGGTAAACAAGCGTCCGCTAGCAGAGGTAACAGTAACGTTAACCTCAAGATGAATGCCATTAGTTTGTTCTAGCGAGAAGGAGACGTTTTCGGCATCGGCTGACAGGAGGGTAGATTGAAGCTGTTCAGATTGGGCAACAGACCAGTAACCGTGGGCAACAACCTGAGCACACACTTCTTGAAAAAGAGGCTGTTGAGCTAACCAGTCGGCAGAAAGTCCCCAAATTTGCGTAAATTGTTGATTAAACAAAACCAAATGGTACGAGGGGTCAATCAGAGCGATCGCATTGTCCACCTGGTTGAGAATTAGCTGTTGATCATCCTTAAACCGCTGTAAATGCCGCTCAATTTGCTCAGGTTGCATAATTTTCATCGGCGTTGCTGAGAACTATATAGGAATGCTCCTTACAGTTTACGAAACGTAACACTTGGCTTAAGTGAGCGAATATCCCCAGGTTTTGTGATCTCGGACACTTAGATAGAGGATTGAGGTCTCACCCAGGAAATGCTCCAAGTCAAAGTGCGAGTGTGACGATCAAAGGGAGGTTAGGGGAGGGGGATCACTTCTATCTATAGATAGACATGTTCAAATGAAGAGCGGGCGCTACCACACAAATTCAGTTCAGCAAGAGAGGGTTGTCATGCAAACTTTAAGACAGGGGTTCGAGGAGCGCAATCTCATGACAAAGTTGGCGGACGAACTGGAGCAAGATTGGCGATCTCGCATCGCAAGTGACTACCCAGACCAAAGCCTAGCCACCCAAGAAAGTATTATCCGCTGGTTACTCGGAGACAACTTAGAGCGGTTTGACGCCCTGATGCCAAACCAGCTGGCGATTGCTAAGCAAGCGATGGACTATCGCTACCGGATTTTGCGACAGCGCTATCTGGGGGTGGGACCAGAGCGTGCCTATCGTAATTTGACGACTCGGTTAGCAGGTTTGGTTACGTTACGCAACAAAATCCGCACTTGGGTTTCCCTCAGTCGCGATCGCCAACGGGCTGTCGTGGATGTCTTGCAAGAAGTAATTCAGGAATTATTAAACAGCGATCGCTACATCCAGAAGCAAATTGCCTGGATTGCCGAGTGTACTGACGACACGCGCCTCCGTGACGCTTTACTGCTTACCACTATCGAGGAGTATTGTCTACGCCCGATTCGTAACCAGCCTCTCCTAGTCTATCGATTTGTTAACTTCCTGCGTCGCTCTCAGCGCGGGGGTATGACTCATGTGCCGGAGGGAGACATGGTGCGGCTGATCTCGGAGTCAGTGACGTTGGAGGACATGGATACACCCGTCAGTTTGTTGGACAACCAAGCAGTTGCTAATTATCAAGATACCCAAGCCTGGGAGGAGCAACAAACACTGCGGATGAGTGTCCGCAAAGAATTTGAGGCTTACTTAAGCGAAAACCTGGGACCGGAAGCCGCACAATGGCTCCGGCTGTACCTCCACGGACAGTCTCAAGAAGCGATCTCCAGCGCTTTAAATATGCAGGTTAAGCAGGTGTATCGATTGCGGGAAAAAATCAGCTACCATGCGATTCGTGTATTTTCCATTAAAGAAAAGCAGGAATTAGTCGCAAACTGGCTGGAAACGTCCTTACAGGAACATAGCCTTGGACTAACGCCAGTGCAGTGGCAGAACTATTTAGAGAGCCTGACACCTGAGCAGCGCCAGTTACTGGAGCAGTTGAAAGCGGGGAAAACCCCAGAAGCGATCGCAAAAGACTTAAACTGGAAAGTTAACCAGGTGATGGGGGAATGGAGTAAACTTTATTTGGCAGCTCAAGCTCTACGAGGCGCTGACCTTCGTCGAGGTTAAGTGGTAAGGTAGCATTCTCACCAAAGTTTCTTACCGAAAAGTTTCCGGGAAACTTAAGTAGCGCTAACTGGAGACCTCAATCTCCAATCCCTAACAGAAAATTCTCAATAATTATACTCCTGGGGCATCTCGACCAGTCGATACTCAGGTTGGAGAATAGTTTTATGGGCCCCTCACCAAGCAACCCAGCTTCGTCCGAAATACCCGCTAAGCTGACGCCATCTCCCTCTCAGGCTTCAGATAGCTCTGCGATGCAAACAGAGCAAATGTTTCGGCTCATTGACAGTATTCTGCCCTTTGAAGCCTGCCTTTACTATCAATTTCTGCCCCTTGCTTTGGAAGGAAAGCACCTCAAACTAGGGATGGTAGCGCCTCAAGACTCCACTGCCCTAGATTATGTCCGCCACATCCTGGCCTACCTGAACTGTTCACTCAAGACGGAGCAGATTGCACCTGAGGTTCATCAGGCAATGCTTTCGGCGTACTTGAACCATACCCACAAATCCTCAGCCCCCCCAAAGCCAGCACCTAAGGCTAATAAAAAAGTTACCCGAGCTGAGCAACCCACTCTGATTTTAGAGGAGTTTCCAGAAGAGGACGCCCAGCCGAGTAAGCCGTCAGATGCGGCACCGTCTAAGTCATTGGCTCAGCGGATTAGGGAAAGCAGTAGCAAATCAGCTTTAGTACCAGCTCAACCGCCGCAATTACCAACCCCCGTGACCTTAGCGCAGCAGCTTCAAAAGCACGAAGAAGCGCCGCCTGCCACGCCTGTAACATCGGACGCGAAAGTTTCACCGCCAAATGACGCTCTGCCGCCCTTGGAAGTGCAAGCGCTGCATCTGTCTCGTCCTATAGAGTTTATTGCCACCTTAGCGCCCCAGGATCTGTTGCAAGAGTTATTGGGTCGTGTGTTAATTGGTGGAATTGGTCGGCTTTATTTCGAGCGGCAACCCAATCAAGGTCGCATTCTCTGGAGCCAAGACGGCGTCTTGCAGTCTGTCATAGAAGGAGTAACCTTGTCGGTGTTTCAAGGTGTAATTATTGAACTCAAGCGCATCGTAAACTTGCCTCTACTGCCTGTCATGCAACCCAAGCAGGTGGAGATTGAGCGACGCTATCAACAAGAATCCCTGTTACTACGTTTGCGGGTAATGCCTGGTACCCACGGGGAAGAGGCAACGCTTCAGGTGTTGCGCGGAGTTGCTTTGAAATTCTACCAGCGGCAACAGTTAGACAAGCTTGGTCAGGATGCACTGAAGCTGGCTCAACAACTAGAACGAAAGGTAAACGAAATCCGCGCTCGTTCTTCCCGTCATCCTATCCCACTAGAGGTGCTGCCAACTCTGCACCAGATGGTGCGGGGTTTGGACAAACAGCTGGAAGCAATAGCCGAGTTGCAAGTCAATCAGCACTCCGACAACTCTGCAAGTTGAGCGTTGAAGCCATTAGCCATTAGCGAAGCGCTTGACTCAATTCATAACTCAAAACTCCTAACTCCACCCAAAGGGCAGTGAGGCTGTCAACTTGCGAAAAAATATCAAGGAGGGTAGGGGCTATGGCATCGCTACGGAGCGGCAAGGTGGCTTCAAAATGACGAAATAATCACGCCCTAGTGGACTTCCCAGCCAAAGAAAACAGCAGGGGGCAGCAATTTAAAGAAATATGAAGTCAGTTAGATGACATAGATTATCAATTAAAGTTATGTTTATTGATAGGCAGATTTAGGAGTTAGGCGTGGGTAAATTGAACAAAGAAGTGACAGTCTCAACCTTCAGCCTGGAGGGACGGTTCGTCGGTTTTGTCGGTGACGTTGAGGAAAAACCAAAACGCTTACGGGTAGCGACATCAGAGGGTGAACGCTACATCAAGCTCTCGAAAGAGGTGCGTGGATCTCTATGTGAGGTTCTGGCACCAGGAGACTGGATAGAGATTTCTGGGGAACAGAAGCGCAAACAAAAAACCGGCGAACTGAAGCTGAAAGCTTTTCAAGTGAAATTAACTGCTCCTGTTATTAAGCAAGAGAGGGTCTTCCAGCCCTCCGTTGCTGCTCCTAGAACCAAAGCCTGTGTAATGGTCTGTCAAAAATCCTCTTGCCGTAGGCGGGGCGCGGGTGAGGTTTGTCAGGCAGTGAGAGAATCCTTGCGCGATCGCGGATTAGAAGACCAGGTTGCCATCAAAGGTACTGGCTGCATGAAGCAGTGCAAAGCAGGTCCGTGTGTGGTCGTTATGCCAGACAAATCCCGTTACACCGGGGTTGACCCCAAAGAAGTCAATACGCTTGTTGAAAAGCATTTTGCCGCTAAACTAAAACCAGAAGTGAGTAAACTGAAACTCTGTCCCATCACTTGATGGGAGACATAGTTTCTGCTAGTTGTGTGAAGCGCAGATGACAAATTTACCTCCGCCTGAGCCACGCTCGTCTCGAATCGGTTTGGATGAGATAATCGCTATTGTCGTCGCCTTCACCACCATCGGCACTATCTTGCTTGTGACCCTTACTCAAAGGGACAAAGTATTCAACTTGAGCCGATCTATAGGATCATCAGCTACTAATAAGACGACGGATGCAACAGAGCAGCCAACACCACCAGCACCCCAACCATCAGTGACACCAGAGGAGATGCGCTCTCCGGAACCGAAGGCGATCGCTCCTTCTACATCTCCAACACCTGTCACGTCATTACCAGCAGG
>CBDTXL010000199.1:0-8171 GCA_965364435.1 uncultured bacterium
CACCGAGTTCAACTTTTCTAATATCAAGCTACTGGAACCGGCAGTGGTTTAACATGCAAGAGCCTATCTGAAAACCCCTTCACTAATGAGCTTTCCATCTGTGTTCATCTGTGTAGCCTACGGCAAGCCGCTTCGCGTCTACATCTGTGGTTTCTATTCTCAAATCCACTTTTCGGATGGGTTCTTAAAGATTAGTCCTTGGCTTTCAGTTATTAGCTTTTGGTGTGTTGATGTGCTGTACCATAATGGCAGCTCTTGGCTTTTGCCACATACCAGCTTGCCAGAGCTAATTGCTGGAAGCTAAGCATTTCTGCTCTGCCTAGGGACGCTAGGATGAACATGGTGGCGATTGAAAAACAACATCCCCAGAGGTAAACTATGTCCCAAACATTGGCACTGACTTCGGAAAACGTCGAAACAGTTTTAGAGGAAATGCGTCCTTACTTGATGGCTGATGGCGGCAATGTCGAGCTAGTTGAGTTAGATGGTCCCGTTGTGAAACTCCGACTTCAGGGTGCCTGTGGCTCTTGCCCCAGCTCTGCCATGACCCTGAGAATGGGTATTGAGCGCCGCTTGCGGGAATTTATTCCTGAAATCGCTGAAGTTGAGCAAGTCTTTTAATACAGTTAAGTTTTGAGTTAAGTAGTGAAGAGTTATAGAGTTAGAGGACTACTATTCATCAAGCTCCAGCTCTTAACTTTCAACGCTTAACTCAAAACTATGTCTCATCCGTTATACGTCGCCTTTATCTGGCATCAGCACCAACCGCTGTATAAAAGCCGCGACAGCGTCTCGGGTGCTCCAGGGCAATACCGTCTACCTTGGGTGCGGCTACATGGTACGAAAGATTATCTGGATTTAGTGCTACTACTGGAGCGCTATCCAAAGTTGCATCAAACAGTGAATTTGGTTCCTTCGCTGATTTTGCAACTTGAAGACTACATTGCTGGCACTGCCTTCGACCCTTATCTGGAAGTGGCGCTGACGCCCACTGAACAGCTAAACACTGAACAGCAGCAATTCATCATTGAGCATTTTTTTGATGGCAATCACCACACTCTGATTGACCCTCACCCCCGCTACGCCGAACTGTACTGGACGCGGCAGGACAAGGGGAAGACGTGGTGCCTGGAAAATTGGACAGGGCAAGATTACAGCGACCTGCTGGCATGGCACAACCTTGCCTGGATTGACCCTCTGTTTTGGGATGACCCAGAAATTGACGGGTGGTTGAAGCAGGGACGGAACTTCACATTAAGCGATCGCCAACGCATTTTCTCCAAACAGAAAGAAATCCTGAGTCGTATTATTCCCCAGCACCGGAAGATGCAAGAGGCTGGTCAGCTGGAAGTGACGACAACGCCCTACACCCACCCAATACTGCCCTTACTGGCAGATACAAATGCTGGGCGTCGGGCTGTGCCAAACATGACCCTGCCGCAATCCCGCTTCCAGTGGGAAGAAGACATTCCCCGACACCTGAAGAAATCTTGGGAAATGTATCAAGACCGATTTGGTCGCTCACCGCGTGGGTTGTGGCCCTCGGAGCAGTCAGTTAGCCCTGAGGTTTTACCTTACATTGCGAAAGCTGGGTTCCAGTGGATTTGCTCGGATGAAGCCGTGTTGGGTTGTACAATCAAGCACTTTTTCCACCGGGATGAGGTGGGGAATGTCTTAGATCCGGAGTTACTCTACCGTCCCTATCGTCTAGAGACGCCCCACGGGGATTTGGCGATTGTGTTTCGAGACCATCGCTTATCGGATTTGATTGGCTTTACTTATGGAGCAATGGAGCCGAAGCGAGCGTCAGCTGATTTGGTAGGACATTTAGAAGCGATCGCCCGTTCTCTCAAACAGCGGCAGGCTGGGGGTGGCACATCATTAAACCAACCCTGGCTCGTCAATATTGCCCTGGATGGAGAGAATTGCTGGGAGCATTACTACAAAGACGGTATCCCCTTCCTGGAAACCCTCTATCAAACTCTGAGCGAGCATCCGGATATCAAACTGGTAACGGTTAGTGAATTTGTCGAACAGTTTCCCCCCACAGAAACTATTCCTAAGGATCAGCTGCATAGCGGTTCCTGGGTGGATGGCAGCTTCACCACCTGGATTGGTGACCCGGCGAAGAATAAGGCTTGGGACTTGCTGACAGAAGCACGCCAAGTGTTAGCCAACCATCCAGAGGCAACAGAAGAAAATAACCCGGAAGTTTGGGAAGCTTTGTATGCCGCAGAAGGTTCCGACTGGTTCTGGTGGTTTGGCGAAGGTCATTCCTCAAACCAGGATGCAATGTTCGACCAATTGTTCCGGGAACACTTGAGTGCAATTTACCAGGCGTTGAACGAGCCGATTCCTGGAAGTCTCAAGCGACCCGTAGAAATCCACGAGAGCCAGGGAGACCATCGACCACAAAGCTTTATCCATCCTGTCATTGACGGAATGGGGGATGAGCAGGATTGGGACAAAGCGGGTCGCATCGAAATAGGTGGGGCACGGGGCACCATGCATCGCAGCAGCGCCATCCAGCGCCTCTGGTACGGTGTTGATCACCTCAACTTCTACTTGCGGCTGGACTTTAAGAGTGGTGTGCAACTGGGTAAGGACATCCCATCAGAATTGCACCTTCTGTGGTTCTATGCTGACCGAACCATGCACAACAGCCCTGCGCCCTTGGCAGAACTACCGGATGAAGAACCGTTGAACTATCTGTTCCACCATCAACTGGGTATCAACCTGCTAACCCAATCGTTTTGGTTACAGGAGGCTGGGGAAGATTATCAGTGGCATCCAAGAGCCAGTCGCGCTCAAGTGGCGCTCAACCAGTGCCTGGAGGTGGCTGTGCCGTGGGCAGATTTACAAGTTGAGCCAGATTATCCACTGCGGCTCGTTCTGGTTATGGCTGATAACGGAATTTTCCGCAGCTACTTACCTGAGAATGCCTTGGTTCCGATTACGACACCGTAGGAGGCGATTCACAGTCTCGTACTAAAAGGTAAAATTTTTGTTAAGTTGGTCTTGTATTGTCACAAGACCACTTTTTTCTTTATCTCCTACCAAGTTGTGCTTGAGGACTCTTCCCCTAGTCCTCATACCGAGTTGCGTTCACAAGGGTAGTAGATAGGCTCCCAGATGAGGGAGAGATGGGGAGGATGGGGAGGATGGGGGAGATGCGGGAGAAATTACTTACCACTCCTTCCCTACCTTCCCCATCTTCCTCACCTTCCCCACCTTCCTTATGTACTACGGCAAGACCGCAACTTAGTATCAGTCTCTAACCCCTAGCCCCTTTCAGGAGAACCGCCTTATGATACCGATCAAAACCTGGAGTCAAGATCAGGTGACTATTGATTTTCATCAAGAAATTTACGATAACTTGCAAACTAAGTATGGGAGTCTTAGGGCATTTCTACAGCTTTTGAAATCCTTTACAACAGATCTCGCTCAGAACAAAAGTTTATACAATATTAATCCTTATGATGACAGTATCAAGAAAGGTATGCATATTTTGGGAAAAGATGACTCCGAATTTGGGATATTTCCTGACCCAAAATTAGCTCTAAAATGCTCCCAGGGTCAATTCGGGGCAGAAGACGTGAGGAAACAATTTTACCGAATTATTCAATTAGCCCAGGATTTTGAAACTAAACTCAAGGCTGAAGAAAAAGAGCTTCTCCAGATTTGTCCCGTCTATCTCCATTTTCAAACCAGCCAAACCAATTCCTTTTTTAAACAGATTCTCTTTATGAAGAGAGTCACGGCTTCAATGACTTTAGGGCAAACCGAAACGGGATTAGATGCAGACTTTTGTCGAGTATTCAAAATACCCAGCCTGGAAGAAATTTATCGCCAACGCCAATTTGCCTTACATCGGTATCTGGATAAAGACAAGCGCCGTCAACTTTTAAAGATTCAAACAGTCTATTTGTTTAAAAGGTTACTGCGTAAAGGTATAAAAATTTGCAGTCTAAATCAGAAAAATGTATTAATTTACCATGTCCTTGAAACTGGGAAAGCAAAATATATAATTATCGATCCAACAGAAGACTTTTTTCCACCAATATCACCGCTCTACAATGCCTTGACTCATGCACTTTGCACTTAAGGAGTGCTTTCTCTTCCACGAAAAGGAAGGCATAAGTCTTTCACCGTTGCAGTTTCCTACAGATGCGTTAGGCGATCGCCCTTTGGCAACATCTCCCAAAGTGCGATCGCGCATTATAAAGAAAAGCATCTACAAATCATCCAACTGGGTATTCCTTTCGGAGGATGTAGTATACTGCCTAAAGTAGTATCGTGCCTAAAAAAGCGGATCTATATATATGCTGATTGAGTTGTCTTTCATTCAAAATTCAAGGTGATGACACTATGGTTTGGTTTATCTTGATGTTTTTGTTTGTCTTGGCGCTCTCTGTTACCCCGCTTCTAGGCAGCTTGAATGTACGCTGGTCTTTGGAGATCATGATCGGGCTATTTGTTGCTTTTTTCGTTGCCGGGTGGGTAATTTTAATTTTCTATCCGCTAATTTGGAACTAACGCATTGCCTACGGAGCAGCTTATCCACCCGCTGCCTAAAGAAGGGGCTTTATACCGTTTCTATACTCACTAATTTTATATTTATCTTGGATAATCGGCTTATATAGCTAGTCTCTTTGAGTTATGAATAATAACAAACCACTCCAGGCACAGAGAACTCAGAGAAAGATAAAAGAGAGAATTTCACGAATCATTTAGACTGGCTATATTGACTTAGAAGTGCTTTAATTCCTTCCAGGGATTTCATAACAAATAGCCTCACCTGACTAGTATCCATTAGTCTAATCAACGCATGATGGGACTACCGTGGTGATGTACTAAGTACCAGGAAGACGCCATGCGCTCAAAAATATTCGTGGCCATCGACTGTGCCTGGAGTCTTCTGCCACCGATGACTTGGAGCAAATTCTCAATCACAATGACGTAGGCGATATTGTCGCGAACTTCTGTCGCAATAATCTCTGTCTCTATCTCAATGTATTTGGTGTTTCTAAATATCTGTTCCCAGGATGGCCGAATCTCCTTCCAGCCCCGCAGAGTATTGCGTCCGGGGTGAATACAAAGACTGCCGGTTCCCTGCGACCAGACCCCACTCATCGCTTCAATGTCTTTTTTTTCAAACGCTCGATAAAAAGCTTCGTTCGCCGCTAAGACTTCAGTCCGCTCGTCGGTCATAGATACACCTTAATGTAAAATTGTCAGCTCCCACACCTTTAAGAGGGAGAGGGAGTGAGGGAGTGAGAGGGAAAGTACAACTCTCAATGGTATCCAACCCTGATGTGCTGGTGCCTTGTCCAAGGGATGTCTCCCTGACCCGTATTATGAAGGAAAGGGTCAGATAAAAACTTTTTGGCATGAGTATCGTTTGGGAACTAGATTTTTATTCCCGTCCGATTTTGGACGAGAATCAGAAAAAGATATGGGAAGTCTTACTGTGCGAGAGTCCTTTAGATACGCGCCAGTCAACTGAAGAGCTGTTTAAATATGCCAGTTGGTGTCCTAATCAACAGGTCAATTCTATTTGGTTGCGATCTGCTCTAGAAGAAGCGATCGCTAAAAGCAAACAAACCCCTAAAAAAATCCGCTTCTTTCGGCGTCAGATGAGCAACATGATCATCAAAGCCTGCGAAGAACTGGGCATCCCCGCCCAAGCTAGTCGTCGTACCTACACTATAGATCGATGGCTGCAACAACGGATACAGGACTTCTATCCAAATCAGCCCGGATATCAAGCCTCAGCGGAAGCATCTTCGTTTGTCCGTTATCAACCCCAGACGCCTCAACCTTTACCAGACGCTTTGGAGGGACAGAAGTGGGCGTTTGTGAGCTTGGAAGCAGCGGCATTTAAGGAAATGAACGAGTGGGACATTGACTTTGGTGAAGCCTTTCCCCTCTCAATGATGGGGCTTGCCCCCGATACTCGGATTCCCGGCATCATTATATTCTCTTCTAGAGCAACACCCCTGGCAGGCTGGATGTCAGGCTTAGAGTTGGCGTTCGTGAGATTTGAGAGTGAGCCTTTCGCAAGATTGTTACTGGAAACGGGTGCTAGTGATAGCTGGATTCTGGCTAACATCAAAGACCCCCAAACCCTGGTGGAAGCAAAAGGGTTTGAGTCAGCCAAGGAGAAGGCTCAACAGGTGCATTTTATCGCCGTGCAGTCCAGCCCAACAACAGAAGCGTTTGCCGGATTTTGGCTGTTGCAAGAGTTAAAGTAGCGCTCATTGGAAGGTTGGAAGGTTGAAACCAGTCTCGTAACGTGCTACCGGCTAACCTTCAACCCTTTAAGAGCAACTGACCACTGACAAAAAGGTTTTACTTATGGGTTCTCACAATTTGCCACAAACGCTGCACAGCGAACAGCTGTTAGAGCTAGCTGCTCAATCAGGGGCACAGCATGCAGAGGTTTATCAGTCGCGATCGCTTTCTCGACCTGTCTTTTTTGAAGCCAATCGGCTCAAGCAGCTAGAAAGCAGCCAATCGGAAGGCGTGGCGCTACGCCTGTGGCGAGAGGGGCGTCCGGGACTGGCTGTTGCCTATGGACCTGTGGAACCCCAGGATTTAGTAGACCGAGCGATCGCAATGACCGACCTCAATGAACCAGAACCAGTAGAACTTGCGGATGCCGGGACAGAACACTATCCTGACCTAGGAGAGACGGTGCCGGTGGAAGAGTTGGTCGAAATGGGCAAGGAAGCGATCGCTCAGGTTCGCGACGCCTACCCGGAAGTCCTCTGTACGGGTCAGTGGGAATGCGAAGAAGAAACAACGCGCTTGGTCAACTCTCTAGGGTTGGATTGCCATTACACCGATACCACACTCAGCTGTTTTCTGGGAGCAGAATGGGTGCGGGGCGATGACTTTTTGAGCGTCTATGATGGTCAGACAGAGCGGGGTCAGCTTACAAGCGAGAAAATTATTCAACAAGTTTTACAACGCCTCAACTGGGCAAAAGAAAACGTCTCTCCCCCTGCGGGTCGTGTGCCGGTGTTGTTGACGGCTAAGGCAGCTGATTTACTCTGGGACACTGTTCAGGCGGCGTTGAATGGCAAACGGGTACTAGAGAAATCGTCACCCTGGAGCGATCGCCTGACTCAGATCGTAACCTCAGACACCGTTACCCTCTCTCAGCAACCTGATACTGGACCCTACAGCTGCCCCTTTGATGACGAAGGCACTCCCACCCAACCGCTCTTATTTATTAGAGAAGGGCGCTTGCAGCAGTTTTATAGCGATCGCACTACTGGGAGATTGCTAGGGACTGGCACCACAGGCAGCGGATTTCGCCCTGGTATGGGAAGCTATCCAACCCCAGGCTTAGTTAACTTGCTGATTCAACCAGGGATAGGTTCCCTCTGTGACTTGATCGGGCAGCTGGATGAGGGACTGGTAGTAGACCAATTACTAGGGGGTGGTGCCGAAATTAGTGGTGACTTTTCTGTCAATGTTGAACTGGGCTACCGCGTTCAGAATGGACAGATTACGGGTCGAGTCAAAGACACAATGATTGCCGGTAACGTCTACACCGTGCTTAAGCAGCTGGTGGCACTCGGTGGCGACGCCGACTGGAATGGCCCTTGCTACACGCCGTCTTTGATTGTCGAGGGAATCTCTACTACAGGTAGAAATTAGTCCATTAAGAAATAGAATTTATTACTCACAAGTCAGGAGTTAGAATTATGTCGATGCCAACAAGGGACAGTGGATGAATAGTCAATCAACAGAGAATTTATTCTGAATTCCATCTTCTGCCTTCTGTCTTATTTTTTATCAACAATGTCCAAAAATAAGATGCTATACTTTCATTTTTCCTGAACTTTGGGAAGACTAATAAGCTGTTGTGAATCTAATCTGCACGTTGCGAGATGTTGGCTTTTTGTTGACCGTTAACTGTTAACGAAGACTTGAGTAAGAGTTACGTCAACGTTCAACAGTCAACCACCTACAGGAGGAACCTGCAACTTAAATGCACGACAGCTTAACTTATTTCCGTTGTCCAGCATCTATGGTCTGTTGCTCCTGACAAATGACAACGTTGCCTGTGTTCCTTCCCAAGCGCTTTCGCCAATGGCTGATACCCAGACGACGCCTAGCGATCGCGGAAGCTTGTTTGATTGGTTTGGTATCTGGACTCT
>CBDTXL010000200.1:0-8067 GCA_965364435.1 uncultured bacterium
TCAATTGCCCCTAGCAAAGGCGAGATCTCACAACAAACAATCAAATTCAAAGACATCCACTTTCCTAGAGAAAGCTAACTTCTAAAGTGGGAAATCACCTAGACTTAATAAAAATGATACCAAATCTAACTTAGTCATGAGTTATCGCAACATCATCACAATTGCTCCTATCCTGGATCTAGGACGAAGCCCATAAACAACAATGCCCCTGTGTCACTATCGCGGATTGCATAGAAGAACGGACGATCTATAACCATACTAAACCGACTCCTAGATTGGGAGCTTGCCATTCTCTCCATCATTACCGCAGTTGCAGCGGCTGCCTCTGTACCTTCTTCATTGACATCTATGAAGGTTTTGTGAATTACCTCACTAATCACCAAACCTCCCGCACCAATTCCTTCAAAATCTGGCTTCTCAAAGGCTACACCCATACCGAGAGCACCAAGGGTACCTTTCAGTGTTGTTTTGTACTCCACCTTGAACCGTGGCAAAACAATATCACCTTCTCTCTCATCAAACTTAGCTATCCAGTATTGCCAGTTCTGTGCGTTGAGCAGCGCCTGAAATTCTCCAATGGGAAGGGATTGCTTTGGAAGAAAGATGTACATGCTGACACGCCCCTCACCGTAGGGCAAGCTGACAGCCTGGAAATTTTCGCTCTCATAATAGGGATAACGCCCTGATTGAGACATCATCGGATGGAGCTTGTGACTTCCATCAAGCAGGGTAAAATCTCTTTCCTCTGTTCTATCCTTGTCAAACTGCTTTGCCCAAGTTCCTTTGAAGTAGACTGCGTTGATCAGAATTAGAATTGCATTACTGATAATATCTGGCGTAACTAACTCCTTAATCTTATCCTGAGTTTTATCCGAAACCCATTGATTGATAACTGTTGCCGCTTCAGGATTACCAAAATTTAAGTTAGTGACAACGCTTTCGTAGGAATCTCTAAGTCGTTGGATAAAATCAGGAGCGAGTGTGATGCCCTGACGTACCCAAATCGAATTTGCGACTGCTAATTTAACTTGAGGATCAAGATTATCCCCCATTGACAGCAGTGATTCACTAGCTGCATTGATTTCTTCTAGACTTAGTCCCGTCAAACTAAGGGTTTCTGCGATTGCTTGTTCTGTTTCACCTCGCGCACCGTTATACGTCATGAAGAGCGCGATCGCTACACTGAAGGGAGATATGAAAACATTCTTGTCAGCATCCTGTTCAGCGAGTCGCGCTAGTAACCGGAAACCGAAGTTCTCGTATGCTGAAACCAACCGATTCGCCGTCCTAGCTATTTCTGCCGTACTCATATTTCTTTGCAAAGGGAAGTGATAACTCCAACTTTACTCCAGTCGCTCTACAGAAAACTTTTCAACTGCTTCGGCAAACTGCTGATTCTGCTCCATCAAACTCATGTGTCCAGCAGGCTTTAAAATGACGAGGTCAGATTGAGGCAACTCCGCTTTCATCCGAATACTCGCGGCGGGGCGAGTGGCGATATCTGAAGCGCCAACGACGAGCAGCACCGGAAGATTAATCTTCGATAACATCGCCGTTTCATCGTAATTAAACATCGCCAGTGTGCCGCGAGCAAGAACACCGGGCGAACCCAATGCGGATAAGAAAGCAGAGAAGTCTAATTGACCCCGCGTTTGGGTGCCCTTAAATCCCGATAATTCTACACTAAGGTACAGCGAACCATTGAGATAGCTCAACCACGTCATCAGCCACAACAGAGGCGACAACCCAATGGTGAGGTACAACAAAGGTTCAAGCAAGGGTTTCTGCACAATGCGTAAGAACTTACTAAAGATAGAAGTCCTCACCGGATTGGTGTAGGTAGTATCTACAAGGATTAAGCCAGCCACCCGACGCCCCAGATGTTCCGGAAAAAGCCGACAGAATGTGAGGGTGAGCATACCGCCCATGCTGTGTCCGAGTAGGATAACAGGCTTATCCCCCGCTAGTTCAACAACCGCTTCAAGGTCACGGGCATATTTTTCCAGGGAGTAATCGTTGTTCTTCGGCTTACTCGATTTTCCCAGCCCCGGCAAATCCCAAACAATCACTCGGAAGCGATCGCTTAGTTGTCGCTTGGCATAATACCATACAGTACTGTTTGGTCCCCAACCGTGGGACAGGATAATCGGTTGAGCATCCTCAGGGCCATAGAACTCAACTTGAAGCACAGTACCATCCGGACGCGGCACGCGCTTCACAGTACCAGAGCGAATGCGTTTAGGTTCATCCGATCCTCGGCGACGAAAAAGCGGCAAACTGATAAAACGACCGCCAAAAGACCAGAGAACCATAGCCAGTCCACTCAACAAGTAGGACATACCAACGAGTTCACCTTCGTACCACTCATAGAGAATGTAAATACCCCCGCCCAATATCCCGATGGACAGCAGTCCAACCAGCCAGATGATCAGGACATTGAGGGGCATAAACAGCATGAGCCGAAACCTCTGATAGGATGTTCCCTGCGTTGTCAAAGAGCGTAATACCGAGGTTAGACCAGAAGGCAGCTCAATAGCAAGATACTGTTAGTCAATTGATGAGGGGGTTTGACCCGAATGGCACTCTCGATAAGCAGACGCGGGGACGCGGGGACGCGGGGACGCGGAGAATTAGAGAGATAGATATAGGAATATGGTTCATGGCAAACATCCGTTCATTTAAGGAGCTACGGGTATGGCAGAATGCGATAGAAATAGCAATGGAAATTTTTGAAATTACCAAAACTTTTCCAGTAGAAGAACGTTTTTCTTGCTTCAGATCAGATACGCCGCTCCTCCAGATCCGTAGCAGCTAATATTACAGAAGCTTGGCGTAAACGGAGGTATCCAGCCGCTTTTGTAAGTAAATTGAACGATGCAGAGACTGAGGCAGCCGAGACTCAGACTTGGATTGAGATTGCTTTGAGGTGTCGCTATTTAACACCAGAGCAAGCTTCATATCTAGATAGGCGATGTGAAGAATTACTGAGCCAATTGGTGGCGATGATATCCCATCCAGAGCAATGGACAATTAAGCCTAATTCTTCTGTCCCACGTTCTTAAATATCGGTGTCTCCGTATCTCCGCGTCCCCGTGTCCCCGTCTCCCCGTCTCCCCGTCTCCCCATCCCCGCGTCCCCGTGTCTCCCCGTCCCCGCGTCCCCCCTGTCTTTGCGTCTATCCTTCTACCGATTAACCGCTGATTCCGGAAAAATTGCTGAGTCTCTGAAAGAAGGTATTTAGATGCGAGGTAATTCTGGCGGGAATAAGTGCATTGGAAACTGAAGTAACTCAACCTCAATTAGGAAGGTTTCTAAACGGGCATTACCAAATTGTTCAAGTTCTCAGCACTGGGGCATTTGGGCAGATTTACATTGCCGAAGATTCCTGGGTCACAGGCAACCCCCAATGTGTAATCAAGCACCTCATGCCCAAAGGCAACCATCCTAATCGATGGGAAATTGCTAGGCGTCAGTTCAAGAAAGAAGCCGTAACCCTCAATAAACTGGGCAGCCATGACCAAATTCCCCAACTTTTAGACTGTTTTGAAGACAACCAAGGATTCTACTTGGTGCAACAGTTAATTATAGGAGAACCACTGAGTGCAGAACTCCCAAGAAGCCAACACTCTGACAAACGCTGGAGTGAAGCCCAGTGCATTGAATTGCTCAACGATGTTTTAGGCATCCTGGCATTTGTTCACAGCCAGGGAGTGATTCATTGCGACCTCAAACCCAATAACCTGATCAGACGCACCTCAGACAGTCGCCTCGTTTTGATAGACTTTGGTGCTACCCATTCAATTCATCCTGCTCGACTCAAACAGCAGTTCGCCTCTATCCAGCCTTCTAATGCCCCCCTGAGGATTCGCCCCTTGGGGTACATACCACCAGAGCAACTCAGCGGTCAGCCCTATCCCAACAGTGACCTTTATGCCCTGGGCATGATTGCCCTTCAGACTCTAACAGGGCTGAACCCAGGGCAATTACAAGCAGAACCCGATACCGGCAAAGTCAACTGGCAACAGCATGTGTCAGTCAGTGAACCGCTAGCCTCTGTGCTTAACCGCATGGTGCTGTATGACTTCAAACACCGCTATCAATCTGCCACCTATGCCCGAACAGCGCTCAAGAGACTGACGGTGAGTACTCAGGAGCAAGAAGTGGGCATGAGCAAAGAGGAGGTATCCAACCCCTCTCCTTCAGTTGTACAACCGCCAAGCCCACCTCCCAACACCGAACCCTTAGATCTTGGTGTTTATGCCCGTGTATTTGCACGTTCTTGCTGGCCCAAGCTACCCCCCCTAGTGACGGGAATCGGGGCTGGGATGGCAACGTCTAATGCTGTAGCGATTTCAGTTGGGCTTTATACTCTGCTTCATGCTGCTCCCTCTAATCCTGGAGTTGACCTTTTAGTGAGGGCAACGGAACAATATCAGGCAGGGAATTTCAAAGAAGCGATCGCTCTAGCCAAATCTATTCCAACCGACAGTTCTGCCTATCAAGAATCGTTAAGTGCAATGCAACAGTGGCGGCAGGAATGGAAAACTGCTGCCGCCCAGTTTAAAGCCGTTGAACAAGCATTTAATGAGAAGCGTTGGCGAGATGTGCTAATAGAAGCTCGTAAGTGTCCCAATATTGCCTTTTGGAAAAACAAAATTGAGCCATTTGTCGAACAAGCCACACCTGAACTGGAGGTGGAGGCTCAACAGTTATTACAACAAGCTTACGAACGCGCCGCACTCAAAGACTTTACAGGTGCTATTGCCTTCATCAAACAAATTCCTCAAGAGACACCCACCGGGACAAAAATTCAACCCAAGCTAGCTGAATATCTCCAAAAGGAGCAGATTAAAGCAGACTCCTTGTTACAAAAAGCCTATAAACGGGCTTCAGCGAGAGACTTTAGCGGCGCTTTGAAGTATTTATCAGAAATTCCCGAAGAAACGCCCGCCTACGAGAAAGCTCAAATCAAGATAGCTGAGTATGCACAAAAACAGGATTTCCAGGAAGAAGTCCAGAGGCAGGTAACCTTAAGCGCCAATTTTCCCAAAGAAGAGATCACGCTCACCAAGTTGCCCCAACGCCCCAAGTCCTCGAAGTCATCTAGAGACCTTAACCCAGGCAGTGATCTCCGAGAGGCTACTCCTCAACGAGTTCCTGCTAGCCCTGCCCGACGATAGTAGAGCCCAAGCAATGTAAAGAATCTTTACATTGCGTTCCCTACTTTAAAGATTCCGTGAATTTTCTAAAAAGCCTGGTTTTTTTGGCTACATAGAGTTTAAAGTCAAAAATAGAATTCAAACTTAAGTAAAAATACTATTGAAAAATAAAAAGAAATATGCTCCCTGCTCTGCTAAAAAGATTATTAGTCCCCACGGAGCAAGCCGAGTTGACTCCTCTGGGAGTTGGCGAAACTCCCGCGAAGGCGGCGTACTTCCAATATACTTTCTTCGGTGAAGATTCTCAGACTAAAGGTGAAGTAGTTTTGGCTCACCAGACCAATACCTACTCCAATTTCTCTTTGACGACCTTTGGTTCAGTTCCTGCTACCTCACCGGAAGGAGTGTTTTGGCAGGAGCGATCTGGAGAGGTATTAATTGATTTTTCTGTCAATTTTGTTGAGGGTGAGGAGGTGGACTCATTGAAGGGTACGTTAACGTTATTGGATTGGTTGTCGAATGAGGATCAGGGTCGCTGGAGAGCTAGCGTTTGTAGCTTAGGTCGCGAGGTTGCTAGGGCGCAGGGGACTTGGTCGCGGTGCAAGATATAGCTAGTGCCGGTTAGCAGAAATAACCTACCAGTTAGTGCGAGTTTCGTGGCATTATTCGTCTGCCTGATTCAATCCCAGTTAGTGCTGCAACAGAGGTAAAAAAGCACTAACGAACATGGCAGCCTGAGTGCGATCGCGCAAATTTAACTGACTCAAAATGCTTGTAACGTGGTTTTTGACCGTTCGTTCTGAAATGTAGAGCGCTTCTGCAATCTCCCGGTTATTCGCGCCTGCGGCAATCAAACACAGTACTTCACGTTCTCTAGCAGTCAGTCCTGCCAGTTCTGGGGGAAGGTGAGTAGGCTGGGGAGGAGTCGAGGGGGAGTGAGCGATCGCTTTTTCCAACAATCCCGGACCCATCTGGCTGTAGCCTTTATGAACAGCTCGAATTGCTGCTGCTAAGTCATCGGAATGGGTGTCCTTTAACAGGTACCCTCGCGCCCCCAATTGCATCGCTTGCGAGACATAATCATCGTCATCAAACGTAGTTAGCACTAACACTTTTGTCGCGCTAAATTGCTGACAAATCAGGCGGGTGGCAGCAACGCCATCCATCACGGGCATCCGGACATCCATTAAAACCACATCAGGTTGCAAAGCTTCGACTTGAGCGATCGCCTGCTGTCCGTTTTCCGCTTCACCCACGACTTCCAAATCAGGTTTGGCTTCCAGGAGGCTTCTCAACCCCTGACGAATAATTCTCTGGTCATCAACTAGCAATAGTCGAATTTTGACATCTGTCATAGCACCAACCTCGGTAACGGTATCGACACAGTAATCCGGCAGCCTTTTCCCAGTTGACTTGCCAGGAAGAACTGTCCACCCAGCACCGCGGTTCGTTCCCGCATTCCCTGGAGTCCAAATCCGGTCGTATTTCGCTCGGGATTGAACCCTTGACCATTATCGTTAATTTGGAGCTGAATCGCGTTCGGACTCTCCAGAAAGTGAATGCTGACCTGGGTTGCAGCACTATGCTTGTAAATGTTGGTCAACGACTCTTGAATAATTCGATAGAGCGCCGTGCTGATTTCGCTAGGAATTGGCTGAGATAGTTGAATACTATAATCTGGCAAAATTCCACTTGTTTGGTGAAACTCATTGACTGCGTTTGCGATCGCCACTTCCAGCGATTGTCCTTGCAAGGGCTCGGCTCGAAGTGCCGAGATTGATCGCCGCACCTCCTGCAATGCTCTGGAACCTAGCTGTTTTGCCTCCCGCAAAAACGATGCTGTCTTCTCGGCATCAGGTGGCAGAAATAGCTGAGCATTTTCTAACTGAATACTCTGTGCAGTCAAGGCGTGCCCTAACGCATCATGAATCTCACGGGCAATCCGGTTTCGCTCTTGCAAGGTTGCCTGGTCTTCAATTCGCAAGGCATACTGGCGTAATCGCTCATTCGCAAGTAGCAGTTTCTCTCGACTTTGGCGTTCAGCAAGCAACGCATTGACCAACAGCAAGATAAACAGGAGGGCAAGTCCAAAGGTAACTGCTGCATTCAGCTTCAGGGTCAAAATCGTACTGGCTATAGACTCTGGTATTGGTCCGTGTCTTGGTGGGTGCCGTGCAGACCGTACAAACAACGTCACCAGGAAGGCAATAAATACCAATCCTGCCACAATCAGGCGACCGACTTGCTCAAAGATCAGACAACTGCGAATTACAATGATTAAACCGACCAGTGGGAAAAAGTCAGGTCGGCTGTCCAGCAAAAAGGCTAAAAACAGTAATCCAAACTCCAACCCGGTATAAAGCACTTTGTCACGGGTTTTCCCAGTCGGAAGCTTTAACCCCATCAAACCAAAGCCCATGAGCGTGAGAATCGACAACGATAGAGTTGTTGCACTAATCCCATGTCGGGTTGGTCGAATCTCTCCCAGCAGCGTTATCCCCAACAGAATCCATTCCAGATAGAGCATCAGGTGGAAGGAATGGTTGGAAAAGGGGAATCTACGTTGCATGGTAGGGACAAGGAAATGGTTTTACCCGGATTTCTCACCAACAGGCATAGAAGATGAGGGGGATGGGGGAGATAGGGGAGCCCTTGGGAGTTGAGGGAGTAAAAACTTCCCCAACTTCCCCAACTTCCCCAACTTCCCCAACTTCCCTACCTTCCCCACCTTCCCCACCTTCCCCACCACTAATTTGTTGACTTGTGAGAAATTCGGGTTTTAGCCCTCCTTTGTAGGGGAGAGAAGGAGTTAGTTTGGCAATAATTTTTTAGTTCTAACTCTATCTAACATAGAACTGCGGCTTCCAGAGCCTTACTTCCCAGATTTGAAGAAGACACCCTATGACCA
>CBDTXL010000201.1:0-8066 GCA_965364435.1 uncultured bacterium
TGTTGCCGTTGCCGTTAATCGCCGTCAACCCTGTTAGTGTCAGGTTTTCCAGGCCAAAACCTAGTGTATAGCTGACCGATGACTCGACGGTATCTGTGCCGCCATCCAAACCTTCAAAGATAACGTCCCTGAGGCTGTCAACTCTGTAAGTGTCATTGCCTCGTCCACCAATGAGGATGTCATTACCAGCGCCACCATCGAGGGTGTCATTGCCATCCCCACCAATGAGGATGTCATTACCAGCGCCACCATCGAGGGTATCATTGCCATCCCCACCAATGAGGATGTCATTACCTAGCCCACCCTCGAGGATGTCATTGCCAACGCCACCAATGAGGATGTCATTGCCAACTCCACCATCGAGGGTGTCATCGCCAGCCAAACCAAACATCAGGTCATTTGCCAGAGTTCCAATGCGTAAGTCATTTCCAGGGGTGCCGAAGATATTTGCCATCTCACTTACTCTTTTTGTTTCGCTTTGAGCGGAATTGCAATGAGTTAAGGGGAAATAGGGCGGGCTGAGCTACCAAAAATTCCTCAACTAATTACTTCTCTGAGCTATGTCTAGGAATTATGCAGGAATTTACAAGGGGTTAGAAAGATTCCTCCCAATATTGTGGTTCTCATTGTGGTTCTCTTGCATGTTTTTGTAAGGGCACGATAATATTCCTGCCCCTACCGTATATTTCATGCAATCGAGAACCGCTATAATCACACGCTACGCTTGCGCCTCTAACAAAGCCACCCGGTAATTGACCGGGTGGCTTTGTAGCAGGGAAAACTCACTACCTCTTACTTTTTTATAAGTCAAAGTTCTTCAACCTTGTCTAATGAAGAGACAGTGTAACCGCTCAATCGGACTCTTAAAGTGTCAGACTCTGAGAATTTCTGCCATTAAAGAGGCTAAAACTATTACTGCGCTATCGTTTTACCTTGATTAAGCCTTTGAATTTCCCTGTAAGTAAGCTTCCAAGGCGTCTGCTGCTAGCTGAGTCATGGACTTACCTTGCTGCTTGGCAGCTGCTTTAACACGCTTGTAGAGGTCATCGCGCACACCAATTCGATAACGAACTTTACCAGCAACCAGTGTCATTGATGGCTCTGGCATGATCACTTCATTAACCAAGCCGGTATCAGACTGAGAGTTTAGTTTGGGAGACTGATAGACAACGGTAAATTTCCGAATGGCATCAAAACCGACGCGATCGCAAAAATCTCCAAAACTCTCTTCAGCTTTGCGCTCTTGCTTGAAGTAAGCCAAAATCGGTTCCAGAAAAGATTCCAGCTCATGAATCGACATTCGATCCACATAAGGTTGTGCCAACCGCGTCTGATCGGGTGAACCGCCTAGCCAAACTTGATAACTATCCGGCGCACTGCCAACAAACCCCAACTCCGCCATGTAAGGTCTAGCACAGCCATTGGGGCAACCTGTACTCCGCACCACAAAATGCTCTTTCTCTAAACCCAATTGGTTCAAGAGCGCCCGAATCCGGTCTATTATACCAGGAAGCGCCCGTTCTGACTCAGCGATCGCTAAACCGCAAGTCGGTAATGAAGGGCAAGCCATTGCATAACGCACTAAGGGTTCAATGCCCTCTGGAGTAATCTGAATCCCATGCTGCTCAAGAATCTGCTCAAGCGCTTGCTGCTGAGACGGTTCAATCTCATAAATGATCAGATTGTGGCTTGCCGTCAACCGCATTGGTAGGGCAAATTGCTGGGTAATTTCCCGCAAAGCCGTTTTAAGTCGGAAGGTGCCTTCATCTTTAACCCGACCATTCTCAATTGAAATGCCTAGGAAAAGCTTGCCGTCTCCCTGTTCATTCCATCCCAGGTAATCCTGGTACTTGAACGACGGTAGCGGTTTGTAGGGTGCGATCTTTTTGCCGAAGTAGCCTTCAACCGTTTCTTGGAACTTCTCAACACCCCAATCATGGAGCAGGTACTTCATTCTGGCATGACGCCGATTAACGCGATCGCCATAGTCCCGCTGCGTTGCTACAATTGCCTTGAGCAAATCATAGACATCATCCTTCTCGACATAGCCAATTGCGTCAGCCATCCGAGCAAACGTCTCTTCTTTATTATGAGTGCGTCCTAAACCGCCACCTGCAAGAACATTAAATCCCTGTAGTTCTCCCTGGTCATTTGTAATTACCACCAAGCTGACATCTTGGGTGTAAAGGTCAATCGAGTTATCCCCCGGTACCGTCACTGCAATCTTAAACTTCCGGGGCATGTAGTATTCCCCGTAGATTGGCTCTTCTTTGTCAGGGAAGTTGGTTCCGTTGGTATTGCGCTGCCGCGCCGCTTTCACCTCCGAGTCTTCTTCAGCGCTGATTGCCTTTTCGCCATCCAACCAAATCTCGTAATAAGCACCCGTCTGAGGTGTTAGCAGGTCAGCAATCTTATTGGCATACTCTAAGGCATACTGATACTCTGGTCGATTCTTGTAAGGAGCTGGTGGAGCCATGACATTGCGGTTCAGGTCGCCACAAGCCCCCAACGTTGACCCCATATTACGGATAATTGAAGCGATCGCCTCCTTCAAATTCTTCTTCAGGATGCCGTGAATCTGGAAGCCTTGGCGAGTAGTAACTCGTAGCGTGTGGTTACCATACTCCTCAGATAGCTTATCGAGGGTAAGATACAGCTCTGGTGGCATGAACCCACCCGGACTACGGGTACGCAACATGAACTGGTAATCCTTCTCTTGACCCTTTACCCGATTGTCGCGGTTGTCTTGCTGGTAAGAGCCATGAAACTTGAGAATTTGGATGGCATCTTCTGTGAAGTGACTCGTGTCTTGCAGCAGCTCAGTCGCCACCGGTTCACGCAAGAAGTTGCTGCGTTCTTTGATTCCTTCGACCTTAGAAGGTTTTTGACCTGCTTCGACCTTAGAAGGGTTGCGGACTGGGGGGGTCTGAGATTTAACCATTGGAGCTACAAGTCTGAACAAGTGAACGCTTTTGCCGGTAAATCGGTCGGGATTCCGGTCAATATCTGATCCTAATACTAGCGTTACCAAACTGTGCGACGGCTTTAGAAATCATAAAATCTGTGCGATAACCTTTTAGAGGGGTTAGGGTAACCTCACTGATGAATCTGCTTTAGAAACGCTGCTGTCGCACACCGCTCACGCTCTAGGGTGAGCGCTCGTCTGAGAACCAACGAGCGATCGCTTGCTCGTCACGGTACTCAGCAGGCATCCCTTGAAACGCACATTTACAGTTTAGGATAGTTCTCTAGTATATCAGTTCACCTGTACTTGTGCCTCTTCAATGAAGAGCATAAGAGAGGAGAGGCTGCCTCCCCACTTCAACAACTAGCTAGTTATAAATACTTATAAAGTTTATTACTTTAAGTCTTTTGTTTAAGCAGTCTCCCTCAGTAAATCCCTCTGATGACAGAAGTCCTCTGTTTAGAGAAATTCCAGACTAGTCAGAAGATAACAACATAGCTCATCACATTTTTTAATAACTGGATTTACGGGGTTTAATCATGCACTCTTTAATTGACTTCTCTCTAGCTCTTGAAGAGCTATACAGCAAATCCCTTTGCTCACGTCAAATCTCTCGCACCCAATTACATCTCCTCCAGTCAATTAGCAGAGGTTCCTCACTAAATCCCCAACATAACCGCCTTATCAAGCGATTGCTTCATGCCTCACGTAGAGGATGGCTGATGGTGGTCGATAGTTGAGAACTGACTGCCCTGATTTTGGATTAATGACTAAAACGGAAGAGACAGGCTTTTGAAAGCCTGTCCTAGAGAGTTATACAGATGCAAGGGAGAGCCTGTATAAAGATAAGTTCTAACCTAAAAAGCTGGTAGCTTCTTTAGAATCTGAAGCCTGCACCACCTTGGACGCTGAGAGCTGAGGCAGAACTATTTTGGTAAGCATTGATGCCTAACTTGGTATCGCCATAGACAACCATGTTATTTCCAAGTGCGGCTTCAGCACCTACTGTCACTACAGGAGCATCTTGGTTACCCAGAGGAGTCGGTTTTCCGTTTGATTCCACGAAGGAATAGCCAGCACCGACGTAAAGGTTGGCGTTGTTGGTGACAGGGACATCATAGGTAACTATTGGCATGATGGCGCTGGTTTCATCACTGAATAGCACAGCACCGCGTACAGAAACGGGTGCCTTTTCAGTAGTTATGCGACCTTGAATATTGCCACCAAAAGTTGCCGCGTCGCCGCCTGTTGCACTACCACCATTGGTGACACCAGCTGCCACACCAGCACCAACGTAGCTAGCATTTGTTCCTGCTGGTTTAGCAGACGCACTACCAGCAGATAGTAAAGCAGGAGCAATCACAGTAGCGGCCAAAGCGCAAAGGGTGACAACAGACTTAAGTGTGAGTTTCATAGTTAATTCTCTCAACGTGTAAGGGCGTATCGTTGTGTTGTTACTATCCAAGTCGTTGAGAAGAAACAAAAGGTTCCAATAGATTGAAAAAGTTTTTTCGATAAATGAGCTTAAAAAAATCAATGGGCTGGGAGAATGAATATTATAGTGGATTGCTTTGGATTGGCAGAATGTATAATTAAATCAAAAGCTAATTCTTTCAACATATATAGTGATTGATTGTGCTTATATATAAGTTTGATTAGCACTTAAATAAATTAGCGTATTTTGTTAGTAGACTGTTTTTCAACTGGCACATAATAACTGAATTAAGTCACGAATCTAATAGAGATTATCCGGATTTTTTGCCTCTAATTTAGTAAGGTATAGGTTAAGCTCTCTTGCCAAAACTTATGAGGCTTCAGTTAATGGTTAGTTGTTAGTAGTTAGTAGGGGATTATACTTAGCCTTTACACAGCGGCGTTAATTGCTCGCCCCGATTAACTACTATCCATTAACCACTAACTACGGCGGCTTTCCCCCACACCCACTCTCTTGTGAGGTTCCCCCGCCGCCGTACATCGATTTCTCGTAGGTGCAGCCCCTACAATTAATGAACCGATGCGCTAGGGTGTGCGTACCAAGTATCGCGTCCGGCAGCCTTAGCGTGATACAACGCCTCATCAGCAGCACTGATCAACTCAGTCGGAAAAGTGTCTGGGGTGGGTATGAGGCTGGCAAACCCCATGCTGAGCGTGACGTACTGGCTTACGAGTGAGCCAACATGAGGAATTTTCAATTGTCGGAGGCGATCGCGAATCGTCTGAGCAACACGCAAAGCCCCGGCAGTGGTAGTGTTGGGCAGAATCACCGCAAATTCTTCACCCCCATACCGGGCGACTAAGTCAGCAGGGCGTCTGACGGCACCACGAATCGCACCAGCAACTTGTTGTAAACAGATGTCACCAGCAGGATGACCGTAGGTGTCATTGTAGAGCTTAAAACAATCGATATCACAAAGAATCAGCGACAATGGTGCCTGTTCCCGTGCCAGACGCCGCCACTCTTTGTTAAAGTATTCGTCGAACCGGCGTCGGTTTGCTAGTTGGGTCAAACCATCTATGGCAGCGAGGCGACTAAGCTCTAAATTGGCTTCTCCTAGCTGTTGATAGAGTTGGGCTTGCTGAATTGCGATCGCTAACTGAATAGCCAGTGATTCAAGTAACTCGACTTCCCACTGTTGCCACTGACGGGGAGCGGTACAATGCTGAGCAACCAACAGTCCCCAGAGCAAGTCTTGAGCTTTCGTCTCACTGAAAACAGCTTTTTGTCCAGAACTCAAGGGATTGAGCTGACTGCTAAAAATGATCGGAACTACTAAGAAGCTACTCAGCTCAATCCCCTCGATTAAATCGGAGTAAGACTGAGTCAGATCAATAGGGCAGACAGCCTTTATCCTTTGGGTGGGATTGTTTTTGTAAGTCTCAAGCCAGGGTTCGGCGAACAAAGGGTCTTTTAGGCTCGTTCCCAGAAGCGGCAGCCCTTCCTGACTCACTGATTCTACGGCAACAGCTCCACTGCTATCCGAGTCAAAGCGGTAGATAATGACTCGGTCAGTTTGGAGAAATTGCCGCACTTCCAAGGCGGTGGTGTTGAGAATTTCCTCCAGGTTTAACGACTGACGAATGCGATCGCGCATCATCCCTAGGAGTCGCTCTTGTTGGAGCATTTGCCTTAGCGCCGCTTCCACCTGCTTACGGTCGGTGATGTCCCTAAAGGAAACCACGGCTGCATAAGGTTTAGTCTCGTTACCTCGAAACAGTGGCTGGGAACTTGCAGAAATCCAAGTCAACGTACCATCGAGCTTCTGGATGCCTTGAACGACTTTGATAAAAGCCTTGCCTGTCCGCAGGGCAATGGATATTGGGTTGGTTTCATCAACACAGGGAGAGCCGTCTTCGTTAATAAATCGCCAACGTTGGTCTATCCAAGTCCGTCCGATAATTTCCTTGGCACTTAGACCAAGGATACGCTCAGCCGCATGATTGCAAGCACGGATAACGCCGTTGGCCTCCTGGAAGACGATGCCCTCTGCCATCGCTGTCACCACTGAGCGGTAATGTTCCTCTTTCTCCCGCAGCGCTGCTTCCGCTTGCTTCCGGGCAGTGATGTCCAGAGTCACTCCGTCCACGACTACATTGCCATTGTTGTCTGCATGAAATCGGGCACTATCTTGAATCCACTTAACTTGACCAGATTTTGCAATAATCCTACACTCATGGTGGCAGGGCTGACGGCTCTGACAGGAATTTCTCAACCACTCTTGGAACTGTGCCCGGTCATCAGGATGAATCATTTCACGCAAGCGCTCTGGATGAGCGATCGCCTCGTCTGGATTGATGCCAGTAATTTCCTCTAAACCGTCACTGATAAATGGTAAGGTGAGCGTGCCATCACGGTGCAGAACGGCGCGATAGATAGAGGCGGGGAGATTAGCAGTGATGTCTTCGACCAAATGCTGTTGGCTATCTGTGCTCTGTGTTAATCGCGGTAGCTCCACGCAACTTCGTTCTACTAGCTCCTCGGTCGCCGCTTTGCCAACGCTAACATCCAGCAGCGCTGATGCTCGTTTACCATTGCCTGTGGCGTCCCCCAAGGGTAGCCTGGGCTGAGGGCGTAGACTTGCTACCGCTAGCTCCTTAGACGCTACCGCTAACGGAGCGACTCCGTTGACGCGATCGCGATCGCCCCATGCCTCCTGTGCTTGCTTTGCTTTTTTCCCCTGGGCTGAACTAGACAGAGGCAACGCTTGAGGAATCAACGAGATCAGCTTCCAAGCGGTGTACAAAGAAACAGTAGCGGCGATCGCTTTGAAGCACTCTGAAAGCCAAGAGACCCGGTACCAAAGCATCCAGATGTTCAGAATATGGGTAGTGCCACAGGCAACGCTGAAGGCACCAAACACTAAAAACTGTGACTGGAAGGGTACAGCTCGTCGCCTGTAGAGGAAATAGACTAGGGAAAGTGGAATTGAGTAATAGGCTATTGTAATTATAGAATCAGAAATAACATGTAGCCACACCATCTCTGGTTTCCAAAGATAGCAAGGCTCATGAAGAATAAATGGTTCTGAAGCAAAGAAATTGTTAAAGAATTTTTGCATAACACAGCTTTTGAGATAAAGGCAAATTCTTTAGCCAAGGAAGCAAAGGAACTATGTAGGTAGCTTCCCACCGCCATCTGTTGCTACCTATTTGGGTGGCTTCCCTACTTGTCTTATAAGTTTTTTACCGCAGAGGTTCGGTATGATAGCATTTTTTTTATGAGCCACACATAGAAATACCGCCCTCTCCCACTCTCCTCAGTAATATGTGGCATCAAACTGAGATCTTGCACGATTCTCAACAAATCGAAAAACCTAACCCCCCAGCTCCTCACCTTCGCTCCGGCTTCCCACCTCTCCCTACCCTCCCCTACCAGGGGAGGGAAAAGGAAAAACTTTTGTTCTTGGAAGGGGGAGCCGGAAATCTTACTCCCCTCTCCTTTTAGGGGAGGGGTCGAAAATCTCAACGTTAAGAACTGAGTGGGGTTATTGAGCAACCAAACGATTGCCGTACCCCTCTTATGGTGACGTGTACTTAGAGAGCCGAAAGCTGAGGAAAGTACCTATTCCGCCCTGCTTCTTTTGCCTGATACAACGCCGCGTCA
>CBDTXL010000202.1:0-8037 GCA_965364435.1 uncultured bacterium
TTAACGAAGACCGCCTCAAGGAATTACTCGGACATACACCCTTTCAGGTGATTGTCGGTTTGGCTCTGGGTCTAGCCATTTCCTGTTTAGCGGCTCCGGCGTATTAGGACTTACGCAGTTACTCTACCTGTAGGCTGCGTTATTTAAGGCACCCTACAGGTAGAGTTAGAAACTCACAACCGATCTGAGGAGCGTCACCCGGCGGCTATCAACAACCATGCTCCAAAAACCGCGATCGCTCAGTTGCCGCAACATCGAGTTAGCCTTGCGCTGGCTGGTTGTGTACACGGCTAGTAAATAAGGGCGCTGACCATAAGAAACCAAGCCCACATCGCTACCTAATAGTTGCTTTACCTGAGCTGCAACTTCAGGCTGGTTGAAGTAATCCACCAACACGGCATAACCATCACCCAAGGGCTGAGGGTTGTAGGCAGAGGAATTAGCAGACAGCCTTGCTGGTGGTGGTCGAACAACAAATGCTGATAATCCCACAATCTCCTTCACATAGCGGGCCCAACTGTTGGCATCCTCAAGACTTGTGAAGCCCGCAATGCGCGTTACCTTGTCCTCTAAATATCGACAAAAAGTAGTCTGGGTGTTCGGTGGCAAAGTCCGTTGAAGGTGTTCCTGACTCTCCCTTGTCTGGCTGAGTACAAACAAAAGATACTCATCCGCTTGTGGTGGCTGACAAGGAGAGGCTGCTTGTTGCGCAGTCGCACAGCCAGCAACACTCATCAAACCAGCAATTGCTAGCAGCGCAGAGCCTAAGACTAGTCGAAGGTTGAAAGAAAGGGTTAAAGGTTTAAAGTTCTTCCAACCTTCAACCTTCAACTGCCTATTTGACTCATAACTCATAGTCAAGACGCTGATACCAAAGAGGCTAGAGGGTCAGGAATCGCCTCGGATGGCGCTTGAAATTCGCCAGTTTTGACAAACTCTAAGCGCAGCTTTAACCAAGTAATGAACTTAGGATCGGTCGAAATCACAGCCACCGCCGGTTGGGGGCATTCTTGCTTGACCTGTGCCATTTGGGGTACCTCCAGGAAGGCAGGCTGCTTGATTAACCAAAAGTCAATTTCTTTTTCCTGTTCGTGGTAGTGCCTGGTGCGCTCCTTCAGCACTTCCTCAAATGGTTCTTCTTCCAGGAGAAAGCGTTGACTGGCCAAAACGTAGTAGTAAGTTTGCATCTGGGAAAGTTGTTACTTGTTCGTCGTTAGTTGTAAGAAAGCTGTTATCTACTCGTGTTAATTAGACCTCTTGCAAAACTCGATCAACGCTATCAAATCCATCTGTGTTTATCTGTGTTCATCTGTGGTTATAAATCCTTGCCTCAGCACTTTTGCAAGAGGTCTATTCAAAACCCTTACGGGGCGCGTCTCCTTATTCGGAACCTTTTCCGAATACCAACGCGCTTCATGCTCAAAGTTCCCCCCGCATCGCTTGTTTCATTTCTCTGACAGCCCGTTCTAGACCGACAAGAGACGCTCGTGAGATAATGCTATGACCAATGTTGAGTTCTTCCATACCTTCGAGGGAAGCAACAGGGTAGACATTCCAGTAGGTGAGACCATGACCGGCATTGACTCGTAAACCAGCAGCGATCGCTTGCTCACACCCCTTGGCTAATACCGCTAGTTCCTTCTCCCGACTCGCCTCATCCCTTGCCTCAGCATAGGTACCCGTATGCAGCTCGATAAATTTAGCTTTCATTTGGGTAGCAGCGTCAATCTGGGCGGGGTCGGCATCGATAAATAAGCTAACGGGAATCCCAGCGTCCTGCAACTTGGCGACAATCTCACTTAGGCGCTGACTTTGACCCGCGACATCCAGTCCCCCTTCCGTAGTCACTTCTTCGCGTTTTTCGGGAACGAGGGTGACATAATCGGGTTTAATGTCGAGAGCGATCGCTACCATTTCATCAGTAGGTGCCATTTCCAAATTCAAGTGAGTCCGAACCGTCTGTCGCAACACACGGATATCCCGGTCTTGGATATGACGCCGGTCTTCCCGTAGATGTGCTGTAATGCCATCAGCACCAGCCAGTTCTGCCAACACAGCTGCCGCAACCGGGTCGGGTTCCACCGTTCGCCGCGCCTGTCGAATCGTGGCGATGTGATCGATATTGACGCCCAGTGTGAGCACTTGGGTTTTTCTCCTCAACTAGCGCGAGTCTACAGCCCTATATCTTATACCGAAACACATCACCCAGAACTTACAATAAGTACCTGAACGATTGGGGAGATAAGCCCTCTGGGATTGTCTAAGTTAAGCTCGATACTTGGTAGTTTTCTACGGTATTTGGTTTAAGTATTGCCAGTGCGGCGACAACTTAACGGCGTGTCTATGAGCCAAGAATCTCCGCACATAAGAGGGCGGAGAGTGTCAAGAAAGCCACCAATCTAGTGCTACTCAGGGTCAGGGTCTACCCGACGCAACTAGGCAAACTCAGCAAAGGGGCGGCGATGGCGGTGTCATCAAATAGTCAGATTATCCCGATTGTGTAGTACCAATCAGGGAAAAAGAATTCAGTAGGGTCTTAGCGCTGAGGCAATCATTAGATGAAAAGCGGTCAATGTCCTAAGTGTAGTTCGCGTGAAGTTTTTTGCAACACTAATAGAAAATTTCCCGGACTCAATACAATTACGTTAGGCTACGGAATCGTTGGCAATCGTTATGCTCCTGTGGATACCTATATTTGTGTCACTTGCGGCTATGTCGAAAGCTACGTGGCTAAGCCGGAAGATTTAGGCTACATCAAAGAGGAATGGGCTTTGGTTAGGGAACAGTGCGATCGCGCTCCGCTTAATGGAAGCGCTGATCACTTACCTCCAAAACCGGGTGATGCTCTTAGAGCAGAAGCTAGCGAACCTAGGTCAACTGATTAGTCACTCTTGCACTTAACCCAGTTGACTAACCCAACTGGGTAATTTTTCAGCCTGCTTAGTAGCGAAAGCTTTTCGCTTAGCATGAATATTTTTCAGGTGCTTCTTGACCGTATTCAGGGAAATGTACAGTTCTTCGGCAATTTCTTTATGGCTGTAGTTAGTCCGCTGAAGTAACCAAACTTCTGCTTCGCGAGGAGTCAGACCGTATTTATCCACTTCAGCGATCGCTAAATTTTGGATAGATTCATATCTGTCTTCCAGTATCACTAACAAAGAAGGACTGCTAATTGCATTTAACCTGAACCATCGAACCCTAACACGAAGAGGAGTTTGCTTATCAGTGGTAATCTCTGACTCAAGAATTACTGGCTGGTTGGGATACGAACTGCGGCTTTCGATCAAAGCTCGGCAAACACGCCAGATTTCTTCCGGTACTGAATTCGGCTGTAGTTTACCGGGTGTGAGTTTTTCACAAATTTGACGAGCATGTTCATTGGACTGAACCCACTCTCCTTGCTCGGTCAGAATCAAGATGCCATCAATAAAGCTTTCTATTACTATTTTTAAGAGAGTAATATCTGACTGTATTGATTGAGTATCTGATTTTTCTAAAGTACTAATAAAGTTGTGTTTTGTAGGGGTTTTAGTAAGCATCATAAATCTCCAGGGAGCTGAAGTATCTTTATTGTTTGTTGAGAGCGTAGCTCAGGGCAGTTCTTGCAAAAGTCAATTTGTGCTATGTAGCTGTAGTACTTATCACCCTTTTTTTTGTAATTTATGCAAGAAGTCTGCGGACGCTCTCAGGTTTTACGGCGAAGCCTACACGCCTTACAGTGAGGTTTCTGGCTGAGCCACAGGTGGTTCTACAGCACCGCTTGCCGCTCCTCTTCTATCGCTCGGCGCACCTCGGTCTGTCGGTGATGGCTCAGTTGCTGTTTGTAGGCTAGGGCTGAGTGGAGAGCGTTGTACAAGAACATCGTTGAACACTGAGTTCAGTAAAAGCTGGGAGGATTGAGCCTGTGTTACGGGCTGGTTCAACCCCGTGGCTAAAATAATTGTGGTCAATGCTGCCAAATACCTAGTATTCATAGGTGGCTCCTTTCTGGTAAAACCAAAACCCTTTAGTGGCAAAGTGAAGCCTCGTACTTGCAGTTGGCGATCGCGCAACGCTGCTTCCTTTGACCTCCTCCCGACAAAGTTTGTGATCGGTTTGAGGTATAGAATTCAGAGTATTTGGGGGATACTTACTCAAGCCAGCAGCATCTTATAAAGGCTGAAAAGCCCTTAGAATCAGGGAGAAGCAATTGGGGGAAGTATTTTAACTTGTGGGATTCCCCGAACTTTTTTGAATTTGGACGGCATCTATGGGTGGAAGACCAAACTATGGGCCGACAGCTCAAGAGCGGACTAAACGCCTTTTAGAGGCATTGCTGGCTTACGCTAATGACGAATTGGAGGGCAGTGAGCGCCTACAGATTGAGGCGAACTGGCAGACACAGAATAAGCTGGTTGTCAGGACAAAGGTGAGGTTTTTGGAAGAGTTGACAGCCAAATACCAACAAAATAGCAAGTTAGACACAGAGCAAATCAAAGAAGCGCTTAAGCGTCTCAAAGACTGGTTAGAGATTCTGGAGGATAATCGCACAAAAACTCAGGGTTCAGAGGATTGGCACTTCACGCTGAAGCTGTGGAGCAAGGATAAACAAGAGAATCTGAAGCAGTTTGAGTTTGAGTGGGAGAGTCGCAGAGCGAAAAAGTCCGAACCAACAGATCAGAAGGTTCGCCCGAATCCGCCGAACAATACTAGCAAACCGGGCGCTGGGATTGACTGGCGGCGAGTTTGCCAAGCGATGCGCTTGGCTCAAAATCAGGGGCGACTGACTACTAATCCGCTAACCACTGAGGATGGAGTCGCCTTTGAACTGGATGAGATTTATCTGCCCTTGGGACTGGTGGAGCGAAAACAGCGAGATAGGCGCAGTGGCGATGTCTCGCCAGAAAAGGGTTCCCGCTTATATGAGCCAGAAGCCGAGGATGAAATTGCTCAAACATTTCAGCAAGATCAGTTTTTTGAGCAAGTTCTGCGTCAAGGGCGAAGCAAAAGAATTGCCATTATTGGGGAACCGGGAGCGGGGAAAACAACGCTGTTACAGAAGATTGCGGCGTGGGTACTGGATAACACTTCTGATGTACCGATTTGGATATCTTTGGCAGACTTGCAGGGGAAAAGTCTTGAGCAGTATCTACTCCAAGATTGGCTGAAAGCAGCTACCCGGAAAGTGCGCGTTACGGAGGCAATGCAGGAGGCTTTAGGTACACTATTTAACAGTGAACGGGTGTGGCTGCTGTTGGATGCGGTTGATGAAATGGCAGTGGGGGCAACCACAGGGGGATTGTCCCTACAAGGGATTGCTAACCAACTAACAGGTTGGGTTTCTGATGCAAGGGTGGTACTAACCTGTCGGCTCAATGTTTGGGATGCGGGGAAAAATGCTCTAGAAGCTTTTGATACTTATCGCAATTTAGACTTTAGCTATGGAGATGCCCAAACGCCGGATCAGGTGGGACAGTTCATCCGTCGTTGGTTCAAGGGCAGCCCCGCAGGGGGTGAGCGCTTACGGGCTGAGTTAGACCAACCAGGACGGGAGCGAATCAAAGATGCGGTCAAAAATCCCCTCCGGTTGGCCCTGTTGTGTCGCGCTTGGTCACTAGGGCAAGGAGAATTGCCTAATACTAAGGCAGGGCTTTACCAGCAGTTTACCGATGCGCTCTACGAGTGGAAACAAGACCGATTTCCGACAAGTTCGACTCAGCGACAGGAGTTGAACAAGGCGCTGGGAGAATTGGCGCTAAGAGCGATCGCTTCTGAAAAAACAAAGTTTCGCCTTCGACATCGCCTAGTATGTTCGGTACTGGGCAAACCCGATGAAGATTTGTTTGGGTTAGCGCTCCAGTTGGGCTGGCTCAATCAAGTGGGAGTGGCAGCAGAATCAGAAAACCGAGGTGAGAAGGTTTACGCTTTCTACCATCCCACGTTCCAGGAATATTTTGCAGCGCAGGCAATTTCAGATTGGCACTATTTCCTAAACCATACCCCCCACAACCCAGCACATGGCACTTACCGCATTTTTGAGCCGCAGTGGAAAGAGGTGATTTTGCTATGGCTGGGGCGAGAGGATGTGCCTCATGAGCAGAAGGAACAGTTTATCAAAGCGTTAGTCGAGTTTAAGGATGGGTGGACAAATACAAACTTGTATGGTAATCGAGCTTATCTTCTAGCTGGCGCAGCTATCAGGGAGTTTGAGAATTTTAGCTGTGCAGATGAAATTGTGGCAGAGATTCTCAAGTGGGCCTTTGGTTATTTTGACGTTGAGAAACAGACATGGCTGACGTTTTTAGAGCCAGATGCAGAGAGAGCTAAAGCAGCACTGGAAGAGACAGATCTAAGAAGAGTGCTTCCGGCATTAGTGCACATCATCAGGTCAACAAAGAATGAATCTACCCGTAGGCAAGCTATTTATAGCTTAGGGAAAATTGGCTCTGGCAATCCAGAAGCAATCGCGACCTTAGTAAAACTCATTAAGTCAACTCAGGATGAATCCACCCGTAGGCAAGCGGCTTCTAGCTTAAGGGAAATTGGCAGAGGCAATAAAATAGCCATCACGGCGTTGGTGGAACTCATTGAGTTGACTGAGAATGAAATTACCCGTAGGCAAGTGGTTGAAAGCTTAAGGAAAATTGACCCAGGTAATGAAATAGCAATCGCGGCGTTGGTGCAACTGATCGAGTCAACTCAGGATGAAGACACCCGTTGGCTAGCAGCTTCTAGCTTGGGAAAAATTGACCCCGGCAATGAAACAGCAATCGGGACGTTGGTGCAATTGATCGAGTCAACTCAGGATGAAGGCACCCGTTGGCTAGCAGCTTATGGCTTGGGGAAAATTGAACCCGGTAATGAAACAGCAATCGGGACGTTGGTGCAACTGATCGAGTCAACTCAGGATGAAGACACTCGTAGGCGAGCGGTTTATACCTTAGGGGAAATTGGCACAGGCAATGAAACAGCGATCATGACGTTAGTGCAACTGATCGAGTCAACTCAGGATAAAGACACTCGTAGGCAAGCAGCTTCTAGCTTAAGGGAAATTGGTACGGGCAATAAAACAGCGATCGCGGCATTGGTGCAACTGATCGAGTCAACTCAGGATAAATCCGCCCGTAGACAAGGGGTTTATAGCTTAGGAGAAATTGGCACGGGCAATGAATCAGCGATCGCGACGTTGGTGCAACTGATCGAGTCAACTAAAAATGAATCCATCCGTAGGCTAGCAGCTTATGGCTTAGGGAAAATTGATCCCGGCAATGAAAAAGCGATCGCGACATTGGTACAACTGATCGAGTCAACTCAAGATGAATTTACCCGTTGGCGAGCGGTTGAAAGCTTAGGGAAAATTGACCCCGGCAATGAAACAGCGATCGCGGCGTTGGTGCAACTGCTCCAGTCAACTCAGCCGTTGGTGCAACTGATCGAGTCAACTAAAAATGAATCCATCCGTAGGCAAGCGGCTTCTAGCTTAGGGAAAATTGACCCCGGCAATGAAACAGCGATCGCGACGTTGGTGCAACTGCTCCAGTCAACTTAGGATAAATCCACCCGTTGGCAAGTGGCTTCTATCTTGGGGGAAATTAGCACAGGTAATGAAATAGCAATCGCGGCGTTGGTGCAACTGCTCCAGTCAACTCAGGATGAATCGATCCGTAGGCAAGCGGCTGATAGCTTGAAGAAAATCCTGCTAGACGATCAGTTTGCGGGAATCATCACAGCTTTGAAAGACTACTTATCAGATAAAACATACGAAAATGACTTTGGGCGATTCCGTGATTGCTATAAACTCATCTGGTACTGTACTCAAAACATGACCTATCCAGCCTTTTATCAGGCTTGGCATACTCAACCCACCCCCATCCATCCAGAAGTTTTAGAAATCACCCCTGTCGGTTCCACCCCCTTCACTCAAAGCCTCAACTTTGCCAATTTACCGCAGAGTCTCAGCGCTGCCATTGCCAATGACCCTGCCTTGAGCCAGAATATCCATTTAATTTGCATCGACGGCAGCAAATTCATCGATCGCGATAACCCCGCCGCCAAAAT
>CBDTXL010000203.1:0-8035 GCA_965364435.1 uncultured bacterium
AGATCCAGAAGCGGCGATTGATTGGGATGCGGCTGAGTTTCCCCAAGCCGCTGAACCCACTGCGTTAGAAAGTTCTCAAGCATCGGAGTTAGAAGCCCTGTGGGGTGAGCAAACCACAGATGCGGTCGAGGCTCCAGAGGAGAATTTATTTGAAACTGAGATGGCTTCTGACTGGGATCTAGAGTCAGCGGAAGAAGCAGCGGAGGATTCTCTGGATTGGGAAGGAGCGGGTGCAGTTGAGGTAGGAGATCTAGATGATTTCACGGACGCTCAAGACTGGGATGAGGTTTTGACAACAGCTCAAGACTCGTCGTGGGATGGTTTGGATGACCTCTTGGAGGAAGGGGTTGAAGAAAGAAATGTTGTTGAGGATGATTTTTCTTTCTTAACAGCACAGGAAGCAGACCAGACTCAGGTGGATGAGTTTGATGATTTAGAGGCAATGCTAGCAGAGGAAACAACTTTCCTGGCTGGTGAACTCGACAGCTTTGAGAGCGATAGCGGGAGCGTTGGGGAACAAAGTTCAGCGGAGCTGGAGGATATAGCGTTGGGAAGTCTAGGAGCGTCAGCTCGTTCTTCGAGTCGGCTAGAGTCTGAATTCGACGATTTAGAAGCGATGCTGGCTGAGGAAGGGTTTGAAGCGAGTGCAGCCTTTGAATCAGCAGACATGGATGGGTTTGATGACCTTGAAGCCCTCTTAGGTGAACAGACGCCAGCCTCTGCTGAGCAATCCCCAGCGCCAGCGAAGAGGAAGGCTCGTGATACAGACGCCCTTGACGACGAATTTGAAGACTTGGAAATCCTTCTGGAGCAGGCTGATAAGACGATGGTTGGCCCACCAATGGCAGCGCCAGACCAGCGACAGACTCGGCCTTCGATTCGTGCCCGCCCAAGGGTGTTTGAGCAGACAATGCGGGTGCCGGTTAAACATCTGGACAGCCTCAGCAACTTGGTGGGAGAACTGGTGGTGAACCGCAACAGCCTGGAGCAAGATCAAGAACGTCTAAGGCAATTCCTGGATAATTTATCGCACCAAGTATTAGCCCTGAGCGATGTGGGTGCGAGGATGCAGGATTTGTATGAGCGCAGTCTCCTAGAAAGCTCTCTTTTGGCCAGCCGCCAGAGCTATCGGTCTTCATTCCATGCGGCGGCATCCTCACACAACAACAGTAATTCCTCAGGCGTAGAATACGATCCCCTGGAAATGGACCGATTCACCGGCTTCCATTTACTCTCTCAAGAGATGATCGAGCTAATTGTGCGGGTACGGGAGTCGGCGTCTGATATCGAGTTTTTGGTCGATGAAACAGACCAAGTTGCCCGGATGCTGCGGCAGGTAACAACCCAGCTTCAAGAAGGACTGACGCGATCGCGCATGGTGCCCTTTGCCCAAAATGCGGACCGATTGCTCCGTGCCGTACACGAAATTTCCCGGAAGTTAGGCAAGGAGGCACAGCTGCACGTTGACGGCAGGGAAACCTTGATCGACAAAATGATCCTCGAACACCTCTATGACCCGATGACCCACTTGGTCAACAATGCCCTGACTCATGGGATTGAGATGCCAGAGGTACGCCGAGCCGCCGGTAAGCCAATCGCCGGTCAGATTACCCTCCGGGCTTTCCTCCAAGGTAACCAGACGGTGATTTCCATTTCCGATGATGGGGCTGGCATTAATCCTGAAAAAATCAGAAGCAAGGTAATTGAGAAGAGACTCATCACCCCAGCTCAGGCAAAAACTCTGAGCCGCTTGGATTTGTACGACTTTCTCTTCCACGCTGGTTTTACCACCAAAGACAAAGCCGACGACTTCTCAGGTCGCGGTGTGGGTATGGATGTTGTACGCACCAGCTTGAGTGAAATTCGCGGAACCATCCACATTGATTCCACTATCGGGAAAGGAACGACCTTTACGATTCGTTTACCCCTGACCCTGAGTATTTGTAAAGCGCTCTGTTGCCTGAGCGAGCGAGCCCGTATTGCTTTCCCGATGGACGGGGTGGAAGATATGCTGGATCTGTCTCCAGATCGCATTCAGACCAACTCGGAAGGTCAAACCTGTATCCAATGGCGCGACACCTTGCTGCCGTTCCAATCCCTCTCTGAGTTGCTAAAGTACAATCGTCAAGTCAGTCGAGGCTCTGTCTACGGCGGCAAACGGGAAGACAACCTGATCTCTATCGTGGTGCTGCGAAGTGCAGGTAACTTCATCGCCATCCAAGTGGATCAGGTGTTAGGCGAGCAGGAAATCGTGATTAAGCAACTGGAAGGGCCAGCGCCTAAACCAGTGGGCATTGCCGGAGCAACCGTCTTAGGGGATGGTCGGATTATGCCGATCGCTGATGTCCTAGAACTCATTGACCTGGCGATGGGACGAATTCGCAAAGACGGTGGTGTCACAATCTGGTCGAGGGAGAACCCCCAAGATCCAGAGTCCCAAGAGATACCAGAAGCTAAGTCTGAGCCGATGGTTCTGATTGTGGATGACTCGATTACAGTGCGTGAACTCCTCTCTATGACGTTCAATAAAGCCGGTTATCGGGTCGAACAAGCCCGTGATGGTCAGGAAGCCTGGGATAAACTCCGGTCGGGTTTACCCTGCGATATTGTCTTCTGTGACATTGAAATGCCGAGGATGGACGGCCTGGAGCTGCTGTCTCGGCTTCAGAAAGAGGAGAATCTCCGAAAATTGCCAATCGCGATGCTTACCTCTCGCGGCGCTGACCGACACCGGCAAATGGCTTCTCAGTTGGGAGCTAGTGGCTACTTCACTAAGCCCTATCTGGAAGAAGTGCTACTTGAGGCTGCCCAGCGGATGATTAAAGGTGAGGTTCTGTTTGGCAGTAGCAGTAACGCTTGAGTTGGAAGGGTTGAAGGTTTGAAAGAGTTGAAGGGTTAGGAGAGTTGAAGGTTAGAAGACGATTGTTAGTGAAAGCATTGCGGGGCGAGATAGCGCACAAGCGGAGCGTAGCCCAGGTTGAAGGTTCAGGAGAGTTGAAGATTTGGAACAGAAGCTTCAACCTGCTAAATCGCAACCTGCACCTCTTTCTCGTCTTGTGCTTTTTGGGGCTAGCTGTCGTGTGGGAACCGGCGGCAAAAGCTAAGGATGTGGAGCTGAAACTGGGAGTTGTGCAGCGGTTTGGAGAGAAATCCACTGACCAGCTGACGTTGCAAGCTACTCCAGGAGATCGCCTCACTCTACGTTTTTTGTCGGGCGATCTGAAACTGCAAACTGTTCAAGTTGACAGCCTTAAGCTGGAAACAGTGATGCAACCACTACCAGCACCGGCGGTAGAAGAGCGTTTAGTCCTCAGCAACCACTCTACTTTTGAAACCGCAGAAGATAGTGCCAATCAGTGGCGACAGCGAGGTATCGAGGCGGAGGTAGTGCAGCCCGATCGCTGGGAGGTCTGGGCAAAACGGGATGTTTATCAGACCCCTTTAGTACGACGTTTGCTGCTACAAAGCCTCAAAGCCCAAGGCGATACAACTGCCTATCTTGATACAAAAATTCTGCCAAAGGTGCCACGGGCCTCGTTTTTGCTTAATGGCTATCGCTATAATCGGCGCGAGTTGGATATTGCCGCTGGGAAAAATCTCATCCAGGTAAGTCAAGGAAAGGATAACCAAAACCCTCGTCTGTATGCCGGAAGCCTGCGACTCCAGCCGAACGCCTATGGTACTTACACCCTGGTGAATCAGGTACCAGTAGAAACCTATCTGCGGGGTGTTGTGCCTCACGAAATTGGGCCAGGGGCACCTTATGGGGCAGTGGAAGCTCAGACAATCATTGCGCGAACTTATGCCCTACGGAACCTGCGCCGGTTTGCTGCTGACGACTATGAACTTTGTGCAGATACCCACTGCCAGGTTTATAGAGGGCTAACCGGCACAGTACCCCTCGCTGACCAAGCGATCGCGGCGACGAAAGGTTTGGTGCTAACTTACAATAACGAGCTAGTAGATGCCCTATATTCTTCTACCACTGGCGGCGTCACTGCTCCTTTCAGTGACGTTTGGAATGGGTCCCAACGTCCTTACTTAAAAGCTGTGGTGGACTCACCTAACTTAGTCTGGAATTTGTCGCAAAAATCCTTGGCAAATGAACAAAATTTCCGCCAGTTTATTAACTTGAAGCAGGGATTTAATGAAACTGGGAAGGATGCCTTCCGCTGGCGCTATACAAACACCCTAGAACAGATTACAGCGTTTTTACAACGCTATCTCAAAGAAACGAAACACCCCCTTGCCAACTTCACCAAGATTCAGCAGATGCAAGTGGTGGAGAGAAGTCCAGCGGGACGAATTCTCAAACTCATCGTACAAACCGATAAAGGCGTCATTGAAATCGATAAAAATGAAGCCCGCAGCGCCTTTGAACCTCCGTTGAGTACTCTCTATTACCTAGAGCCGATCTTCGGAGCAAATAAAACTCTCCAAGGCTATGCTTTTGTGGGTGGTGGCTTTGGACATGGCGTAGGCTTGAGTCAATACGGTTCCTACAACTTAGCCAAACTCGGCTGGTCAGGAGAGCAGATTCTCAATTTTTACTATCCCGGAACTCAAATTCAGCCCCTTAATGATTCAATCATCTTCTGGCAAGATTCACAAGCACCAGTGATGCGTCAGCACTCAACAAAAAAACTCTAATGCTGCCAGTGTCAGCGCAAAAATGAAGCAGGAATACATCAGTGGTATCCCTGCTTAAATACTCTCTCGCTCTAAAGGCTATCTCAAGGGAGAAAGTTAATCTTTATCTAATTGTGGTTGGGCAAAAGAAACGCGCCAACGCTTGTTGTCAGAGGCTTTGAATTAGAAATCGTATTGCTAACGCGGCGTCAAGCCTCTCCAAAATTGGTGATTTTGATAGGTTTTGTGCCGGTTTCAGTCAGAAGTTACAAGCCCTTTTAATTCCTGGCTTCTTAATAGAGTTCTTCCTCTTGGTGGGTGATGATAGTGCAATCAGACTTAGGATAGGCTACACAGGTCAGAATGTATCCAGCCTCAATTTGATCGTCATCCAGAAAAGACTGGTCAGACTGGTCAATCTCACCGTCTTGCAGTTTGCCAGCGCAGGTAGAGCAGGCACCAGCGCGACAGGAATAGGGTAGGTCAATACCTTGCTCTTCAGCGGCGTCGAGAATGTACTCGTCGTCGGGAACTTCAATCGTTGTGTTCAGCCCTTCGGCTTCGTTTATTAACGTGACCTTGTAACTTGCCATTAGTGATCCTCTCTGTTGATTTAAAACGGCAGCATAAGTTCTACTGAAGCGTACCGCACACAGCTATCTTCTATCTGTAGGAAGCTGTGCTTGGCAGTGTTCACTTCATTTCTGATACTACGGGAAAAAGCTAGATAGGTTAGACAGGATTAAAAATGAAATTCTTAATTCCCTATCAAATTAGTTATTCTTATAGGGTATCTCCAATACCAGTCGAACCAAAATTGCTCTCCAAAATGCTCTAAAGTTGATTTTTCGCAAGCGTTTCCCAATGCTTACAGCCCTTGTCTCCCCCGTCTCAACTCGCCATCAATCAGTATTAATTATGGTTATACATAAAACTAATGATTTGTTCTTAGACATGAGTAGCTTCTGACGAGAAGGGCTGACGGGGTTGTCACTCCGTCAGCCCTCAAGTTTTACCTGCTATCCATGCTGTTACCAACGCTGATGCTCGAAGATAGCTTTGCGATCGCGTATGGCGTCGGGCTTGGACTAAACTAGCTAATCCCTAGCGCCTATTTCGTTTCTGAGAACTCAGCGTCAATCACATCATCTGGATTGGAACTGCTAGCGGCTGCATCAGTACCAGGAGCGCCTGCGCCTGGACCAGCACCAGGGCCACCTGCATCTGGACCACCGCCACCTTGTTGTTGATAGAGGTTGGTGCTGATGCTGTAGAGAGCCTGTTGCAACTCAGTCGTCAGAGTCTTGATGCGTTCGTCATCCTCTTTCTGGACGGCATCGCGGAGGTCTTTGATCAACCCTTCTACCTTAGTTTTGTCAGCTGCTGGGACTTTGTCGCCAAGTTCCTGAATTTGTTTCTCAGCCTGGTAGCTGAGAGAATCTGCCTGGTTCTTGCGGTCGATCTTCTCGCGACGCTCTTTATCGGTAGCTGCATTAGCTTCAGCTTCCTTGACCATGCGCTCTACTTCGCTATCGGGTAGAGTTGAAGCGCCAGTAATGCTGATCGATTGCTCCTTACCAGTGCCTTTATCCTTCGCGGTAACATTGAGGATACCGTTGGCATCGATATCGAAGGTGACTTCGATTTGAGGAACGCCACGAGGTGCTGGTGGGATACCATCTAAGCGGAAGGTTCCCAAGCTCTTGTTGTCGTTGGACATCTCGCGCTCACCTTGGAGAACGTGGATTTCCACGTTGGTTTGACCATCCACCGCTGTCGAGAAGGTTTCTGACTTCTTGGTGGGGATCGTAGTGTTGCGAGGGATGATCTTGGTCATTACACCGCCCAAGGTTTCCACACCGAGAGATAGCGGCGTCACATCGAGGAGGAGGATATCCTTCACTTCACCAGCAAGGACACCCGCTTGGATAGCAGCACCTACAGCTACGACTTCATCAGGGTTGACGCTTTGGTTTGGCTCTTTACCGAGAACCCGCTTGACCAACTCTTGAACAGCAGGAATCCGGGTGGAACCACCAACTAAGACCACCTCGTTAATGGCGCTCTTGTCGATTTTGGCATCACGTACTGCGTTCTCAACAGGGACGCGGCAACGGTCGATCAAGTCAGCGCAGAGGTCTTCAAACTTGGCACGGGTTAATACCATATCCAGGTGCTTTGGACCATCCTGGGTTGCCGTAATGAAGGGTAGGTTGATTTCTGCTTGGGTGACGCTGGAAAGCTCAATCTTGGCTTTTTCAGCGGCTTCGGTTAAACGTTGCAGCGCTTGCTTATCTTTACGCAGGTCAATGCCTTCGTCTTTTTGGAAGGTTGAAGCGAGGTAATCAACAATTTTCTTGTCGAAGTCGTCACCACCCAAGTGAGTGTCACCGCTTGTGGCTAATACTTCAAACACACCATCGCCAACTTCGAGGATAGATACGTCGAAGGTACCACCACCTAAGTCAAATACCAGAATGGTTTCTTGGGTTTTCTTGTCTAAACCGTAGGCAAGAGAAGCGGCGGTAGGTTCGTTGATAATCCGCAGCACTTCGACGCCAGCAATCTTACCCGCATCTTTGGTGGCTTGACGCTGAGAGTCGTTGAAGTAAGCAGGAACGGTAACGACGGCTTGGGTAACGGTTTCACCGAGGTACTTGCTAGCGTCTTCTACTAGCTTGCGTAGCACTTGAGCAGAAATCTCTTCGGGTGCAAATTGCTTGCTTTGAGCAGGGCAATCAATCTTGACGCTACCGCCAGCATTGAGGACTTTGTAAGAAACTTCAGTCGCTTCGTTGGTTATTTCATCAAATCTACGTCCGATGAAGCGTTTGACGGAGTAAAAAGTATTTTCGGGGTTCATCACCGACTGACGCTTGGCGATTTGACCAACCAAGCGATCGCCATTTTTTGCATAGGCTACAACCGAAGGTGTTGTCCGAAAACCTTCTGCGTTGGCAATGACGGTAGGTTTACCACCTTCCATTACAGCGACGCAGGAGTTAGTTGTACCTAAGTCAATTCCAACAACTTTTGCCATAAGAGTGTTCCGAGTTCGTTTAACTACAATACTGATTGGGCAGGAGAGACTAAAAATTGAACCGTTTGATGGTTCAATCAGCAGCTTTTTCCAGTTTCAATAAATTGGACTTGCTACCAATCTCTATACTGAGCATGGTTGGCCTGAGGGATGAAGGGGGGGTTTCCGAACCTGAGATAGGGCGGTTCTCCTTCAGATTGCTTTTGCCAGACCTTCTCCCATGAAGCGCAACCGGCAGCTAATTACTACTGATTGCTTTCACTGTGTTTAATGTATTAGACTTATCGACTTGAGAGATTGGGGCGAACCGTAACGAATCAGTTGTGTTTGCCGTCTTTATTAGGTTTGCCACCAGTTCTGGTGCCG
>CBDTXL010000204.1:0-8012 GCA_965364435.1 uncultured bacterium
ACTACCGATCGCAGCTAAGCAATCTTTCAAGCCATAAACCACTTGCTGCTGTTCTTCAAAGGAAAGTTCTGGGAACATCGGTAGTGATAATACCTCGTGGCAGGCTTGCTCGACCACCGGAAACTGACCGAGTTGGTAGCCTAAATCGTTATAGACTGGCTGCAAGTGCAAAGGCAGTGGGTAATAGACCATAGAACTAACACCCAACTGCTGTAGCAGGTTGCGTACCTCGTCCCGATAGCTGCTACTGCTACTATCTTTGGTCAGACGAATTGTGTACTGATTCCAGACAGCGCGTCCTCCGGGGAGTTCCTGGGGAATCACAACCCCCGGTACAGGCTTCAACATCTGGTGATAACTTGCAGCAACCTCACGACGTGCATCATTCCAGCAATCCAGGTAAGGCAGCTTAATTTGGAGGATAGCAGCTTGTAGGGCATCCAAACGGCTATTGATGCCAGTTGCTTCGTGACGATAGCGATCGCAACTCATACCATGATTGCGAAGCATCCGAATTGAGGCAGCGATCGCAGGATCGTTAGTCGTCACAGCGCCGCCATCGCCACAAGCCCCGAGATTTTTGGTGGGATAGAAACTAAAACAGCCAATATGTCCGATACTACCAACCTTTTGCCCTGCCCACTCGGCACCCACGGCTTGGGCACAGTCTTCAATCACGGCAACTCCCATCTCCTGTGCGATCGCCATGAGTGCTGTCATATCCACTGGCTGTCCAAACAGGTGAACTGGCACTATCGCTTTAGTCCGTTTTGTGATAGCAGTTCTTAACTGGGTGATATCCAGGTTGAATGTTTTGGCATCAATATCGACAAAAACCGGCTTGGCACCGACAGCAGTAATCACCTCTGCTGTAGCAATAAAGGTGAAGGGTGTCGTAATCACCTCATCCCCTGACCCGATCTGCAATGCTCGTAATGCTAGATAAAGAGCGTCAGTACCAGAGTTACAAGCCACACATTGTCCGACACCAGTATACTCAGCAAACTGTTGCTCAAAGCTTTCGACTACAGGTCCACCAATGTAATACCCAGAGTTCAGAACCTCCTGAACAGCAGCACTCACTTCTTCTCCAATAAGTTGGTACTGCCGCGTCAGATCAAAAGGGGGAACTTTATTCACTCGCTTACACCTAGAATTTTTACTTAAATACAATCAAATTTTGCGGCAAAAGGGAATCCAGGTGTTCCCATTCAATATTTCCTCAGAATGGTAAAATTCTCAAATTGTTTCAGACACAAGTGAAATTAGTGCCAAATGTTCAGAGAGCGTCGGGACTGGAGGCTGGGGGCTAGGGTACCCCACAAATGAATCTGGGGAATTGAAGCTATGGATCGTTTAATTACACTTGAGCCGACAGACTTAGTCTGGGGATTGGGCATGATAGCGATCGCTATTGGTTTATCCAGCTGGCAACGGTTGGGACTAGAAATCCCCTTGGCGATCGCTACACTACGAACAGTCGTGCAGCTACTGGGAGTTGGGTATGTCCTAGCTTTCGTCTTTGCCTTAAACAACCCACTCGCCGTTCTGGGCATCTTAATGGTGATGCTGGCGATTGCCACAATTACTGCCCGCAATCGCATTGGTAAAAAGATTCCCCGACTGTTGCCTGTGGTGTTCGGTTCGATTTTCTTCAGTACAGCCCTAACGTTAAGTTATACAAATTTGTTGATCATTCAACCGGAAACCTGGTATCAGCCGCAGTACCTGATTCCGTTAGCAGGTATTGTACTGGGAAATGCCATGAACGGAGCCGCGATCGCTGGTGAACGCCTCGTCAGTACGATTAGCAGCAGCCGCCTCGAAATCGAAACCCATCTGAGCTTGGGCGCAACCCCGCAACAGGCTGTGGAATTATACCGCAAAGATGCGATCCGCGCCGGACTAATTCCCACCCTAAATCAAATGATGGTCGTGGGCGTCGTCACGCTACCGGGAATGATCACTGGCCAACTGCTGAGTGGTATTGACCCGCTGGATGCGGCATCTTACCAGATATTGATCATGTTGATGCTTGCCTTTACCAATCTGATAACTACGGTGTTGGTTACTCAAGGACTGACGCGCCAATTTTTCAATGCACAAGCTCAGCTACAGCTACCGTAACAGCGGTTGTCGCTGAAGGGATTTCCAAGAAATAAATTATCTCCCCTCTAACCTGCAAGCTTCTAATTTCTAGGGTTGTGTGTCTCGATCAAGGCACCATCAGGATTATAGACTTCCACAGGGATTCGAGCATTATCACTAATGGCTTCGAGGGCTTTTCCTAAGGTCATGATGTGATTGACAATACTAGCTTGAGTCCTAGAATCACCTCTGACTTGGGCGGCGGTCGCTATTTGTCTCACCATCTTTAGATAGGTGGGTGTAAGTCGGACTTTGATTACACCATTAGCAATGGTGTAGTTACAGATCTGACCTTTCCCAAGGCAGGTCTGATTCAAATCCTTACGGGCTTGTTGTAACTTCACAGCCAATTGTAACTGTCCTTGGGCTTGCTTGAGAGCACCTGTGTAAGGAGCAACGAGCGACTGTGCTTTACCGTAGTAAAAGGTGTCCCTGGGAACCTGGTTCACGTAGCTCAAAGCATTGCGCCACTGAGTGAAAGCCACTGACCATTGATTGTTCACCTGAGACGTTTTGGCGAGTTGAGCAAGGCGGAGTCCCTGATTGTAGGCTTTGGCAGCAAATTGCTCCTGGGTTTTGCGATCGCGTGCGCTTGCCATTTTGGGGATATAGAGCGCAGATAACTGCTGCGCCTCTTGGTATGCTGTTGTTCCTTGAGGAATCTGCTTGAGGCGCTTCAATGCTATTTGCCATGTAGCATAAACCAGCTGCCAGTGAGGCAACGACTGGGCAACACCTTGACGTGCTTCGGCGATCATTGCCGCTTCCTTCGCTGCGTTGAGGTACCCTTGAGCCTGTCGCTCTTTGACTAATCGCTGATTAATTGCCGCTAAATTGGCTTTATACTGCTTAATTTTTTGTTGAGCCAGTGGCTGGAGGTTGCTCTTCGTGGGAAGCTGTTCTAGTTGTGCGATCGCCTCTCGCCAAAGACCCTGAATTTCTATCCACTTTGACGGTGGATGAGGCGGATTGTCGCTTTTATAAGCTGCCCTCGCCGCCGTCTTCAGAGCGTTTACCATCTGGTCAACCTGCTCTGCCTGGGATTGATAAGCTTTAAGAAGCCCTTGGGCTTTGGCGTGATCCCTCGACCACAGGGGAATCGATTCCAGGATCTGAATTGCCTCTTTCAACTGCTGTTGCGCCTCCAGAACCTCCTTCCCTGATTGGGGTTTTTGAAGCGTTATCGCGCTCCTCTGGCTCAATTCCTGAGCCTCAGGAATCGCTTTACACTGACCGATTACACAGGGACGGGTCAGAATATAAAGGCTGCTAGAGAAAACTACCAGACTCAATCCAGCACCTGCAACCAATAACGGCAGCAGAGAAGGCTTCGATTTTCCTTTCTCAGATGTGGGTGTCTTCAGGGACGGCTCATCCTGAAGCGAATCAGACTCAGAACTCGGCTGATCCCACGGGTGAGGCAAAGTTGACGTAGTTGCCGATGCCTCGTTGCGTTGGTTATGTTCAGGCTCTACCCAGTCGCTGTCTCTTCCCTCTGGGGCAGGAGATCCTGTTATGCCATTTGCGTTCGGCACCTCGGTTGCTGTTTCCTCTTTTTTTGCGAATAACCCAGCTGGCAAATCATGTGGGAAATTTTAACATACTGTCAGCTTGTTTAAACTCATCTCACGTACTTTAGTCGTGGGATGCAAGGGGTAATGGCTAATGGCTAATGGCTAATGGGTGCCTATTACCTATTACCCATGCAAGGCGGGAGGCGTTCCTCCCACCTCAGCTGCTTGAGTGGGAGGAACGCCGTTTTTCTGTGATCTTGGTTTCGCCTTTTTCTCCTTGCAGGTAGAGGCTCAAAACCAGTTTTTGCTGGAATGATAGAAGCATACGTCGGCTGTGATTTTGACCAACATCCAATACCTCCTATCTTCTACATTTGTTTACAGATACTAATAATCATTCAACTAAAAACTAACAATCTATTATGGCTCAGTCTCCCCCTTTATCTGAACAAGTTATTCTAATCACTGGCGCTTCCACTGGAATTGGTGCTGCCCTGGCGCGACGGTTAGCTGGTGAGTACTTGGGCATTCGCCTAGTCATTGCGGCTCGTAACCAGGAAAAGCTAGAGGCTGTGGCGACTGAGTGCCTCAAAGCTGGTGCTGATGTCCTGGTTGTGCCCACTGACATGGGTCAGGTTGAACAGGTAAAAGCCTTAGCGCACTTAGCGCTTGAGCGTTTTGGTAGAGTTGATGCCCTTGTCAATAACGCGGGCTATGGGCAGATGGGTCCGGTAGAATTAATTTCACCGGAAGAGGCTCAACGGCAGTTCGCTGTCAATTTTCACGGACCGTTAACCTTGACTCAAGCTTTAATCCCGACGATGCGTGACCAGGGGGGCGGACGGATTATCAATGTCAGTTCCCTGGGAGGGCGTCTGGCGTTTCCTGCTGGGGGTATGTACAGTTCTTCCAAGTTTGCCTTAGAAGCGCTCAGTGATGTCTTGCGAATGGAGTTAGAGGCATTCAACATTAAAGTCAGCGTCATTGAACCGGGACCGGTGAAGACAGAGTTTTTCAGTGTTGCTGGCGAGAAGGTCGATCTGAGTGCGCCGGAATCAGGAAAAACGCTCTATCGGGCGGCGATCCAAGCCATAAAAGAAATTGAACAGCAAACGGCTCCTCTGGCGTGGAGTTCAGAACGAGTGGCGGGGGTGATTGTTAGGGCACTCACTGAGCGCCACCCCCGCCCCCGCTACCTTGCTGCCACGGGAGGGAAGACGATGCTGTTCTTGATGACAAAACTCATGCCCACTAAGCTTTTAGACTTCTTCTGGAAGCGTTTCTACAGGATTGACCAAGTTGCAAAAGACTGGAAAAGTCGCTCTAGGGCGCAGGGTGGTGAGCTGTTGAAACATTAAAGATTTGTTAAGTTTGAAGCTTAAGAGCTTTTGATCCTTAAATAAAACCTGATTTATGGACTTATTAGAGTACCAGGCAAAAGAATTATTTCGTGAGATTGGCATTCCCGTTTTGCCTTCTCAACAGATCGACCATCCCAGAGACCTCAAGCGTTTAAAGATTCCCTATCCAGTCGTACTAAAGTCTCAGGTGCCGACAGGCGGGCGGGGGAAAGCCGGTGGGATCAGGTTTGTGGAAAATACTATCGATGCGATCGCCGCGGCAAGGGCAATTTTTAACCTTCCCATTCTTGGTAGATATCCCCAAGTGCTGCTAGCGGAATCCCGTTATGATGCCGAAAAGGAATTTTTTTTGGCAGTAATCCTTGACTATGCTCTAGGGCGTCCTGTCCTCTTAGGGTCTTCCCAAGGAGGTATCCATGTGGAAGCGGTGATAGAGCACATGCAAAGGGTTGTGGTTGAGCAAGAATTCTCTCCCTTTTATGCACGGCGTCTAGCACTCAAAATGGGACTTCACGGCAATCTCATCGAGTCAGTTAGTGGGATTTTGCAGAAGATGTACCAGCTATTTGTCCAAAAAGACTTGGACTTGGTGGAAATTAATCCCCTCGCGATCAGTTCCACGGGTGAGGTGATGGCTCTGGATGGCAAAATTACGGCGAACGACAATGCTCTTGGACGGCATTGGGAGTTGGCAACTCTGGTATCAACAAGTGCTGACGGCAACAATAACCAACAGAGGGTCAAAAGTCAACTAACTGAGCTTAACTGGACTGACACAGAAGGTAATATTGGGATTCTCTGTAACGGCACCTGTCTGGCAGCAACGACATTGGATTTGATCTACCAGGCAAAGGGAAAGCCAGCCAGTTGTCTGATTGTGGACGGATATGCCAGCTGGGACTTGCAGTCCGTGTCGTCTCCTGTACAACAACTGCAAAGTGCGCTACAGCAAATTACAGAAGCTAAGGGTATCAAAGTTGTCTTAGTGAATATTTTGAGCAGCGCTGCCGCCAGTCAAGAAGTGGCTGAAGTGATTGCTAATTATCTGCTTTCTAAGGTTGAAAAGACCCCAGTGTTGAGTGCGGCAGATCAAGCAGAAAGACTGACTAGTGTAACCTCACCTTCTCATCGAGAGCATACTAACGGTATCGTAACTCTTCATCGGCAGTCAGCTTCTGTGACTGAGTTTCCTCAATTTGTCATCCGCGTTGTTGGGGGGGAAATTGACTCTACCAAGGAGCGTTTAGCAGCGATACCTGTACACTGGATGGATAACTTGGATAAGGCAGTTGCGAAAACGATATCCCTTACTAAGTCAGCTGTAAAGTAATCTAGACGTTATTCTCCTCTGGGAAGCGCTGGATGTTCTTGTTATGCTCAACTAAGCATCTACAGTGCTTGCACATCCAGCAACTATGAACTTGACGCCAGACAGCAAAGTCCTGGTACAGGGCATTACACAACCACTGGCTTCGTACCACGCAGCCCGAATGAAAGCCTATGGCACAAATCTAGTGGCTGGGGTCAGTGCTGGTCAGGGAGGTCAGGAGTTGCATGGCATTCCTGTGTTTGACCTAGTAGAGGAGGCACGCCACCAGAGGGGGCCTTTCGATGCAACGATTATTTTTGTGGAATCATACTGGGTACTAGATGCGGCACTAGAAGCTATAGAGGCTGGTATCCCGCAAATTATTCTTGTCACAGGTGGCATTCCTCCCCTGGATATGGTTCGCCTTCTGAGGAAAGCACAAATTACCGAAACTCTGATTGTCGGACCGAGCAGTTCTGGCATCATTGTGCCAGGAAAAGTCTTGCTCGGTACTCAGGAGAGTAACTTTTATACCCCTGGCTCAATTGGGTTGATTAGCCGTGCTGGGACTCTCACTTACGAAGTAGCTCTGGCGTTAACCCAGGCAGAACTAGGGCAGTCAATCGGAGTCAACCTTGGCACGGATGCGATTGTTGGCTCTTCTTTTCACCAGTGGCTGAGGGTTTTGGCAACGGATGAAAGTACACAAGCAATTGTCTTAGTCGATCAGACGGGTGGTGGTAGCGAAGAAGAAACAGCTCAGTACATTGCCAAGGCAATTGATAAGCCAGTAGTTGCCTACGTTGCTGGATGCCATACCCCTGTGGACAAACAAGTTGGTAATGCCAGTGCTATCATTGCAGCTCAGCTATCAGGGCCTGTCACTAACGCCAGTACAGCTCAGCACAAAGTTGCTGCTTTTAAACAAGCTAAAGTACCAGTGGCAGAGCGCCCCTCCCAGATTCCAGACTTGGTGAGAAAGGCACTCAAAAAGTAAGTAGGTAGGTAGCTAAAAATAGAATCTCAAGGGTGCCGCTACAAGCGGATAAGCCAGACCTGAGTGGTGAATAGAAAATTCTCCCCGGTTCCCTTTGGTAGCCCACTAAAAAAATTGGCTGCTAGACTAACATCATTGTCTTTTTAAAGCACAAACTAGTGGAAGAAATCACGAGGCTCCCAAACGATTGCTATGTTTCCAGCTGAACCTCCTCCGAGGACGAGCGGATTTCGTGCTCTGCTGAAGAACCGACCCTTTATGGTGCTGTGGTTTGGGCAGGTACTGTCCCAGATAGCAGACAAAGTCTTTTTTGTTTTGCTAATTTCCCTACTCGAAAGCTATCAGCCGCCGCAGATGTTTGCAAATTCCATGCGCTCTGCCCTCATGATTGCTTTCACGCTACCGGCGATTCTGTTTGGCTCAGCGGCAGGGATTGTTGTTGACCGCTTGCCTAAGAAGCCTATGATGATTGCTGCTGACTTGATTCGTGCAGTACTGATGCTCTCAATCCCCTTATTGCCAAAGCAGTTTATCATCCTGTTGGTGATTACGTTTTTAATCTCTAGCGTGACGCAATTGTTTGCTCCAGCTGAGCAGTCGGTTATTCCCCTATTGGTAAAGCGGGAAAATTTGATGTCAGCTAATGCATTATTTACCACAACGATGATGGGTTCTTTGATTGT
>CBDTXL010000205.1:0-7982 GCA_965364435.1 uncultured bacterium
ATAAGCCGCCACTATCCCCTAGCGAGAGGTGGTGAGTGATGAAGTCAACTTTGTCTTTCAATCTGGGACTATGCCGCAATACTTCGGAAAACTGCACACAACCGAGCAGTCTTGGTCAACCATCGGGGCAGTACAAGCCATACAACAGGATGATCGCCAGATTCGCTTCAAGTGTGGCGACCCCTGTTTGATTATTAGTGTGTTAGCACCGAACTTAATTCGGATACGGATGACACCGACTGGGGAATTTTTGCCACGTCGCTCGTGGGCGGTGGCGCAGGCGGATGAAGAATGGCCGACTGTGCCGTTTGAGGTGCGAGAAAAAACAGATGCTGTAGAAATCAAAACAGAGCAATTAAGTATCGTCGTCTACCGTGACCCTTGTCGTATCCAGTGCTTCGACTCAGCGGGACAGCCCTTTGCTCAGGACGCAGACCAAGCGATGGGCTGGCGTGCTGGTGCTGTTGCCGCTTGGAAACGTATCGAAGCTGACGAACACTTCTATGGCTTTGGGGAGCGTACTGGTCTCCTCGACAAGCGGTCTCAAGTCCAAACAAACTGGACGATTGATTCACTCGATTACGACGTACTCACAGACAACATGTACCAAGCGATTCCCTTCTTCATGGCGTTGCGTCCAGGGGTTGGGTATGGGCTTTTCTTCAATACCACGTTTTGGAGCCAGTTCGATATTGGTGCTGACCAACCAGGTGTCTGGCGGATGGAAACCCAGAGCAGTGAACTGGACTATTACATCATTTATGGTCCAGAACCCGCAAAAATTCTAGGCACCTACACCCAGTTGACTGGTCGGATGCCATTGCCACCGCGATGGTCACTAGGTTACCAGCAATGTCGTTGGAGCTATGAATCACAAGATATAGTGCGCCAACTTGCCCGTGAATTTCGCGATCGCCGTATTCCCTGTGATGTCATCCATCTCGATATCGATTATATGAGCGGTTACCGTGTCTTTACCTGGAATCCCAAGCGCTTCGCTGATGCCCCCCAACTGCTACATGACCTAAAGCAGGATGGCTTCAAGACGGTGACAATTATTGACCCCGGCGTCAAATATGAGCCAGAAGCCGATTACGAGGTCTTCGACGAGGGACTCAATAACGATTATTTTGTACGCAAAACGAATGGCCAGCTGTTTCACGGCTATGTTTGGCCCGATAAAGCGGTCTTTCCTGATTTTTTGAACCCTGAAGTACGGGATTGGTGGGGAAGCTTGCAAAAAAGCCTAACCAACATTGGTGTTGCTGGTATCTGGAACGATATGAATGAACCGGCACTCGATGACCGTCCATTCGGTGACCCCGGTAACAAGATTGCGTTTCCTCTCGACGCGCCACAGGGACCAGTTGACGAGAAAACCACCCACGCTGAAGCTCACAACCTTTACGGGTTGACGATGGCACAGGCGTCTTATCAAGGGCTGGAACAGTTACGTCCGACAGAGCGTTCTTTTGTGCTAACGCGCTCTGGCTACGCTGGTATCCAACGCTGGTCAGCCGTATGGACTGGAGACAATCAATCCCTGTGGGAACATCTGGAAATGTCGCTACCGATGCTCTGTAACCTGGGGCTATCGGGTGTTGCTTTTGTAGGTGCTGACATTGGTGGGTTTGCGGGTAACGCTACAGCTGAACTATTTGCCCGTTGGATGCAGGTGGGAATGCTTTACCCTTTGATGCGGGCACACTCTGCACTGTCTACCGCACAGCATGAGCCTTGGATATTTGGCGATCGCGTTGAGAAAATTTGTCGCGAGTACATCGAACTCCGTTATCGGCTGATGCCCTACATCTACACCCTCTTCTGGGAAGCCACAACCACTGGCGCACCCATTCTGCGACCCCTGGTCTATCATTTCCCCAATGACCCAAAGACCTACACCCTCTCTGACCAGGTGATGCTTGGTTCCTCACTACTGGCAGCACCGATTTACCGTCCAGGAGTGAAACATCGTGCGCTGTACTTGCCCGAAGGTCGCTGGTACGACTGGTGGAGTGGCGAGGCTTTTGAAGGTCCAACTCATATCCTGGCTCACGCGCCCCTAGAGCGAATGCCCTTGTATGTAAGTGCTGGCTCAATTATTCCGATGGCTCCAGTGATGCAATATGTAGATGAACGTCCATTAGACCAGCTAACGCTTCGGATCTGGATGGGTACGGGAGAGTGGACACTTTATGAAGATGACGGACACACCTTTGAGTACAAAACAGGAGCCTTTTGTACAACAAATTATCGCGTTCGTTCAGAAGGGCAACAAACTATAGTTGAAATTGGGGCACGAGAAGGGGACTTTTCACCCGCAGGGCGTGAAATTCTTGTAGAACTGGTCGGTGTTGGTGAACAGCGCTTTGTCGATGATGGCACGGCACGCCAGCTGACTTTTTCAACCAATGATTGAGTTTATTATCGGTTTTACCGCGACTAAGAGCCTATCCGAAAAGTGAATATCAGATTTGAAACCGCTTTCTTCACGCAGATAAACGCAGATGAATAACGCAGATGAATACAGATGTTTAGTTTGTACTCCTCAGGATTTTTCGGATAGGGTCTAAGGTGCAATTTATCCCACGCGCCAAAGGGTGTGGGATAAATTGCTGTATTTTTGTAAGCCAGATCAGCTGGGAGGTTTCACGGTGACTCTAGGTAGATGGATTGGCTTACTTGCCTTTCTGCTTGCCCTATACATCCTATGGCAAATCCGGGATGTACTTCTGCTGATATTTGCCGCTGTGGTGCTTGCCAATGCCTTAAATGTTCTGGTGGAGCGATTCCAACACTCAGGCATGAAGCGGGCTTTTGCCGTCCTGCTGTCGGTTTTTCTGTTACTTACCGTCTTGGTGGGGTTTGTCTGGCTGATTGTGCCACCTTTTGCGGATCAGTTTCAACAGCTAAGTCAGTTAGTTCCCAAGGGAATACAACGGTTCAACACTTGGATCGATATGCTACAAGCTCGTATTCCCCCCCAGTTAATTCAGTATGTCCCCGATGTTGACCAACTGATTCAACAGCTACAACCTTTAGTCAATCGGCTATTAGGGGGTGGGTTTAGTTTTTTTTCTAACTCTGTAGGCGTCATTTTTAAATTACTACTGGTGATAGTTTTGACGCTGATGCTACTTGCTAATCCTGAAGCTTACCGTAAGAGCTTTATACGACTTTTTCCCTCGTTTTATAGACGTCGAGTTGATGAAATTTTAAATAAATGCAAGGTAGCTTTGCAGGGATGGCTGATTGGAATTCTCTTCAACATGTTCGTCATTGCCTCGTTGAGTTTTGTGGGGTTGTTGATACTAAGAATTCCCCTAGCACTGGCACAAGCAGCTCTAGCAGGTGTTTTGACATTTATCCCCAATATTGGACCGGGGTTGAGTGTGGTCCCACCGATGGCGATCGCTCTGCTTGAGTCGCCCTGGAAATCCTTCGCTGTCTTGATTCTCTACATCCTGATTCAGCAGGTTGAAAGTAATTTTCTCACTCCCTATGTGATGGCACAACAGGTATCGCTGCTACCAGCTGTAACCCTACTTGCCCAAGTTTTTTTTGCTACTTTCTTTGGTTTTTTGGGGTTACTTCTAGCTTTGCCGCTAACCGTCGTTGGTCAGGTTTGGCTAAAGGAAGTAATCATTAAAGATATTCTTGATCAGTGGCATCAACATCATGAAAATAAGGCTGAATTAGTGATTGTTTCTGACTCGCATGAAGCGACTGAAGCTTCAGAAGAAACTGAGAAGGCGACTGAAGAGAATGCTGCTATTCATGATAAGCAGATTGTTGCTCATGACAACCCGAGTGCTGATGAGCTTAATAAGCTGTAATAAAACAAAAAGAGGTTAGAGCTTAGAGGCTTTCTTAAGTTTTCTCCAACTGGTGGAAAACTTTTGCCGTGCTGCACTAGTCGCTATGAACGTATCTTAGCCAAATTGCTGGAAACTATAGGGATGAGCCGAGTCTAACGCTTGAAATTTCCCTATGCGAACCCTTGCTGAAATCAATGACAAAATTCGTCGCCGCTGTGCGGTGGTGTGGACAGTAGAGGAACTGAAAGCACGGGTAGCCGAAGTTGGTGTTACTCAAACGGCGAAGGAAGTTGACGTTATCACCACCGGCACTTTTGAGCCGATGGAGTCTTCTGGAGCAATTATCAATTTGGGGCACACAGATCCGCCTGTAAAGATTCGTAAGTGCTGGTTAGATGGTGTACCTGCCTATGCAGGCTTTGGGGCAGTGGATTTGTATCTAGGGGTAACTCAAGTCGTAGACTACACCGATATCGGTGATATCCCAGATGGAGAAGAGTCTAGAGAGCGTGGCGGCGGTCATGTCATTGAAGACCTAATTGCTGGTAAATCAGTACAGCTACGAGCAATTGGACAGGTGACAGACTGCTATCCTAGGGCGTCTTTTGAGACAACGATCACTCGTGAGACGATTAACCAGTTTTATTTATTTAATCCCCGCAATCTCTATCAAAACTTCATTGTTGGTGTCAATGGAGGCGATCGCCCTCTGTTCACCTACCTCGGCCCCCTGCAACCCCGGCTCTCAAATGCTGTCTACTCCAACCCAGGAGCGATATCCCCCCTAATCAATGACCCCGACCTCAAACTAATTGGTATCGGTACTCAGATTTTCTTAGGTGGGGGCATCGGCTACATTGCCTGGGAAGGCACTCAACACTTCCCCTTACAAAAACGCCTTCCCAATCGGACACCAGTGGGACCCGCAGCAACCCTAGCCTTAATTGGCGATGCCAAGCAGATGAACCCCAAGTGGGTACGGGGTTGCTACTTCAAAAATTATGGTCCTTCTGTAATGCTGGGCGTAGGCGTACCACTGCCTGTCTTGAGTGAAGAAGTTGTCAAAGGCTGTGCCATACAAGATAAGGACATTGTCGCACCAGTTGTGGACTTCTCCATTCCCCGGCGTGTCCGTCCTACCTTCGGTTTAGTGAGCTATGCCCAACTGAAGACAGGTCGCATCACCATTGATGGCAAATCAGTACGGGTCGCTCCCCTTGCCAGTTTCTTCCTCTCGCGACAAGTAGCTCTGGAATTGAAGCAATGGATAGAGAGGGGCGAGTTTACCCTCACGGAAGCAGTAGCACCGATTCCGATGAACCGCTCCTTTCTGCCTCAGGATCGGTGGGGTTCTCAAATTTCCCTAGATTGACTAGCAATTTTAAATTTTGGATTAGGACTTTTACTGGACGAGCGCTCTAGGGGATGGGGTCTAAGCTATTCCACATTTAACTTGCATAGTTGGGACGGGCAAGATGCCCATCCCACAAGATTCTTGTCAACCACGCTAATGCAAACTAGATGTGGAGCAGCTTAGTAGAAGAGTTTTCCCTAGACCCTAGTCCCAAGCCTCTAGCCCCCTCTTCTTCGTCAAGAAGAATTCCCAGAGGTACCGCCCCCACCCCGCTGTTCGCTGCGCTTAATTGGTTTGGGGACCGCTTCTCGGCGTTTGGGTGGTGTTGCTGGTGCTTGTCGCTCCCCTTTGCGAACCGGGCGCTGGTTCGATACATTCTTTCGTCCGTCCGAACGCCTTCCTGGGAAAGGTTTCCTTCCCGTTCGCTTCTTGACGGGCATTAGACCGATATCGTTTGCCTCCTGAATCGTCAGAGTATTAGCCTGTAGCTGTACATGTAAATCCCAAAAGTGACCAACTACTCTGTCTCCAAGAGAACCTTTAAGCTTTAACTTGAAAAACTTGATCTTCTCTGACTGTCTACGGGGAGACTGCCTAATTTTGATGATTACTTGTTCCTCCTCCTTCGACTGGTAGATCACCTCACCGCGAATCGAAAAATAGCCATCATTGACAACCGGCGCTGCTTCAGGTTCAGACACCTCTAAGGAGGTTTCTACTTCTGGTTTCGACGCTTCTTCCCCAGACTCGGACGGTTCACTTGACTTTGGTTGATTCAGTTTTTCTGGTTCCCAAACGCCAACAATTTGGACGTGCAAGTTACCGTCTTCTTGTCTTGAGCGGGGATACACAACCCAAAGGTGGGATTGGTCTAAGCTCAAGTGATTCTTTACCAGGCTCATCACCCGGCCAAGTAATACCGCATCAATCAATGTTCCATCCGCCGCCAGTAGGGTACCCCGCGTCAATTGCTCTGCGGAAGGCATATATTGTCCCCTTATCAGTCCGATTGCTCGGTACTGCATGGGTTCACTAGGCGGGGGAATCGGTTGCTGTCGCTGGACATCTGTTGGCGTTGTCTCGGTCGAGTCAGCTGTAGCAGCTGAGTTGGTGGCAACCTCTGGAGAATCGCCGGTTGGCGTTTCTGAGTGTGGCGCTTGCACACTGGGTGTTTCTGGTGGCTTTTCACCAGAAGACTGGGGTGAGTCGGAAGACCGATTCACAGAAGAACTCATATAACCTCTAACCTCCTAGCGGCGGAGACACATTCCCTTATGGGAGTTGGGCTGACCTCAAAAGCCTCTTTCTTCAAAACTATCCAACTGTTCAGTGAACAGCCAAGAAACAATGCTCTTGGACTGTTGCAACCAAAAAGCAGGAAAGTAGGAGAGCTTAGTATCAGTCTGCCCATTGTACAGAATGCAGTGAGATGACTGGTATATCCGCAAAGTTTATAGAATCTTTAATCGGAAAAGCCTGCACCCGATTAAATCCAGGCTCAATGCTGCCAATATTCTGGCATGGTTCACGTTTTGAAAACTGGAAAATCTCGAAGTCGGTTCATAATGTCATATAGAGTTCAAAAAAGTTTCGTGTCTCAAAAGCGCAGTCCCTGGATAATTCTGGTGTTGGTGCTGGCGGTGCTGGCATTTGTGGGTTTTTCGATGATTCCTTTGCTCGGGAGCGTCCTTAAGGGAAATTCACCTTCGGCGGGAGCAACACCCACAGCAACGCCGTCAATTTCTTCGCAACAGAAAGAAGACCTGGAAGCTCAAGCTAAGGGTTATGAATCGGTTTTGCAGCGAGAGCCACAGAATGTTACGGCGTTGCGGGGACTAGTGGAAGTACGGCTGAAAATGGGGGACATACAAGGCGTAATCGCACCCCTAGAACAATTAGCCAAGCTGAATCCGGACGAGATCAAGTATGCGATCTTGCTGGCACAGGCGAAGCAACAAATCGGCGATCGCGAGGGAGCGGCTCAAACCTATCGGACGATCTTAGCCTCAAAGCCGGGGAACTTAGATGCTCTGCAAGGGCTATCGAGTCTGCTGATACAGCAACAGCGCCCAGAGGCGGCAATTGGTCTGCTGCAAGACTCATTAAAAACAGCAACACCGATCAATGATATTCAGCCGGGGACTGTGGATATTCTCTCCGTGCAGCTTTTGTTGGGTGCGGTTTACGCCAATCAGAAGCGCTACTCTGAAGCGATCGCAGTTTATGATGAGTCTATCAAAGCCAACAAACAAGATTTTCGACCTGTGCTGGCTAAGGCATTGATTCTTAAAGAACAGGGCAAAACAGCAGAAGCCAAACCTCTATTCACCACAGCTGTTTCCCTAGCACCAGCTCAGTACAAAGACCAGGTTGAACGGTTGGCAGCTGATACTCCAACCCCAGCACCCACCAGTTCTCCCTCTCCCTCTGCCTCAGAGAGCAGCACACCAACGGATTCCAAAGCGCCCGCTGACTCTAAATCACCCGCTCAGCCAAAATCACCAGCCACCCCCAACTAGAGCGCCAGTCCATTAATCGGTATTGACAACGACTTAGTGTTAGTACCTATAAACCAATCGCGTTGGCCTCTCGCATTCGGGGAGGAATTTATCGCGATCGCCTACGATTTTCTCACCGAATGCTGACGCTCGTTCCGACGCTCCTTCGTTGCTAACGCGAGAGCTAACACCCCTACACACTGCATATTTTGCCCCTTTTGTCAAATATTTCTACTGGACTGGCGCTCTAGTGCTTTGTCAATCAGATGTTGACGGGTTGAAGGTAGCAAGTTCGATCAACCTTCAACCTTC
>CBDTXL010000206.1:0-7954 GCA_965364435.1 uncultured bacterium
TGTGGGCTTTCTTACTGGACGTCTGTAAAGATTACAGTATTGATATTACTAAGATAAAAATAATTCTGGTTCCTGGTAGCCTGGAAACTTGTCCTGAAGGATGTGGTTAATCAGCGACAACAAATTTAAGATAAGAAAACATTGGCATCAGGGTGTGTCAGGAAATTGCAAAAGTCCTCCTGCTACCACAATGAGGGAGCAAAACGTCAGCTATGAAAAAAGTATTTTTTTTACTGGGTGAACTAGATGACGATGACATCGATTGGATGATCGCTATCGGTCGCCGAGAGGAAATTGTTGCTGGCACCGTCCTAATCCAGGAAGGCCAGCCAATTGATACACTACACATCCTCCTAGAGGGAACTTTATCCGTTTCTGTCGCTGCTTTGGAAGGTAAGACGATCGCTCGCTTAACCAGCGGCGCAGTAGTCGGGGAAATGTCCTTCGCCGATGCTCGCCCCCCCTCTGCCACCGTTCAGGCTGTTGAAAACTCCCTCGTATTATCTATTGCCCGAGCTGATTTAATTGACAAACTGCAAGAAGATCAAGGGTTTGCCTCCCGTTTTTATCGTGCGATCGCCATTTTTCTGTCCACCCGACTGCGGGGTACGGTCAGATATCTCGGTTATGCTAAAGGACAGCTGCTGAATGAAGAGACTTCCTCTGAAGATCTATCTCCCGAAATGATCGATAACGTTCCGCTGGCAAAAGCCAGATTTGACTGGCTGCTCAGACGCCTGAGAAACACTGATTACGCAGCGCTTCCCGAATAAAGCCAAAACTCAATTAAAAAACTGCCTCTGAGTTACCAAAAGAGGCAGAAAGGAATTGATGCAGTTGTCCCAAAGAAGCCTGATTCCTTCTTTGATTTCCCTACAGACCAGGAGTCTCTTCTTTTTCAACCTTCGGTACAACGTTGGGACGCTCCTTATTTTCCCAACCCACAGGGCGCTTAGAGTTGTACCAGGCTATTGAGCCAATTGTTACAGCTGCAATAAAACCCACAACATACACAACGGTAAAAGAAATTGGAAAATGAGGAGCTGCCTCAACTCCTACTGCCATCAATAAATCCATAGCTTGTAAACTCCTTATCGTATTTCGGCTATCCTATCAAAACTCAGAAGATCGTCTCTCACTCCTGAGTTTGATCTCCAAAAATCAAGCTTCATTGCCCAGCCGCTGGTGCAGGTGGTTCTGGTGGAGGCGCTGGCGCAGCAGGAGCAGGCTCCGGTGCTGCCGGTTCCGGCTCTTTTCTGGCAGCTGGAGGGGCTGGGGGTGCCGCTACAGGAGCAGGTTCAAACTTCGGTTCCAAATTGGGAGCGGGAGCAGCAGGTGGTGGGGGTGGCTCTGGAGCAGGCTGGTAAGTTTCTCGCCTTGGTTGTGACTGTCTCGGAGCCGAGTAGCTGGGAGCCGAATACCTAGGAGCCGAGTAGCGGGGAGCCGAGTCTTCTACAGGCTCTTGTCGGCTACGGTAACGCCTCCTGGGGGGTTCGGGTTCACTATAAGTCTCCCTCCTGGGTTCAGGTTCCCGATAACTCTCTCTCCTGGGTTCAGGTTCACTATAACTCTCGCTGCGCCGACGCCTCGGACGGTATTCTGTGTAGCTTTCCTCTGAAGCGTTACTGCCAGAGTTCCCGCTATAGTCACTGTTATAGTCTCTTCTAGATCTCCTTCTAGAGGTAGTTTGCGAGCTAGAAGAGCTTCTGTCTAAGGCTCGTTTTGGTTTGATGGGCTGGGCTTTAATTGTGGGCTTGCGACCTTCTATTTTACTGGGGCGCTCAGGGAACTTCTCAGTCTCCATGTTTTCTACCACCTTAACCATGAACTGATGCCAGGTATAGGCAGCAGTACCACTCGCGCCATAGGTAGGCTTGTTGTCGTCATTGCCGAGCCACACACCCGCCACCATCTGGGGAATGTAGCCAATAAACCAGAGGTCGCGAGCCTCGTCAGAGGTGCCCGTCTTACCAGCAACAGGTCGATCAAGCTGAGCCGCACGACCAGTACCATCAGTCACAACGCTCCGCAGCATCCAGGTCATGATTGCAGCACTTTCTTCGTCAAGCGCCCGCTCCCCCTTAAATTTCTGCTGGTAAATCACCTTACCGCGCCGGTCAAGAATTCGGTGAATGCCGTGGGGTTTGGTGTGAACTCCTTCGGCGGCTAGGGTGCCATAGGCACTGGTTAGCTCTAGCAGATTTACCTCAGACGCGCCCAATGCCAGGGAGTATGTAGGCTTGAGTTCCGACTCAATGCCCATTTTTTTTGCAACTTCGATGATCGGGTCCCATCCGACATCAATTAAAGTTTTGACAGCAACAATGTTGATTGAGGAGGTCAGGGCATCTCGTATATTGATCCAGCCCCGGAATTGATCACTATAGTTTTTCGGTGTGTAACCATCTACAGTCAAGGGGGCGTCAAGGTAGCCTCGATTCGGAGAGATTCCCGCCGCGATCGCACTACTGTAAACAAATGTCTTAAAAGTCGATCCGGGCTGACGCTGAGCCTGGGTCACGCGGTTAAATTGTTGGTTGTAAAAATCTTTCCCCCCCACCATCGCCTTGATCTGACCATTGCGCGGATCAATCGCCACCAAAGCCGCTTGTTCAAACCCCTCGTTGCGACCATCGCGTTCAACCGTTTCTTTTACGGCTTCTTCAGCGGCACCTTGCCAATCTAAATTTAAAGTGGTTTCAATGGTCAATCCCTTCTTAGCCAGTACTTCTTTGGGAACGTACTTGGGCAGTTCCTGTTGAATGTACTCGGTAAAGTAGTTAGCTTTTCGGTCAAGTCTCTTGGGATTGCTACGTTTTGTGTTTAGGGGCGTTGCGATCGCTTCCTGCGCTTGGGCTGGTGTGATATACCCACTGTCCTGCATCCTTAGCAGTACGGTATCGCGACGCTCTTTGGCTACTTTTTCATTGACCAATGGTGAGTAGTCACTAGGGGCAGAGGGCAATCCGGCAAGCATTGCCATTTCTGGCACAGTCAAGTCTTTGACTGGTTTGCTAAAGTACACCCAGGCAGCATCAGCAACCCCGTAGGCACCTGACCCCAGATAGACTAGATTTAAGTAACGCTCCAGGATTTTATCTTTGTCTATATCCTGCTCAATTTTTTGCGCCATTCGCATTTCTTTGAGCTTGCGCCCTACAGTACGCTCCTGATCAAAGTAGACAATCCGAGCCAACTGCTGGGTGATAGTGCTACCGCCTTCCACAACATCCCCAGCTTGTAGGTTAGAAAGAGCAGCGCGGACAATGCCCAGGTAATCGACCCCATGATGTTCTTCAAAGCGCTGGTCTTCTGTAGCCAGGAAGGCTTGAATCAAGGGTTTCGGTATTTCCCCAATCTTTAGCGTCTCACGGGTTGCTGGCCCGATTTGCTGGATGATTGTGCCGTCTGTGGCTTTGATTGTTATCGTATCATCTCGAACAAAGGTTAAGACATCGGCACTCGAATCGGGAACGCTCTTCTCTAAGGCTAGCCAGCCCCAACCAAGAGCTATAGCGCCGCTACCGACGCCCACTCCCAGCCAAAACCAGTAGCGACGATGTAACTGCCTTGGTCCTGTGAACTGCTCTACTACAGTGCTAGAAGCCCACTTCAGACTGTTGAACGTGAGCATTGCTCCTTGTCGGCATCGCTCCAATAGCAAACGCCGTGAGGATTTTTGCTCTTCCTCATCTTGTTGAACATCATTGTTAGACGCCGATTCCGGTTCGGGTTCCCTTGACGCCCCGGAATTAAACTGGCTCGATAGATCTTTATGCTTTGGGATGAACTTTGACACTTTAACTCCTCAGTTACACCACAAGCCGCCACAACTTCTTGCTTATTTTAGGGCTTGGGATCAGAATCTGCGCAAAGTACCGATTTTCCTTTTGATGTAAGGTTAAATCCAGATGCCTTGAAAGCGGCACTCTTATTAGGGATCGCAGCTTTCAAAAAAAAATTGCATCGCGCTGGTTTTGTCGCCGAGGCATTTAACCGGCTTTGAGTACTGAGTGTTATTGTGTATTGGCATTTACGGCTAGTCAACTCGGAGCGACTTTTCTCCTGTAGCTTGCCCCCTTGGGACTAATGACTGATGACTCGAATCCCACGAGCTTGCGAAGGTGGGAGCGAGTCAAACAGTCACAGATAAATGCATTTCTGGAGAATTTATATTAATGGACAGACAATTCATCGACATTTTGGGCTGGATTGCAGGAACACTGACAACGATCGCTTTTTTTCCTCAATTGCTTAAAACTTGGACTACCAAGTCAGCTAAAGATGTTTCTCTAGTGATGATGATTACCTTCTGTGTCGGTATTTTCCTATGGTTCGTGTATGGACTTGCTATTGATGCTATGCCTGTTGTTGTCACCAACTTAGTAACCCTGATTTTGGCGTTGCTGATTCTGATTCTTAAAATTAAATATAAGTGACACTATCCGCCTTACACTCACGCGAAGCCTTTGACCCCTATTGTATTTGCAGCCGAACGCCTTCTGTTTACACCAGCGACTCCCGACGCCGGTGCCATTCCTACGATCTTTGCTTTCCCAAATGAATACAGCGTCGGTATTACCAGTTTGGGTTATCAGGTAGTGTGGGCAACTCTAGCATCGCGCTCTGACCTCCAAGTGAGCCGCTTGTTCACCGATTGTCATGAGCCATTGCCGGGACAGCCGGAACTGCTAGGCTATTCAATATCATGGGAATTGGATTATGTCAATATACTAAATCTCCTGGAATTTTTGGAGATTCCGGTGAGGGCAGGCGATCGCACCGATCACCATCCCCTCGTCTTTGGTGGTGGCCCGGTGCTGACGGCCAACCCAGAACCTTTTGCTGACTTCTTTGATGTCATTTTGCTGGGAGATGGGGAAAACCTGCTCTTGGATTTTATAGACGCTTACAAAGAAGTCCGCACGGCTGATAGACCTACTCAACTGCGGCGTTTAGCGCAAGTGCCGGGGGTGTATGTTCCGACGCTGTACGAGGTGACTTACCATGACTCAACAGGTGCGATCGCATCCATCCAACCTACAACAGCTGAGATTCCCCCTCTAGTAGAGAAACAAACTTATCGAGGAAATACCCTATCTGCTTCAACGGTGGTGACTGAGAAAGCAGCATGGGAAAACATTTACATGGTAGAAGTGGTACGCAGCTGCCCAGAAATGTGCCGCTTCTGTCTGGCAAGTTATCTCACACTGCCGTTTCGGACACCGAGTGTTACGGGTTCGTTGATTCCAGCAATTGAGCGGGGATTAGAGGTAACCAACCGCATTGGCTTATTGGGGGCGTCTGTGACGCAACATCCAGAGTTTGAAGTCTTGCTCGATTACCTCTCTGGGCCGAAATATGAGGACGTGCGGCTGAGTATTGCCTCGGTGCGGACAAACACGGTGACGCAGAAACTGGCGGAAACTCTCGCCAAACGAGACACCCGTTCAATTACAATAGCCGTGGAAAGTGGTTCGGAACGGTTGCGGCAGATTATCAATAAAAAGCTGAAGAACGAAGAAATTATTCAGGCTGCAATCAATGCGAAAGCAGGTGGCTTAAAGAATCTCAAACTTTACGGGATGGTAGGTGTTCCTGGTGAGGAGATGTCAGACGTTGAACAGACGGTGGCGATGATGAAAGACATCAAGAAAGCAGTTCCTGGTTTACGTTTAACCCTGGGTTGTAGTACGTTTGTCCCGAAAGCGCATACCCCCTTTCAGTGGTTTGGGGTGAATCCCCAGGCAGAGAAGCGGCTGAAGTTTTTGGAGAAGCACCTTAGATCGCAAGGGATGGAGTTTCGACCGGAAAGCTATAACTGGTCGGTGATTCAGGCGCTGATATCAAGAGGCGATCGCCGTTTATCTCATCTTTTGGAACTAACACGACACTACGGTGACTCTGTAGGCAGTTTTCGCCGTGCCTTCAAAGAGTTACGGGGAAAGCTGCCGGAACTTGATTTCTATGTTCATGCCGACTGGTCAATTGACCAAGTGTTACCTTGGAGTCACTTGCAAGGACCACTGTCTAAGGGAACACTACTCAAGCATCTGGACTCTGCCAAATCTAACTTCGAGCCACATGTTGCACTGCCATACCACCCGCCAGGGATTGAAATCCCTGGCTAATAGCTCAAGTCCTCTCAAGAGGACTAAACGCTAACAAGACAAAAGTTTCAGTCGATTTCATACACTTGATACCAAATCCGGACGGAATCGTGTACAGACGTTGCATTGCAACGTCTGTACCATTGGTGCAAAAAGGGTTTGATAAAGCGGATTTGGTATGAGCTACTAAGAACCTATCCGAAAAATCCTATGCACGGACGTGACGAGAAGAACTATCTGTGTTCATCTGTGTTCATCTGTGGTTTCAACTCTCTTAAATCTACTTTTCGGATAGGCTCTAAATGATAAGATTTCAACTTTGAATTGTCATGACTCAGAGCGTTGACCCTGGTGTTTTACTACCTCCCCCTTTCCCCGACCACACACAATTACCGGAGTCGGATGGAACTTTTGTGAAAAACTTCCAGGAGCATCCCCAAAGCCTCATTTTGACCGACTCGATTGGACCTGTTTTGCAGCGGCTACATCCAGATGGACAATACACCATTGGGCAAGACTCCGGCATCTACTGGCGAGAGGCTGACCCTCCGGAAAAAGGGGCAGAGGCTCCCGATTGGTTTTATGTACCCAATGTACCACCCAAGCTTGATGGTCAAATTCGTCGTTCCTATGTGCTATGGCGGGAATTTATGACACCATTAATTGCTTTGGAGTTTGCCAGTGGCAATGGTGACGAGGAACGAGATCAAACTCCTTTATCTCGTTCTACTGTTAGCGAAGCGTCCCCAGAGGGGAAAGGGGAGGTAACGAAGCCGGGGAAGTTTTGGGTGTATGAACGCATTATAGGGATTCCCTATTACGGCATCTACGAAATCAACAATGGAAAGCTAGAAGTCTATATCCTGGTGGGTGGACGCTATCAGCAGTTAACCCCTAATGAACGAGGGCATTATCCGATTCTACCGTTAGGTGTTGAATTGGGGCTGTGGCAAGGAAGCTATCAAAATCAAATCCAACTGTGGCTAAGGTGGTGGGATGAGCAAGGGAATCTATTGCTGATTGGGGATGAACGTGCAGAACTGGAGCGATCGCGGGCTGAACAAGAACGGCAACGGGCTGAGAGTGCAGAGCAAGCGCGAAGGGATGCAATACCTCGGTTATTAGCAATGGGTTTGAGTGTGGAACAGGTGGCAGAGGCGCTTAGTTTGACTGTAGAGGAAGTTGGAGAAAGTCAAAGAAATTTAAACGGGTAGACAGGTAGACAGGTAGGGGCTAAGGCATTCGTGCCCCTACAGGATAATTGCGCGTTCTGATACCCAGCAAAATTCTCCTCCCCTGCCCTCTTATTGCGACCCCATCGCCGTCCAATCTCCGGAAGGGATGAAAGGTGCCCAATAGTATGGATGCTCAGAAGAGGGATTTTGCAGCATTTCCAATTGGGTTTGGCGTAGGGCTTCGGAACGTCCTAGATTATTCTTGAGGCGCTGGTAATAGTCCACCATGAGCTTGTTGGTCTTATAGTCATTGACTGCCCATAGGCTCATCAGTTGACTCTCGGCACCTGCTATGGCAAATGCCCGACGCAAGCCATAAACTCCTTCACCATTTTGAACATCTCCCAGTCCGGTTTTACAGGCAGATAGCACCAGCAACTTTGTACCTGATAAGTTGAGTCCGGCAGCTTCTAAGGCTGTCAGGATGCCATCTTCCGTACCACTCTTGCGCGGGTTGGCACCAGCTAGGGCAAGTCCGGAACGCAGAAGGGGATTTTCAGTGGGGCGGACGTTGGGCGTGGCATTGCGGGTGCCTTGGAGGATGGTGCCACTAAAATCAGGAGGCGCAACTTCTGGCACATCTTGGAGGAAGAAGCCGTGGGTGGCGAT
>CBDTXL010000207.1:0-7951 GCA_965364435.1 uncultured bacterium
AAGTTTACAGTCTTTCCGGAAGTCTCAACGGAAAAACGGCTGGAGTCCCCATCTACTCCTTTCGGAGCTAGAAGAATATGTAGGATTGGGGTAGGGAATGGGGAGTAGGGAGTGGGGAGTGGGGGAAGATGAGCGGTAGATAATCTTACGAGGGGAAGGGAGTAAGTATTTTTTGGCTAGGCTTTACACAAGTTGAAAATTCCTGATGTGATAGTGTCACACGAGCTATGGTGTCAATCAGGTAAGCAGGGAATCAGGGAATTGCCATGACACTAAATTTACGAAAGTTTTTTCAAGCCACTAACCCCAGCAAGACTCTGGCTGTGGAGAATGAGGAAGATCAGAAGTATTACATTGATTTTTCCTCGGTGCGGGGCGGCAAGATTATTGAGGAGTTGAAGGACAATATTACATTCTTCTCCCCTGATGAGCCGACCTGTGAACTGTTTACAGGGCATATCGGCTGCGGTAAGTCCACGGAGTTGCTCAGGTTAAAAGCAGATTTGGAGCAGGAAGGCTTCCATGTGGTCTATTTTGAGTCCAGTCAGGACTTGGAAATGGGCGATGTTGATATTGGTGATATTTTATTGGCGATCGCTCGTCGGGTCAGTGAAAGTCTGGAACACTTGGAGAAAGTTAAAATTGGCGAACCTGAAAGCCTCAAGAATTTACTCAGAGGTGCGGCTAAGCTGTTGCAGACGGAAATCGAACTTTCTGCGGAAGCATCAGTTCCTGGGATTGGTAAAGTTGCCGCTAGCACTGAGGGAAAGTTCTCGGCTGAAGTTGGGATTCCGGGTGTCGGTCAAGTAACGGCTAGTGATAAGGAAGGGGTCTCGCTGGTGGCGCTTGGCATTGGCAAGATTACTGCAAAAGCCAAAAATAGCCCCGAACTTCGCAGTAAGTTACGAGAATATCTAGAACCCAGAACGAATGGGATTCTAGAGGCAATTAACAAGGAACTGCTGGAACCCAGTAAGGAGAAGCTAAAGCAACACGGCAAAACAGGATTAGTGGTGATTGTCGATAATCTCGACCGCGTGGAGAGTCGCAACAAGCCGTGGGGACGCTCTCAGCCAGAATATCTCTTTGTGGATCGGGGCGAACACTTACGCCAACTGAATTGCCATGTGATTTACACAATGCCACTGGGGTTGCTGTTCTCGAATGACTTGAGCGGACTGACCAATCGATTTGGGGTAGACCCCAAGGTGCTGCCGATGGTGCCGGTGAAGTTGCGAGATGGCAGTGAATGCGCTGAAGAGATGGCGCTGCTGCGACAGATGGTTCTGGCGAGAGCTTTCCCCAATGTTGAACCAGAGAAGCGACTTAGCTTGATTCCAGAGGTTTTTGATTCTGCTGAGACTTTAGACCGCCTGTGCTGTGTTAGTGGTGGTCATGTTCGAGAGTTGCTGAGGCTCCTCAATGACTGGATCAAGAAGAACCGAACGCCACCTCTCGCCCGTGAGGGTTTAGAAGATGTGATTAGATCCCGCCGCAATCAGATGACTTTGGCAATCGACGATAAAGAGTGGGAGTTGCTGCGTCGGGTGCAAGAGCGCAAACAGGTGAGTGGAGATGATGGATACCAAGTTCTGATTCGCAGTATGTTCGTGTATGAGTACCGCGATCGCGAAGGGTCTTGGTTTGAGATCAATCCCATTCTGGCAGAAGCGGCGAGATTAAATTCATGACCACCTCACACCGCAGTGAAGATGTCGCCGACGACTCTAACCAGAAGGCGTTGGAGGAACTGGCGAGGGCAATTGAGTGGAATGGGGGGCAGTTTGCCCTGATTTTGGCATGTTGCAATTCTGTCAGCTTGCAAAAACGCTTGGTGCAAACCTTACAAGAACTCTGCTCAGTTGAGATTCGTCAGAGAGTTCTGGAGCAGTCTTTCAAGCTCCTTTATGGGAATCTCCAAACAGAAGTGGGTCAAAACAAGCCGCAGGCGTTGATGATATTTGGCTTAGAGTCAGTCAGTGACCTTGACCAACTGCTGACTGCTGCCAACCAAGTGCGGGAGGAGTTTCGCAAAAATTTTCACTTCCCACTGGTGTTGTGGGTTACGGATAAGGTACTGCAAAAACTGATTCGGTTAGCGCCTGATTTCTACAGTTGGGCGACGACTGTTGAATTTGCCATCGCTACCGAGGAGTTAATTCAGTTCATCCAGCAAACTGCTGATGAGGTTTTTGCCAAAGTTTTAGATGTTGGTGCAGGCATATTTCTGGACAATGTCGCCCTCAATCTGGAGATTGGTTCTCCCCTTCGCACTGAACTGGAGTTAGCACACAAGGAGCTGCAAAATTGTGGTGTGAAGTTAGATCCAGAGTTAGAAGCTAGTCTGGAATTTGTTCTAGGTCGAGCTGCTGATGGTTCACTGGAGCAGTCTCGGCAACATTATGAGCGAAGTTTAGTCCTTTGGCAGCAGCAACAGAGGAGTCAGAAGGAGAATTTTGAATCTGATAATGAATCCGAAAATGTACCCCCCCTTACCCCTCCTTACCAAGGGGGGGACAGGGGGGGGCAAAATTCAAAACCGCTAGAGCGACAAGGGTGTTTACTTTACTGCTTAGGATTATGGTGGTATACAGATGCTCAAAGGCATCCAGCTCGGTACAGTCAAAGCTACGGTCGAGCAAAAGATTATTTTCAGCAATGTGTTGAAGTCTTTGAGCAGGCTGAACGTCCAGAACTAGTAGCCAAGTTTATTAATGCCTTGGGGGACGTTCTGCAACGGCTACAGCAGTGGGATGAGTTAGAGGCTGTTGCTAAAAAAGCATTGGTTCTCCATCAAACCTATCCTGATTCATTCAGGCTAGCAAGAGCTTATGGCTTTCTTGCCCAGGTTGCCCTAGCCAAATCAGACTGGACTGAGGCACAGCAATCTGCCCAACAAGCACTCTCTTTACTGAGCAGTGCCTGCCCTATTCCCTTAACCTCTGTCTCCTCTGAGGAAAGCATCCATTTAGACTGGGAATGCTCATATCATCAGGGTTGGTATCTACTATCGTTATCCAGAGCGCAACAGGGTCTTGGACAGTTCCAAGAAGCCATCAAAACTTTAGAAACTGCCAGAGAACGAACCAAAGCCCAGTACGATCCCCAGCTTTACATTCGGATTTTGGAGGAGCTGCGAAATGGTTACTTCAAACAAGGTCGATATCTAACTGCCTTTCAGGTTAAACAAGAGCAACGCTTGATCGAGCATCAGTACGGTTTCCGGGCTTTCATTGGTGCTGGTCGATTGCAGCCAAAACAACAGGTAATTAACCCTGCTTTAGCACCCATTGAGCAGTCCAAGTACAGAACCGTTTCCCAAGAAATTGTTGCTTCCGGAAGGCAGCAAGATGTTAATCGCCTAGTTGAGCGTATAGGTCGCCACGACCATAAATTCACAGTGATTTATGGACCGTCAGGCGTTGGTAAGAGTTCAATTTTACAGGCGGGTTTAATCTTGGCATTGAAACAGAAACCCATTGGTACCCATGATGTTTTACCTGTTTTACAGCGAGCTTATACCAATTGGATTAGGATACTGGGTCAATCTTTGGTAGAGGGACTTGAGGAAGCTAGAAGCATCAGCCTTAGTGAAAATCTAAATTCAACAGCAGCTATCCTCGAACAATTGGAAAAAAATGCTGAATATAACCTTCTGTCTGTTCTGATTTTTGATCAATTTGAGGAATTTTTCTTCGTTTGTAAAGAGCAAAGCAAGAGGCTAGATTTTTATGTTTTTTTGCAGTCATGCCTTAATCTACCGCATGTAAAAGTTATTTTATCACTGCGAGAAGATTATCTGCATTATCTGTTAGAGTTTAATCGATTACTGAATCTGGAAGTAATTAACAATAATATTCTAGACAAGGGTATTATCTACTATGTTGGCAATTTTTCGCGTTCAGACGCCAAATCAGTTATTCAAAGTTTAACTGAAAAAAATCAGTTCTCTTTAGAGCCATTACTAATTGATGCCTTAGTAGAAGATTTAGCGGGAGAGTTAAGAGAAGTACGCCCGATTGAGTTGCAGGTGGTGGGGACGCAACTGCAAACGGAGAAAATTATGACGCTGGCACAGTATCGGCAACAGGGTTCCAGCCCCAAGGAAAAACTGGTAGGGCGATATTTGGCAGAAGTGGTCAAAGACTGTGGTAGTGAGAATGAATCGGTTGCTCAGCTGGTCTTGTACTTGCTCACTGATGAAAACAACACCCGCCCTCTTAAGACTCGTCCGGATTTAGAAAAAGATTTAAAAGCCTTAGCCGCCGATTTAGCAGAAGAAGCAGACAAATTAGATTTGGTGTTAGAAATTTGTGTGAAATCGGGCTTAGTGGTTCTGTTGCAGGAATTTCCGGCTAATCGCTATCAACTGGTGCATGATTATCTCGTGTCTTTCATCCGCCAAGAGCAAGGTAGTAAATTACTCGCTCAACTTAAAGAGGCTCAAGAGCAACGAAGACTCAGCGAAGAGCAACGAAAGCTCAGTGAAAAGAAGCTAAATCGTTTTTTAAAACGGGCACTCGCTGGCTCAGTTGCAGCCGCTTTTATCCTGGGAATCTCAACAGTTTCAGCAGTTGGATTCTGGCTGCAAGCAAAATTCCAAAAAAGACAAGTAGAAGAAGTGATCGGTGCATTGGCAAGAGGACTCATCGCCCCGAATCAAGAGTTAGAGGCACTCACAGAAGCGATAAGGACGGGGCAACAATTGAAAAAATTAGGTGGGGTAAAAGCAAACACCCAGCTTCAAGTTGTCCAAGCGCTACAGCATTTGCTTTACAGGATTAAAGAGTACAACCGTTTGGAAGGACATAGAGGTTGGGTTAAGGCCGTTTCAATTAGCCGGGATGGTCAGATGATTGCCTCAGCGAGTAAGGACAAAACCGTGAAACTTTGGAGGCGGGACGGAACCTTGCTCAAAACCCTCTCTGGGCATATGGGTGAGGTTAACGCTGTTTCAATCAGCCCGGATGGTCAGATGATTGCCTCGGCAAGTGATGACAAAACCGTGAAACTCTGGAACAAGGACGGCACCTTGTTCAAAACCCTGACGAGGCATACGCGTGAGGTTAAGGCCGTTTCAATCAGCCCGGATGGTCAGATGATTGCCTCGGCGAGTTGGGACAAAACCGTGAAACTCTGGAAGAAGGACGGCACCTTGTTCAAAACCCTGGACGGGGATATGGCTGAGCAGTCAACTGTCAGTTTCAGCGCAGACGGTCAGATGATTGCCTCAGGGGGTTGGAATGGCAAGGTCAAACTCTGGAACAAGGACGGCACCCGGCGAAAAACCCTAATTGCAGATGATCATTATGGTGAGGTTTACGGAGTTTCTTTCAGCCCCGATGGTCAGATAATTGCTACAGCCAGTGACGACCAAACCGTCAAACTCTGGAACAAGGACGGCACCCGGCTAAACACGCTATTAGGACATAGCGATGTGGTCTGGGGAGTTAGTTTCAGCCCCGATGGTCAGATGATTGCCTCGGCGAGTCAGGACAGGACAGTCAAACTCTGGAAGCGGGATGGCAACTTACTCTTGACTCTATCAGGGCATAGCAATGCTGTTCGTGGAGTTTCTTTCAGTCCCGAAGGTGAGATAATTGCCTCGGCGAGCCAGGACGGGACGGTCAAACTCTGGAAACCGGGCGGCACATCTGTGAAAACCCTGCAAGAATATAGCAGTTCAGTTCATGCAGTTTCTTTTAGTCCCGACGGCCAGATGATTGCCACGGCAGGTGAGGACAAAACCGTGAAACTCTGGAAGAGGGACGGCACCTTGCTCAAAACCCTCACAGAACATGAAGATCAGGTATACGCCGTTTCTTTTAGCCCCGATGGTCAGACGATTGCCTCAGGGGGTGGTGAGGGGATGGTCAAACTCTGGAACGGAGACGGCACGCCTCCGAAAGACCTGAAAAGGGATAACAACTATGATGCGGTTCGCGCTGTTTCTTTTAGCCCCGACGGACAGATGATTGCCTCGGCGAGTGATGACACAACCGTAAAACTTTGGAGGCGGGACGGCAGCTTGTTCAAAACCCTCTCTGGGCATAAGGGTCGAGTTAACGCTGTTTCTTTTAGCCCCGACGGACAGATGATTGCCTCGGCGAGTGATGACACAACCGTAAAACTTTGGAGGCGGGACGGCAGCTTGCTGAACACCCTTAGAGGGCATGACGGTGAAGTTTACGGAGTTTCTTTTAGCCGGGACGGTCAGATGATTGCCTCCGCGAGTCAGGACAGGACAGTCAAACTCTGGAACAGAGATGGCACGTTGCTCAAAACCCTAGATCGGTATAGGGGTGCGGTTGTCGGAGTGGCTTTCAGCACCGACGGCAAGATAATTGCCTCAGCGAGTCAGGACACGACGATCAAACTCTGGAAGCGGGACGGCACGTTGTTCAAAACCCTCTCTGGGCATAGCGATAGGGTTAACGCAGTAGCTTTCAGCCCTGACGGCCAGACGATGGCCTCGGCGAGTGCGGACAAGACGGTGATTCTTTGGAATTTGGCTCTAGATCTAAATCTAGATCAACTAGTGGTTTACGCTTGCGATTGGGTGCGAGATTATCTGAAGAACCCAAATGCTAAGGTCGAAAAGAGCGATCGCACTCTCTGCGACGACATTCCCACCCAAAAGTAGAGAGTTGCTCGTGTGTTCTTGCATGGCGATCGCTTTTTGTGGGATGCGATTCTGCGTTGGAGATGCTCCCGCGATCGCTACCTCGTCACTATCTCACCCAAGCGCCTCAACACGCTCAGGACACTGTATAACTCATTCCCCCGCCGCTTCAGCGCAAACTCATCTGACAGAGCGTAGCTGGGTGTGTCTTGCTTAGTCAGTTTAATAAAAATGAAATGACTACCATTCGTGGCAAATCCAAAAGTGGGTTTCTCAATATTGGGACTACCCATCATGTAAAACAAGGCTTGCGGCAATGCTTCATCAACACTAAACCGCTTACTTTTCGCCTCAACCACCGCTATCCAGAGTTGCCGATGTAAAACCAGCACATCAATCCTTCCTCGCACAATCTCACCCTCATCTTCAGCAGCAATTCTCACCTCTACTTCTGCCTCTGGGTGAAAGGGATGACGAAAGAAACCTGCTAACGACAGCAAGGGAGCCAACACTACCAGTTTCACAATTTCCTCATGGGGACGGTACTCTGCCAAGGAGATAAAATCAGCCTTAACCTGGTCTAGCCATTGCTTTTCTGCATCAGTCAGATCTGGCAAATCATCTTGCCACTCCCAGAAGAACTGCTCATCCTCAACCTGTTGTAGGTTAAATTTATCTTTGACATCATGCAGGGTAAGTTCGCTAGCTTGGATGACTTGCGCCATGACTTGTCTGGTTATGTTCGCTGCTGTAGTTCAAGTATAGGAGCGATCGCACTCGCTGCGACGACATTCCCACCCAAAAGTAGAGAGTTGCTCGTGTGTCCTTGCATGGCGATCGCTTTTTGTGGCTGATAGCCTCACTCCGCGATCGCTTCTTGCTTAGACTTGAGTTGAGCACTGATGAGAGGGGCTTTCGGCGCTAGGAAAAACCCAACCAAACTAGCAAATAAAATTGGGGTAAATGGAGCGAAGTTAGTCAGTTTCGTTAAAAGTAACGTGGTACTAACTGGGGTGCGCGTCACAGCCGCATTAAGCCCTGCCATCGTACAGATCATGGCAAGGGCGGGATTGAGTCCGGGAATTAAAACCGCGATCGCTTTATCGATACAAGCGCGGGGGGATGGGGGAGATAGGGGAGTTGAGGGAGTTGAGGGAGAAAAAACTTCCCCAACTTCCCTACCTTCCCCACCACTCTCGCCTGTTGACTTGTGAGAAATTCGGGAGAAGTCGGTTACCTCCCCGAACGTGCGGGGAGGTCAGGTTAAGAATTCGCTGGCTTAGCCTTGTTTGAGATCAGTTTTTGGTTGGTAGTAAACCTTCCCTCCCT
>CBDTXL010000208.1:0-7927 GCA_965364435.1 uncultured bacterium
AACGTCCACAGCCCTACCTACGGCTGCTTTGACCGCAACTTCTGGCAATACAAAATTATCGACTTCCCCAGTGGGATGGCGCAGGAATTTGTCTGGCCACTGGCTTTGGCTTATGATACAGACGTTCCCGACAACCCGTTCTACCAGCAGCCAGTGATTCGAGATTGGGTGGAAGCCGGAATTCTCTACGCGGCGTCCAGTGCCCACCCAGATGGGTCTTGTGATGATTATTTCCCATATGAACGTGCTGGTGGGGCCGCTGCATTTTCCTTACTGGCTTGCATTGAAAGTTACACCCAACTGGGGCTGAATAACCCGATCGCCCTGAGATTTTTTGAGCGTCGGGCAAACTGGCTGGCGCATCACAATGAAAGTGGACGCCTCACCAACCACCAAGCTTTGATTGTGCTGTGTCTGGAACTGCTCTCGAAGCTGTTACAGACCTCCAAGTGGGACAAAGCACGGGTGCAACGTCTGGAGAGGGTGTTGTCGTGGCAAAATCCCGAAGGCTGGTTTCAGGAATACGAGGGCTGTGACCCTGGTTACCATACCCTAACCATTTCCTGTCTGGCGCGAATTTATCAGCTAAGACCAGACCCTCGTCTGAAGGAAGCACTCATCAAAGCTGTAGAGTTAGCTGCCGAGTTCGTACATCCTGATGGGTCGTATGGCGGCGAATACACAAGTCGTAACACCTACAACTTCTTTCCCCACGGATTTGAACTAGTCGGACAGTGGATGCCTGAAGCACTCCAGATTAGCGATCGCTTTCTGATTGGACTTGCTAAGGGTCTTGCACCCTGCTATGCCGACGACCACATTATTGGCCACCATACTTGGAATTACTTACTCGCTTGGCGAGATTTTGTCAAGGACAGACCCAAGCCAACCCCGCGTCCCACTGGTCGCGTTTGGTTCAAGGAAGCAAAAATCCTCATTGACCGCCGCCAAGACACAGAACTGTATCTAGCACTGAACAAAGGTGGGGTTTTCAAGCTATTTCGTGGCAATCAGCTAGTTGCTTCCGACACCCAATTCTCCCTCCGGGTGCTGGAGGGAAGTAAGGTCAAGAACGCAGTTGGACATCTAGTTGACTCTTATCAAGTCAATGTTAGTGAAGACGAAATTACTATCCAGGGTCAGTTAGGATGGGCCAAACAAAAGCAAATGACACCCACCAACTTGCTAATTCTGCGGGTTGTCATGTTGACAGTTGGACGCTTCTTTCCTAATTTAATCCGCAAACTCCTACAAAAAGTCTTAATCACCGGCAAAAAAAATTCTCCCTTTTATTTTCACCGACGTTTGTCTTGGAAAAACGACCACTGGTGCCTTACAGACGAGCTACAAGCAAAATCATGGCAGGCTGTCATTGCTGCTGGCATTGGCTGTGACCAGACCTCAATTTATGTCGTGATGAGCCGTACCTTTCAACTAGGTCAATTGCAACCCTGGCTTGACCTTACCGATGAAGTCAAAAAACTTGCTCCCAGCGAACCTCTAAAAATAGAACGAAATCTCTAATACCTTATCCAAAGACTCTTTTAACTAACAACCAAACATCTGTTTTCATCTGTGTCCATCTGTGGTTTCAAATCTCATCTCCACTTTTTGGATAGGTGCGAAAAATGAAACGACTGATTTCCATCACCATTAGCCTGATCATCTTAGCGGTGATCTACACGAAGATTGATTTTCCGGGACTCATACAAGTATTCAAAAATTGCGATCGCTGGTGGATGGCAATTAGCCTCGGTATGGTAATCCCGCTGACCTTATTCACCGCTTGGCGACTGCAACAACTGATGCCTACAGGTTCCCGATTGGGATTTGGCGAGGCAAATCGTCTCATTCTGGCAGCCAGCGTACTGAATATGGTGTTGCCCTCAAAGATGGGGGATATAGCCAAAGCCTATTTCATGAAGCAGCGAGGTCACTTAGATGGAACGCTCTCTTTGTCACTAGTTGTTTTTGAGAAAGCTTGTGATTTGTTGTCACTGCTGTTGTGGTGCGTATTTGGTCTATTGCTTTACCCCCACAAAGATACTCTCTTTTGGACGATGACAGGGGGTGTCGTTTTGGGGCTGGTAATTGGGGTATTTCTCCTTGCTTCCCGTAAGTTCGCCCATTTATTTTTTTTAGTGGCTAAAAAGTTTGCCCCGAAGAAACTCCGCGCCAAGCTAGAAAAATTGCAGATGTCCTGGGGTGAAATGCACGAATACTTCTGGCGTGACAAAGTTCAGCTTCTAAAAATTACCGGCACTTCAGTTTTCATCTGGTTTTTGCACTTACTGCAAATTTGGTTTTTTATCCTTGCCCTCAAAGCCGGGACGCCTTTTTTAGCCAACCTCGCGCTCTCGCCGTTGGCAATTCTAGCTGGATTACTACCTCTGACCTTTGCAGGGGTGGGCACTCGTGACGCTGCCCTGATTTTGTTCTACCAACCCTATTTTAATGCCCCAACTGCTGCGGCATTAGGGCTACTTTGTACTTCCCGTTACCTGCTACCCGCCATTGGCGGCTTACCTTTCCTTGGGCAATACTTAGCAGCAGTTCGCAACCTGCGGCAATAGTGCGATCGCTTCTAGGGCTAGATAGGGCGTCGGGCGTCGGGGCTGGGGACTAGAGTGCCAGTCGTGGTTGCCCTTACTGGGATTCGGGGCAATCTCACTCAATGCCCTATTCCCCAGTCAGTATTCGTTTTGTGAAACCAAGTCTGTGATATAAATCACTTTATATGTAACTTTTAATCACAAAAAAAAGCTGATAAATGTCACAAACTGGTAACACAAGACATCAACTGCTCAGAAAGCTTGCCATAACTCAGCAGGTGAGCAAAAGGTTAAATAATGTTGGCAGTCGCCAAAGAATTCAGCAAATTATCCATGTTCCTTAGCCGTAACAGTTTGCCGATGAGTTCTGCCGACTTGGTAGAGAGCTACGAAAAAGTCCGCAGAAAGCTTGTAAAGCGGACAAGGCAATTGAAATGTGCTAATCACGAACTAGCCCATCAAATTGCTGAACGGGAACGCATGGAAGAGGCTCTGCGAGAAGCGGAACAGAAGTATCGCAGTATTTTTGAGCATGCGGTTGTCGGTATCTTTCAAACGACACCTGATGGGCGCTACAAAACCTGCAACCCAGCGCTGGCAGCTATCTACGGCTATGATTCGCCAGCACAATTGCTCACAAATTTGACAGACATTGAACGGCAGCTTTACGTTGATCCACACCGGCGTCAGGAATTTATGGAGCGACTGCACTCAGGCGAGTCGCTGTCTGAATTTGAATCTCAGGTTTATCGCAAAGACGGTAGCATCATCTGGATTTCTGAGGATGCACGGGCAGTGCGCGATGAGAATGGTACTTTGCTTTACTACGAAGGCTTCGTCACCGATATCACCAGACGAAAATCAGCTGAGACATCTTTGCGGCAATCTGAAGCTAACTACAGAAAGCAAGCCGAGCAACTGGAATTTGCTTTGAGTAAGCTGCAACAGACTCAAAACCAGTTGATTCACAACGAAAAAATGTCCAGCTTAGGACAGTTAGTCGCTGGTGTTGCCCACGAGATCAACAATCCAGTCAACTTCGTTTGTGGCAATCTTATCCCAGCCAGTCAATACGCTGAAGATTTATTAAACCTCCTAGAACTATATGGCAAATACTATCCCCAGCCGGTGCCAGAAATTCAACAGGAAGTTGAAGCAATTGATCTGGATTTCCTGATTGAAGATTTTCCAAAAACCCTCTCATCAATGCAGTTGGGGGCTGACCGCATCCGCCAGATTGTTCAATCGCTGCGGAACTTCTCGCGGCTTGACGAAGCCCAGATGAAGCCGGTAGACATTCACCAAGGAATTGATAGCACGTTGTTGATTATTCACAACCGATTGAAAGCGAATGGGGATAATCCAGGTATTACTGTTCTCAAGGAATACGGAGAACTGCCGTTGGTGGAGTGCTACGCTGGTCTTTTGAACCAGGTATTTATGAATTTGCTGTCCAATGCAATCGATGCCTTGGAGGAATGTAACCAAAAGCGATGTGTTGCTGAAGATTTTGTAGACTCTTGCATTGCTTCAAAGCACGATGCGCGTGAAGCGCTTGCTGAGCAGACGCGCGATAGCGAAGCGAAGCCGTGTCTTCGCTCGTCAGATTCGCTAGCGCTTTGCTATGGTGCTTCAACAGCAAAGCTATCCCCTTCTCCCAATAGGTTACCGTTAGTAGAGCATGGTGCGTCAGCAGCAAAGGGTAGTGAATCACCTCTAGTAGATATTGAGAAATATTCCCGCACTATCTGGATTCGTACAGAAGTGATGAGGGACGATTCGGCTGAGGGTGATAGCTCTGCTTCATGGGCAGTTATCAGGATTATTGACAACGGACCGGGAATGGCAGAAGATGTCAGAGCGCAGATATTTGACCCCTTCTTTACGACGAAACCAGTAGGCAAAGGTACTGGTCTGGGGCTATCAATCAGCTATCACATTGTTGTCGAGAAACATGGTGGTCAGCTGAGGTGTATTTCTACACCCGGTCAGGGAACGGAGTTTAGGATTGAAATCCCACTGCGAAAGTAAGGGCGTTATGGAATCCGGTAGTAGAGGCAAGTCCGCTCTGGATGAAAAGCGATCGCACTCCTGTTTCGGAATGCGGTCAGCACTCAACAGAGAAATCCCAAAAAGACGAGAGCGCCTCAATCCAGGCACTCTCATCAGCAAGCGGGTTATATGCGTTCCTTTGGTCAGATGGGGTAGTGAGCGACCCAGCACAACGCCGAACCCCAAGGATTTTTAGCCTTACCTCTTTCTAGGTCCAACGCTTCTTACGCCGTGCGATTTCCTTGCGCTTGCGTTTTTCCAGAGGAGTCTCAAAGTGGCGATGTCGCCTGACTTCTGTCAAAATCCCCGCTTTAGAGACTTGACGCTTAAATCGACGTAAAGCTGAATCAATCGCTTCGTTTTGACCAACAACTACTTGAGTCATCCTACTTACTTATCAACATTAATGACTGATTGCTATTTTATGATTAACTAGGCGTTAATCTGGGTAAATGGGCAAAGCAAGAAGCCCACTTGATTTTTCGTCAGAGGCTTGAGCGTCCATCTCCCTTCGATCAGTATCTTTGAGAGAAGTTCCGTTCGTCGCTTCTCCCGCGACCAGCAGGCGATCGTCGATCGGTGCGGGGTCTTGCCTTGTTAACTTTTAGCTCACGACTCATCCATTCGGCCCCATTGAGCGCTTCGATAGCCGCCATTTCTTCTGCATCTGTCTCCATCTCGACAAAAGCAAAGCCGCGCACCCGTCCGGTTTCACGGTCTGTTGGTATCTGAACACTCTTAACGGTTCCGTACTCGGCAAAGATGCTGTTGACATCTTCTTGAGAAGCAGCAAAAGGTAGATTACCTACATAAATTGACATGAAACATTCCCACCCATCAAATAGCTTGGAGACTTTGGTTCGGTGAGATGCCTGCCAACATACAAGCAACAAACCCTACAGCCGAATTCAATGCTCGATAAATACCCTAGCATAATTATTTTCAGGAATCCCAGTCCCACATTACCGGATTTTCGTCCAGATGAGCGGTGACGCGCCGTCTGATCCCGTCAATTTCTTGTAATTCATCGGCAGACAGCTTAACATCAGCGGCTTTGGCATTTTGAGAGGCTTGTTCGGCATTGCGTTCCCCCGCAATTGCATTCGTTTGGGGCTGGGCAATCAACCAAGCGAGAGACAACTGGGCGAGGCTACACTGATGACGTTCCGCAATTGGGCGAAGCTTGTCCAAGGCTTGCTGCGCTCGTTCGTAGTTCTCTCCCTTAAACAGCTTATTCTTAGCCCGATTATCGCCTTGCTCAAACTTGTGTTCGCGACCAAACTTGCCGCTTAGTAGTCCCTGAGCTAATGAGGAGTAGGCGAGTATAGAGATATTGTTTTCAACACAGTAAGGCATGGCGTCTTTTTCCACTTGACGCCAAAACAGCGAGTATGGTGGCTGCAAGCTATCAATGCGTCCGTACTTTGATGCTTCTTCGATCTGGGTGCGGGAGAAATTAGAAACGCCAATAGCGCGAATTTTGCCTTGCTCCTTCAACTTGTTCAACGCACTCATCGTTAGAGGTGCCTAAAGATCGTGTTTCCATATATATGTAACTCTTACTAATCTGAAAATAGGGGCTAGGGGCTAGAGCGTCGAGCGTCGAGAGTTTCATTGTACGTGTTGTAACTTCACTTGGACTGCTCTCTTGGGTGCATCGTCAGTAGCCAGCATCCGCTAAGTTAAGGTGTGTTGCTCAAACAGACAAATCCCATTTCATCTGTGTACCCTTCGGGAAGGCGAAGCGCCTACATCTGTGTACCCTTTGGGAAGGCGAAGCGCCTACATCTGTGGTTCCAACTCCTAAAGAAAGGATTGCGAGCAACAGAGCTATTCATAAAACGAGATCGCTCCTTCTTTCTCACTTCCACCTTAGACCCAAATTTCCTTCAGCTGGAGCTAGGCGTTTCACTGGGAGTAATTGGGGAATCTGGTGGAGAATTATCTTTTTCGGGAGTAATTCGTGAATCTGGTGAAGAATTATCTTTTTGAGGTTGGTGCCAATTATTGAGCACATCTTTTATCAGGACTTCATTCAACCAAATTTTGAAAACAATCACTAGCGGCACGGAAAGAAATACACCTAAAAACCCAAAAAAGCTGCCAAAAACTACCACCGATAACAAGGTAGCTGCTGGCAGCAAAGACACCTGTTGCCTCATAACGAAGGGCACTAGAAGATAAGCCTCAAACTGCTGAATTAGGAGGTACAGGATTAGCACGAAAACGGCTTTCCAAGGATCAGCAAGTAGGGCGACTGCCATCGGTGGTATCACACTCAAAATTGGTCCGACATTAGGGATAAACTCTAATAAGCCTGCCAAGAGGGCATTAGCTAACGCCAGTGGCACCCCCAAAATCAACAGACCAATAAAGCTCACGACACCAATGGCTGCCATTTGAATGAGAGTGGCTGTCATCCAGCCAGCTAGAGTCGCTTCACACTCAGAGAGAATGTCATAGACACGCCGACGATAAAAGGCAGGAAATAGAAGTATAAAGCCCCGTCGGTATGGACCGGGATTCGCCAATAGCATGATAGTCAGAACCAAGACCAGAAACAGGTTCAGGATAATTGTCAGCAAGTCAGAAAACCAGGTATAGGCATTCCCCAATAGCCGAGTTACCAAAGGTTGAAGTCTGGGAATGACTTCGCCAAGGTTACGGACATTTAACACTTGCTCTGGAATCCAGGGTTGCAGCGAGTTGAACCAGTTACGCAGCCGTTCTAGCAGCGTTGGCACGAGGTTGATTAATTGCTCCAATTGCTGAGCAAAGGAGGGTCCAATTATTGCAAACAGACCCACTAAAATTGCTAGTAAAGTAAAAACTGTTATGGCAATGGCCATGCCCCGCTTGATTCCTCGTTGTTGAAGCGATCGCACAACTCGGTTTAAGACGACTGCAAAAACCACCGCGGCAAAGACCAGCAAAAGGATTTGCCGAATCTGCCACAAAATGTAAAGAGAAACTGCAAAGGCGAGTAAGCCGATCAATTTCCCTAAACTCACAGTGCTGCCTCCATTTTTTGACTATTTCAAGCGATGCAAGCTGACTTTAATCTTTTCAAATCAACTGTGTCATCTCTCTTAAGAGGGCATCTAAAGGGCTGATACCATTTCACTTTAAAAGTGCTATAGATCGATGGCTGCTAATGGCTAATCGCTAATTGAATTGAAAAGAAACCATTAGCCATTAGTGAAGTGGTATTATACACTAAGAAAGCGGATGGAGCAACTGGTACCCGACATCTTTTATCTTCTGATTCTTAACCCGCGCATTTTGGGGTCGAACGCTCTTTGAGGATGCATCCCAGACCACCT
>CBDTXL010000209.1:0-7877 GCA_965364435.1 uncultured bacterium
TAACAAACCACAGAGGCACAGAGAACTCAGAGAAAGAGGGAAGAGAGAATTTCACAAATCATTTAGACTGGCTATATATAAACCCGCCCCTGTTAGAAGGTCTAATATTTTTTTTTAGCTTTTGTTATCTGCCGCAAAATTTATGCTACAAACTAAGCAAGTTTTACAAGGGCGTTATCAACTCCAAAAACAGTTAGGAAACAATCCGGGGCGTCAAACCTGGCTGGCAACTGATATCAAAACATCACCAGCCGAAACAGTAATCGTTAAGCTGCTGGCTTTCAGTCCCCAGATGCAGTGGGAGGAGTTCAAGCTATTTGAGCGAGAGGCTCAAGTTCTCAAGAGTCTCAACCATCTCCGGATTCCTAAGTATCGCAATTATTTTTCCCTCGATCAGAATACTGGCGATGGTTTATGCTGGTTTGCTTTGGTGCAAGACTCTATTCCAGGTCACTCCCTCCAGCAACTGCTTGACGAGGGTAAGCGCTTTACTCAAGAACAGGTGCGTTCAATTGCCACTCAAGTGTTAGAAATTTTGATTTATCTGCATGGGTTAAATCCAAGTGTGCTGCACCGAGATATCAAACCCAGCAACCTGATTTGGCGAGAAGACGTAGAGACAGGAAATTTCGCGTCTGTACATCTAGTCGATTTTGGTGCGGTAGCTGACCCAACTACCGTCGAGGGAGCAACATTCACAGTAGTTGGTACTGCGGGCTATGCCCCCCTGGAACAGTTTTATGGAAAGACGGTTCCGGCATCAGATTTGTATGCATTGGGAGCGACTCTAATTCATTTATTGACTGGTACTTCCCCCGCAGATTTACCCCAGAGTAATTTACGCATTCAATTTCGCGATCGCGTTAGCCTCGATCCGAGTTTTGTCCGCTGGATTGAATCCCTTACAGAACCCGATTTAGACCATCGATTTAGTTCAGCGTCTCTTGCACTGGAAGCGCTTAAAACTGGTAATTCCCTCGGCTATTCAGAGCGAATAAGCTGTAAGCCAGTTTGCAGCCGGATTCGACTTAAAAAGTCTCCCAGCCAGTTGGTAATTCAAATTCCGCGTCGGATAGCGTATAAGGACTTTGTTAAATTCGGAGGGAAATTGATTCGGACAGTATGCTCAGGAATATTGCTGTCATTGCCAACTTTAATACTATTAGCAGTAGTAGTTGACTGGGTTTCACCCGTTGATTCCAGTTTCTTGGAGGTTATTTTCTATCTAGGAAAGTTGATTTACAATACATGGGTTATCTCCATTCCGTTACTATTTTTCCTAGGTTACCCCTGGTTTAGATTAGTCGTTGCCTTAAATAAAGCACTACTCGATTGCTTTGGTTACCAGAGTATTCATTTTGATAGGAAAAGTTTGGGAATTGGGCGGCAACTGTTTATATTTCGCAGTGAACGCGGCAAGCTTTGCCAAATCTCAGAGATTCAAAATGTTCAGGCTATCCCTGGTGAAGGAGTAGTTATCCAAATTGGAACCCAGAGATATTTGTTTGGTCAGGAATTAACGGCACCTGAGGGCAACTGGTTAGTTGAAGAAATTCAAAACTGGCTGAAATTCAGTTCTGCCACTACCCCCCTAACCCCCCTTGGTAAGGGGGGAACAAAAATCGGAAAATAGACCGTATTTGCAAAGTCCAAAATCGGTTGTAGGGGCGATCGCATTTATAGCAGGATGTATGTCTCAAACCTAGATTTTGTCTACAAATGCGATCGCCATTCCCAATCAATCTAAGAATTAAACCTAAGGAATTATGCTGCAAGTCGAACAGGTTTTACAAGAACGTTATCAACTCAAGCAACAGCTAGGAAACAATGCTGGTCGTCAAACTTGGCTGGCTGTTGATTTAGCAACCACATCCAGAGAGCGAGTGATTGTTAAGCTGCTGCCCTTTAGTCCTCAACTACATTGGGATGACCTCAAGTTATTTGAGCGCGAGGCGCAAGTTCTGAAACATCTCAACCATCCCTCTATTCCCAAATATCGGGATTATTTCTCCACTAAGCCGTCCAATAGCGATGAGTTACCTTGGTTTGGGTTAGTGCAAGACTACATTCCTGGAGACTCCTTGCAGCAGTTCTTAAACAAGGGCAAGCGCTTTACAGAAGCAGGAGTAAAAGAGATAGCTATCCAGTTGCTGGAGATACTGATTTATCTGCATGAGTTGAGTCCAGCAGTACTGCATCGCGATATCAAGCCCAGCAACATTATCTGGATCTGGGGAAAAAATCGCCAAGTCTATCTCGTGGATTTTGGTGCGGTGCAAGAAAAAGCGAAGGCAGAGGGTGCTACCTTCACTGTCGTTGGTACGGGAGGCTATGCTCCACCGGAACAGCTGTGGGGAAAAGCTGTGCCAGCGAGTGACCTCTACGCACTCGGAGCGACTCTGATTCATTTATTAACGGGTACAGCACCAGGGGACTTGCCGCAGCGTCAGATGCGCCTACAATTTCGAGATAAAGTCAGCCTCACTCTCAGTTTCGCTCATTGGCTTGAAACCTTAACCCATCCAGATCCAGAACTACGCTTCTCCAACGCACGCGCAGCACTCTTAGCGTTGCAAGCGAGTGGTTCCCCTAGTTCATCACTCTTAACAGCTGCTACAGGTAGTGAAGGAACCAACCGGAAAGCTCGGCAGAGCCTTATGAATAAAATAGCTGTTCTCCTATATGTTATGGCCTTTCTTAGTGCCATTGCTTTGCCAGAGATTACGCCTAGGACGGTTCAGATGTTTAAGCAAGCGGAAGGGAGACAAAATGTTGCCGCAATGAACCGCGCTCAGCAAGCTTACTTCCTAGAGAGCAATGAGTTCGCCGATTCCGTTCCAGAGGTGGGTATTGGCATTAAAACTCAGACAGAAAACTACGAATATTCAATTCGTGCCACTCCCTTGACTGCATTTGAGTATGGGGTATCTCGGAAAGGTGAGCTTAAGAGTTATGTTGGGGGCGTCTTCATAACCTCTGGTGATGAAGCCAAAGGTGAGATTTTGACAGTAGAACTCGTGTGTGAAACTAAATCCCGTGGTACGAAGCGCCCTGCCGAGCCAGTTGTGCTAGGGAACTTCGTAGAATGTCCCCCCAACACAAAATTACTTAACACAACAACAGACAACGATACAGGACGCATTGTATTAAGGAAAAATTCGGCGTTGGCTTATCACTCCCTTAATTATGCCGTCGCTGGTCAGTACGACAAAGCCCTTCAAGTTGCCAAAACTATCAAACACCCCCATTTCAAAGCGAGGGCATTGGCAGCAGTTGCTCATCAGTTAGCGGCAAAAGGTCAATACAACCAAGCCCTTGAGATCGCTAAAACGATCACAGACCGCTCTGGCAAACAGATTGCCTTAAAAGCGATCGCTGTTCAGTTAGCGGCAAAAGGTCAATACAACCAAGCCCTTGAGCTAGCTAAAACTCTCACAGACGACTCTGTTAAACAGAGAGCAATGGAAGCGATCGCTGTTGAGTTAGCGGCAAAAGGTCAATACAACCAAGCCCTTGAGCTAGCTAAAACTCTCACAGACGACTCTGTTAAACAGAGAGCAATGGAAGCGATCGCTGTTGAGTTAGCGGCAAAAGGTCAATACAACCAAGCCCTTGAGCTAGCTAAAACTCTCACAGACGACTCTGTTAAACAGAGAGCAATGGAAGCGATCGCTCCCAACTTGACTACTGAGGGTCAGTATGACCGAGTCCTGAAAATCGCCGCAACCATCAAAGATGACTCTGCCAAAGCTCAGGTATTGCAGGCGATCGCTCCTAACTTGACCAGCGCTGGTCAGTATGACCAAGCCCTGAAAATCGCCAAAACCATCAAAGACGACTCTGCCAGAACCTCGGCATTGCAGGCGCTCAACCTCTATAGAAAATCATCGTGATACCCAGTTGCATTCAAACGTATAACTCTCTCTTTCTCTTACCGAGAGCGTCCTCTGTGCCTGGAGTGGTTCGTTAAATTCTACTAAGAGCAGCAACTCAGTATGAGCCTTAAAAAGCGCCGGAGTGCAGATTTCTGGTTGGTAACGATAGACGCTGTTGATGTCGTGCGATCGCGCCTATCTCCTCAAATATTTGGATTAGCACTGCACCTGAGGGTGAGTGGTTAGCTGAAAAAATTCAAAAGTGGATCAAATCAATCTAAGAATTAAACCTAAGGAATTATGCTGCAAGTCGAACAAATTTTACAAGGACGTTATCAACTCAAGCAACAGCTAGGAAACAATGCCGGTCGTCAAACTTGGCTAGCTGTTGATTTAGCAACCCAAGCCAGAGAGCGAGTGATTGTTAAGCTGCTGCCCTTTAGTCCCCAACTACACTGGGATGACCTCAAGTTATTTGAGCGGGAAGCGCAAGTCCTAAAACATCTCAACCATCCCTCTATTCCCAAATATCGGGACTATTTTTCCACTGAACCGTCCAATAGCGATGAGTTGCCTTGGTTTGGGTTAGTGCAAGACTACATTGAAGGAGACTCCTTGCAGCAGCTTTTAAAGAAGGGCAAGCGCTTTACAGAAGCAGAAGTAAAAGAGATAGCTATCCAGTTGCTGGAGATACTGATATATCTGCATGAGTTGAGTCCAGCGGTACTGCATCGTGACATCAAGCCCAGCAACATTATCTGGGGAAAAAATCACCAAGTCTATCTCGTGGATTTTGGTGCGGTGCAAGAAAAAGCGAAGGCAGAGGGTGCCACCTTTACGGTCGTTGGTACGGGAGGCTATGCCCCACCGGAACAGCTTTGGGGACGCGCTGTGCCAGCGAGTGACCTTTACGCACTCGGAGCAACTCTGATTCATTTGTTAACGGGTACAGCACCTGCTGATTTGCCGCAGCGTCAGATGCGCCTGCAATTTCGAGAGAAAGTCAGCCTCACTCCCAGTTTCGCTCATTGGCTTGAAACCTTAACCCATCCAGATCCACAACTACGCTTCTCCAACGCACGCGGGGCACTTGAGGCGTTGCAAGCGAGTGGTTCCCCTAGTTCATCTCTGGAAACAGCTACTACAGCTAGTGAAGGAACCAACCGGAAAGCTCGCCAGAGGACTATTAATATAGTTGTTCTCCAATATGTTGTCCTCTTTCTTGCTGCCATTGCCATTGCTGGGGATTTTTTGTCTGGCATGGTCAGGAACGGTAAGCAAGCGGAAGGGAGACAAAATGTTGGCGCAATGAACCGCGCCCAGGAAGCTTACTTCCTAGAGAGCAATGAGTTTGCTGATTCCATCCCGGAGCTGGATATTGGCATACGAACTCAGACAAAATACTACCAATATTCAATTCGTACCACGCCTTTAGCAGTATTTCACTATGCAACTCCTCGTGAGAAGAAAATCAAAGGCTATGTTGGGGCTGTCTTCCTAACCTCTGCTGATAAATCGAAAGGTGAGATTGTGAAAGTACAACTCATATGTGAAACTAAATCCCCTGGTTGGCTGCAAAACTGGTTTAATATCCAGCGCCCTGCTGAGCCAGTTGTGCAAGGGAACTTCGTAGAATGTCCCCCCAACACAAAATCACTTAGTTCCCCAGCTGATACAGGACGCTTTGTATTAGGGAAAGATTCGGCGTTGGCTTATCACTCCCTAAATTATGCCGTCGCTGGTCAGTACAACAAAGCCCTTCAAGTCGCCAAAACTATCAAACACCCCCATTTCAAAGCGCGGGCATTGGCAGCAGTTGCTCATCAGTTAGCCGAGAAAGGTCAATACAACCAAGCCCTTGAGGTAGCTAAAACTATCACAGACCGCTCTGTTAAACAGAGAGCAATGGAAGCGATCGCTCCCTATAAAAATTCACATTAAGGTATACAGATTATCACCCGTAACGGAATCAAAGACAAACAGCGGGTTGAAGTCGATAAACCCACAACTCTTAGTTTTTTATTCAGGAGAACAAACAATGAACAGACTTTGGCTCAGAGGCCTGTCAGGGTTGTTGTGCATACTCTTCATTTCCTTTTGGAATACCCCACCAGCCTGGGCGTTTTGTGGATTCTTTGTAGCGAAAGCAGACGCTAAAGTTTATAACTCTTCCTCACGGGTAATTATAGCCCGCAATGAGAATCGCAGCATCTTTATGATGGCGAATGATTTTAAAGGAGATGTACAAGACTTTGCCCGAATTGTCCCGATACCAGTGATACCGAAACGGGAACAAGTGAGGATTGGTGACAAAAAACTAGTCGAGCAACTAGATGCATTTACTGCCCCTCGCCTAGTGCAATACTACGATAATGTCGATGCACTTTGGGCCAATGAAGTAGAAGACTATTTGTTTTTAGGGTTGATTTTGGGAGGTATATGCCTTGTCATCGCACTAATCGTATTGAGCTATCGAAGTAAGAGATTAGGGGAATTTTTGATTGTCCTCTTCTTGTTGGGTCTGTTAACTGCTGCGGTTTTCCCTTCCTTATTACCTCAATATAACAAAGGCAACCCGAACCGATATCCTGCAAGTGCTCTAAATGTAACCGTTGAAGACCAGTTCACTGTAGGAGAATACGACATTACCATTCTTAGTGCCGAGCAATCAAATGACTTGACAACTTGGATGATTCAGAACGGCTATAAAGTTACTGCAAATGCTCAGTCGATGCTGCAAGACTACATTAAGCAAGGCATGAAGTTTTTCGTAGTCAAAGTCAATCTAGAAGCCTTTGAAAAAGAAGGCTTTGGGTTCCTGCGACCGATTGTATTAGACTATGAATCTCCTAAGTTTATGTTGCCCATTCGTTTGGGAACTTTGAATGCGACGGCTGACCAAGATTTGATTATTCACATTCTCTCACCGACTAGTTATGCAGAGGTCGCAAACTACCGCACGGTTTTGATTCCCACAGATGCTAAATCAGGTCGAACAAAACCATCTGGTGAAGAATTACCAGCCATTATCCAAGAGGAATTTGGCAAGTTCTATGAAACCCTGTTCCAGCGAGAATACGAGCGCGAGGGGAAAAACGTGGCTTTCCTGGAATATGCTGGATCACTAGCTATAGACAACTCAGGCATGGCAAAGTGTGACCCTTGTACCTTACCACCAGAAGGAATAACGAAAATACAAGAATTACTCAAAGCAGAGGGTCTTGCTAATTTCCCGTATATTACCCGTCTTCATGTGCGCTACACCCAGGAAAAATTCCCAAAAGATTTGGTTTTTAAAGAAGTAAGTGAGTATGAGCTTCTTGCAAAAGTCCGAAACGCTGGGAAATACTTTCTCAACAGAGCAAGTGTCGTCTTCCAAGGGCGCTATGTCATCCGCCGTCCCCAAGATTCTGCCTCTGGCGTGGCGAAGTGGCGCTATGGTCGTTGGAAGAATCAGTGGGCAAAAAACGTGGTGAAATTGACAGGTTGGGACATTAAAGAGCTTCGGGAAAAGATGGCATTGCATGACGATACCGTTGCCTTGGCAGATGCTTTAACTCAGCAAGGACAAAAGCTGGAAAACTCACAAAAGTACGAAGAAGCTTTAGTCTACTACAACAAAGCTGTCAATGTTGACCCTGGCAATGTTACGGCCTGGTTGAACCGAGGCTTAATCTTGTATGAATTGGAACGCTTAGAAGAAGCCTTGACCTCTTTAGATAAAGCCGTGGCACTTGATGCCAACAACTGGTCTACTAGAAACCAAAGAGACAAACTGCGACGAGAGTTAGGGCGTTAGATCCACAGTCTCGATACCCCAGCAATCAGATGAAATCGAAACTTTATCCCTATGCAAAATCCTCGCCAGTTAGCATTTTTAGCACTCCGGGACGTTCACCGGCGGGGTGCCTTCACTGATATTGCCCTCGACCGGGTGCTGCGAACCGCTAAATTGAATAGTGCTGACCGGGGTCTAGTGACAGAGTTAGTTTATGGGAGTGT
>CBDTXL010000210.1:0-7872 GCA_965364435.1 uncultured bacterium
TTAATGCTAGTTGGAATTTTTTTATTCGGAGTATATTTCTGTTTCTTTACTTGGTTATCGTATAAACCTAACCGTAAGGGAGAAAGTCATTCAAAAAAACTTTCACAACAAGAAGTTATTGAAATCGTCACCGCGACCCCAAAGGGACAAGCGGAAAACAAACCAGTACTCACTGTAGAAGTCAATCTAGGCAACAGTGTAAAAAATAAATTTACAAACGGCCAACAGTTTCCTCTGCCTGCTTCAAGACCGGCTTCTGAGGAGAATGGTACTAAGATAAGCACAGATGAATACGCGGAAAATTCCTCGACAACACTCCCCGCGTCTGCCCAAACCCTTAACTCAGTGCATTCAGCTTCTGAGGGAGGTTTGGCGATCGCTTTGCGTAGTAACATCTCGACAAATTTCTCAAATGGAGAAACCAGACAAAGCCTTCATGTTGAGGAAGTCCCAAGCACTGCCCAAGAGGAGTTAATGTATGACAAGAAAATTATCAAGGAGGCCGTAGACAAATCCAGGTTAGCAGTAGTTAAAAAAATCCAAGAATTTGTTGCAACTAAAAGTCAAATCTCTGGAGCTTATGAGCCTTTGTATGACTTGTTAACAGATTATCCCTTCCGAGTTGGCAAAATGCTGCGACCAACTATGTGTATTAGTCTCGCTAGGGCAGTGGGAGGGATGGGACATGCTGCCTTGACATCAGCATCGGCTCTAGAACTTTATCACAATGCGTTTTTGATTCACGATGACATAGAAGACGGTTCTGAATCTCGACGCGGGAAGGGGGCTTTACACCAAATGATTGGAATTCCCCGCGCCATTAATGTAGGTGATGCTACGAACGTCTTGGCAGTCGGTTTATTGTTAGAAAATTTGTCCGTTATTGGAGTTGCCAAAGCTCTCAATGTTTTGCAGGAAATCGAGTTTATGGCGCAGCAATCTGTCGAAGGTCAGGCGATGGAATTAGATTGGGTTGCCACCAATGCCTCAAACCTAACAGACCAAGATTACTTTAAAATGTGCGTCAAAAAAACTTGCTGGTATTCGTTTATTACTCCCTGTCGAATTGGTTTGATCGTCGGACATCCATCAGCAAGTAATAACGATCTGGCTAAACATTTGGCAGAGATAACTCGATTTGGTATGATTTTAGGAATTGCCTTTCAGATTCAAGATGATTTGTTGAATTTACAAGGCAAACTCGAAACGTATGGAAAAGAAATTGGCGGTGATATTTACGAGGGCAAACGTACTTTAATGCTCAATCACGTCTTGGCACACAGTGGAAAAGCATCTGATAAGATATTGGAAATTCTCACCTTACCCCGCGAGAAAAAAAATCAAGATCAACTCGCCTTTATTATGGAACAAATCCAGCGTTGCGGTAGCATAGAACACGGCTGGAAGGTGGCGCGGTCGCTGGCAAACCAAGCAGCGGGAATTTTTGAAAGTCTAGATTTTCTTCAACCAGAAACTCCGCTACGAGCTGAAGAACAATGGGTATGCCCCGTCCATGACCGTCGATTTATAAAAGAACTAATTAACTATGTAATCTATCGAAATGTGTGACTTTGCACAAGTAGTAAAAGAATCAGAAAAATTTAATGAGTGAACCCCCAGGGAGCTTACAAAGGTTTCCAAGTTTGAAAATCAAAGTCTATCCAGATTCAACCCTGGTTCTGCGCCTATTACTTCATAGCCAGATAGCTGAAAGCCTATTGTTTCGTCCGACCCTGGATGGGTGGATAGTGGATGACGGTGAGATTCTCTCTTTATCTAACCGGATCGACCCCCCTTATCTTTACCTAGTTCAGGAAAACAAAGTCAAGCAAACAATCACACTCTCAATTCCTTCTCTCCTGCAACCGGGGCAAATCCTTAAGAGTTGGTTACGCTTCCCCGGAATTCAGGAAGAAGCAATTCTTATCCAAGCGGAGATTTTGTCACCCGAACTTGAAAAAGATAAACATCAGGTTGTCGAAGTCCCCTTATTAGTAACTTTGCCCCTCACTTCCCAAGGGGGAAACTCCTTCTCGAATACTCTAGACCAAACTACAGCCGGAATCTTTGGTTTGTTGTCAGGTTTGATAGATCTAGATAAAATTCCATCTCGTTGGCTAGTAGCTGAGCTTTTAGTAATTTTGTGTCAAAGAGGAGAGGAATACGCTCAAACGGAACCCGGCAAGCAGTTACTCAATCAACTCAAAACCACTCGCTTCTTTCAAAATGGAGTCATCGCCTTTTCATCCGCTCAAATTCCTAACTGGATCGCCGATAGCCTAAAAGGTGCGAATATAATCTTAGGCGGTCAGAGTTTGCTGTATCTTTGGGAGCAATGGCTGTTAAGTCTGGTTCCAGCCGATATAGAAGCCGAGCAGAAAAAAGAAGAACTATCTGTTCCTCCTTTTTTGGCAGAAACCTTCGTCTCCAAACTAGGAGGATCGGCCGATCGCTGGTTTGCTGGGCTCATTCTTGGACTGGCAGTAATATCGCCGAGGATTGCCGCCGTTGCGGGTGCGATCGCTACCCAGTCCCCTCCGAGACCGACTTTAGAGGATAACAAAGCGGGTGAGGCTAGCTACAGTCTAGCAACAGGATTGCTAGGGCTGGATAAGCTTCCAGCTCGTTGGCTGGTGGTAGAACTATTGCTCATCCTTTGCCAAAAAGGGCATGAATATGCCGATACTGAACAGGGTAGCCAGTTGCTCAAGCAGTTGAGTCGCAGCTGTTTTTTAGAGAATGGCATACTTGCTCTAGCCTCAGCGCAAGCGCCTCGTTGGCTAACGATTAGCCAGTCTGCCGCTGCTGCCTTCCATTCTTCCCTTGGAATGCAAACGGGGCAAGGCGGTCTGCTTTATATCTGGGAGCAGTGGTTGTGGAGTTTGATTCCTGCTGAATTAAAAGCGGGGGAACTCAAGAGGGAAATCCTAGTTCCCCCTTCCCCTGGGGAAGCTTTGGTGGCCCAACTGAGCATGGATGCACAGCGCTGGTTTGCCAGTAGCGTTCTCGGACTAACCCTAATATCGCCGAGGATTGCCGCTACAGTAGAAGCGATCGCAGCCCAAGCACCAGCAGCACCTGTAAAAATGCCTCCACCCCAGTTCACTTTCAACGATGTCATAGGGGAAGGCTCGATTCAGCGATGAGCATTGACGAACAACTACTAGCCCATATAGAAGACCTACGCATCCCACTAGATGACCTCTCCTCACCAAGAGACTGGAAGGATTGGTACCACTTTATTCTTATAGATATTCAAAGTGGGCTAAGAGTGCTGGTCAACATGACGATGATTGGCAAACCAGAACAGGGGGAGATTCAAGTTAGCTTCATAGTAAACCTGGCTTCAGAGCAGATTGCCCAACAATGCCAACCAGATACCCCTTTGGCTACCTTCGGAACCGCCTTTTCTCTGGAATGGAAACAAGACATGGTGCAGCGCAACCCATTACGTTGTGCTGCACAAAACACTGCCGCATTGCAAGGAAAAGCTTTCCATTTAGAAATTAACGGCAAGCACTCAGCAGTAGAAGTCTGGGACGAAAGGGCGCAGCTATCCATACGCTTTCAAGGAGAGGCAGAAGCAATGCCCCTATTGGTGACCGAGGATTCACCCTTCGGCAGTGGTTTTATCGGATGGGGCTTAGTGCCAGGTCTACAGGTAAGGGGTGAGTTGTCAATAGGTGGGCAGCGCTTCAATATCGATCAGGACTGGTTTTGCTATCACGATCGCAATTTTGGTCGCTTCCGCTGGGGTGAAGATATTGGTTGGGAGTGGCTTGTGGTTTTCGCCACTTGTAATGATGGCAGGAACATCACGCTGATTTTGGACAAGCGTACCAACAAAGCTCACTCTTCAAGTGGCTTGCCCTACATTTTTATCTATTTAGGTAATAACTTGTGCAAGGTCTTCCTCGGTGCCAGCTTAAGCATTCATTGGCATTGGTCCGAGTCTCCAGCTTTGCCCTTGCGTCTGCCTGGAACTATGGCGTCACTCTTTTGTGAGCGCACCTTAAGGTATCCACAAACGTTGCAGATAGAAGCCGCCGATGAACAAGACCAGTTGTCGCTCAACGTGCATTTTGACACGATGACAGAGCTAGTGGTGCCCGACAATCATAGCCGACAATACACCTTTATTGAGGAAGTAACAGGCAACGCTGAAGTCAGCCTTTCTCTCCAAGGAGAAACCTTGCGAGCAAAGGGATTAGTTTATGGTGAATACGTTAATTGACATCCTCCCGCGCTATGCATCGCGATCTGAAGAGCAGCAGCGCAACGCGATCGCGATTGCTTAAACCGGTAGAGTTGCAAGAGCATCACACCGTAGCGATCTGCGCTTCGCAGCAGCGCTTCGCTATCGCTCCAGGTCATACTGCCCGTATCCTTTGCCAAACGGTAAAGCCTAATAAAATGATGATGCTGATCATAGTGGCATGAATTACCAACGGGGTCATGCCTTGCAGTTTCATCGCTAGCCAGTTGGAAACTAAGTTAATTCCCCAAAGGGTTAGGGCGGCGTGGCGCTGGGAGAAGCCCCAGGCTAGCAAGCGGTGGTGCAAGTGGTCTTTGCCAGGGGTATTGAGGGGATTTTTACCGGCCATCAACCGCCGCACAAATACCTGAGTGGTATCCAGCACTGGCAAGAGCAAGAAGAAAACCGGGGGTACTAGGGCGTATATCGTACTCTCTTTCAGGCTACCTAAGATGCTGGTGGCAGCCAGTACGTAGCCAAAAAAGTAGGCTCCGGCATCTCCCATAATGATGTGTGAGGGATGAAAATTATGCCGCAAAAAGCCGAGTGCCGCTCCCCCCAACGCCGCTAGAAGCAATGTCGCCGCTGCACGGCTAGAAAACTGGGCAGAAACCGCTAAAAGGCTCATAGCAGTGATAAAGCTGACTCCGCCTGCTAAGCCATCCATACCATCCATCAGATTAATGGCGTTGGTAATCCCCACTACCCACAGGACTGTGAGCAAAATCGAGAGCAGTGGGTCGATAGGAGTGCCGAAGCTGGCGTCAATGCCAGTGCCGTTAGCCACTAACAAAAGGGCCGTGAGAATCTGGGTAAACAAGCGAAATAGGGGTGGTAGACCAAACTGATCATCAATAAAGCCCACCAGCACCAAGATCGATCCCCCCAGCAAAATCGTTAGTACCTCAGCTAAGACACCTTCGATAACAATTGGTCTCAAGAGGGTGGCGAGTATCAGGGCGGCGACCACCCCAGCGTAGATGGCTAAGCCTCCGGCGTTGGGTAGGGGTTCTCGGTTGAGCCGCCGCGCGTTGGGTTGGTCAGCCCAACCAACCTGTAAAGCAAAAGAGCGTACTGCTGGAATAAAACGCCAAGTCACTACCCAGGCCAACCCAAAGGTGAAAATCACCGCAAGCCAACCAGTGCCGCCGGGGTCGGCAATGCCGAGAGACTGAAGGAAGCCGTATAAATTCATCTCCCAATTCCTACTCAGACTGCCAATAAGGAACATTAGCCTAAACAGTACACGAACCAATCCGCTAAAGTGCTACTGAGTTTTGTCACTCATCCCTATGTGGTAAAGGACTTACGCACTCTTGACGAATTTCAGAGATTTCAGTCTCAGGACTTACGCACCCTAGTTGATAGAAGACAAAGGCGGGATTGTTTCTCACTGCCTGTTGCCCCCCGATACTACTCCCACTGTTGGCAATCCCGATTATGTATTGGAGGACGATTCTGGCGGATTTTCACTCCCAATAGCAGTTTGGGAGGAGACAGCTACCGCCTCAATATACTGGCTATCCATCAAAAACGCCCCCTTGGAAAAGCGAACACCCCAAAATCCTCCTGGTCGCCGGTCGATGATGACGCCCTCTTCGCCGATTTGAATCACATTAGGAGGTCGCAGCATCGGCATCGGTTCAGCGGTCTTGACGTAGCGCGGTAGTTCGATCACCCGGACGCGATCGCCAACGGTAAATTCTTTAGACATAGGCTAGAGGCAAAATGTTTTTTCTGATCCCTGTATACAAAACTCGTGAAAAAACCCGGTGACTTTAGCGCTGGGATGAATCGCGAGACGATATATGGCATAAGCTGCTGTGCATCTAATTTGCATCATGGCAAGAGGCTTTCTTCAAATATGCAAGTTAAATGTGCGACAGTTTATAATCTAGAGTCTACGCTTTCTTGCGTCTGGGCGATCAGAGAAGTAGGCTAGCACCTTGCTGGCACCTTCGGTGGCGCTACGCTAACGCTAACATCACCTCAAAGCCTTTGCTAGCTAACAGCTACATCGCACCCAGAGAAGGGAATTAATTGATACTTCATAGGCAGTTGGCGAGTTGAACCAAGAATCCCCCAGCCTTGAAGCATGGGAGTCTCAAAACGTATCTCTCTTCTATACTTCTATTGAAAATTCAAAATTCAGGACGGGCAGGGTTGCCCCGTCCTAAAAAATCTCAAACTCTTAAGGAGCCTGCCAAATTCGCTGGTGGTATTGCTCTAAATCTGCATAAGGGTCTAAAGTCTCGTGAGAGTGGTTGTGCCCGTGGTGATGGTGATGTCCATGACTATGGTGATGGTCGTGGGAGTGCCCGTGACTCGCACCGTTAGCAACTGCTGCCTGTCGGAATTTGCACATCTCACAATTCATCTGCACCTGCCCCAACTGAGTCTCAATTTCTCGCTCCCGTAGAACAGATAGCAACTGAGGCTGAATACCGATTTCTGGCAAACAGATTATGGAAATTTCTGGATATTGCTCCTGCTGCTGCGCGGTGATGTCAAAAATCTTTTTCACCAAAGCGCCAGTAAATAGGAAGTACGGCAAAACAATAATCCGAGACGGCTGGTAGAATCGAGCGCGACGGAACCCTTCTTCCAGACGAGGATGTGTGATGCCGATAAAACAAGTTTCAACCGTTTGGTAGCCGCTTCCTTCCCAAAGAAGGCGAGCCATTTTGTAGACATCCCCATTAGCATCAGGATCGCTGGAACCCCGACCAACAAATAGCAGCACCGTGTCTTTTTTTAAGGTTGAAGGTTGTTCGGTTGAAGGTTGTTCTCCAGAGGCGTTACCTTTACCCGCAGGGGTTCTAGATGGGTCAGGTACCTTAGAACTTTCAACTTTCAACTTCTTCTTGCTAACTTGCAACTCTTTTGGAGGCTGGTCGAGTTCATCAAGCCGCCTGCGCCATAAATCCAGAATCCCAGGAGTAATGCCAAAATGACGCCCGTAGTGAAACCTCACCTGCGGATGTCTTGCTCTTGCCCGGTCTAACTCATTGGTGACATCAAACTTATTGTGTCGTGCCGCAAACAGCAGAATCGGTAAAGCGGAGAGTTCCGTGTAACCCTGTTCCACACACTGGTCTACTCCCTCCTGAATCGTTGGACCAGTCAGTTCCAAAAAACAAGGCACGACTGGTCGAGAGCCGTCTAAGGATTGGTAGGCATTGGCAAAATCCAGGAAAGCCTGACGCCCCTCCTGATCTTTGGTGCCGTGACCAATCATCAACAAAGGACGTTGTAGCGGCAGGGGTGGCAATGACAAAGACTCAGTGGTGAGACAGGTTGTATTGACAGTAGGCATTAACTTTAAAGCTCCTTTCCCGTGCAAGGCAGGAAATAGAATGGAAAAGCAACAAATAGGCGTTCTGGCTCTAGGAGGGGCAACGAAGTATAAATAAAGTACGAAGTTTGGAAGTTTTTGTGATAACAAGGCTTGTTTAATTTTACAATTTATCCTTGCTCCTTTACACTTCCTCCTTTATCCTTCATCCTTCAACCTTTCCTTCCTTTACAGCTGCCGCACAGCCCCGGACTTACACCGGTGTTTCCCTAAATTGTTGCGGTTCACTTGTGCCCTGATATATTAGCTGATCCTACCCAGA
>CBDTXL010000211.1:0-7859 GCA_965364435.1 uncultured bacterium
AAAAGCTCTAACCCAGATACAGCAAGCATTATAGGGCGCTTGTCGCCCCCTGAAATCAAATATTCAATCTCGAAGCTTTTCTATCTCGCTTTCCTCTCCAGTTTCAGTTTTCTGCAAGGGCAATTTCTCCATTGTGTAATTGACTTATCCCTACAGGGAAACCAACTGGCGACAAAAGGGGAATGCATTCCTCTGGCTTTTTTCTTATCGTATATATCAAAGCAAACGGTTCTCAGTTTCGAGAATAAAAACTGAATCATTTGCTTCAATTTGTTCGAGTCAATCTATCTTCGATAACCCTAATTATTGACGCAGGAAATGTCTTAAAAACATTTCCATTGGAGGTGGAAACGTTTAGTTATTCAGTCTTTTTAAATCAATTCCGAGACTGATTGGAAACTTCCAAACTAGCGATTCCTAATTCCGCACTTTCATTCAACTTAGGACTTACACAAGGAGAAACTAGCATGGTAACTAAAATCGGCGGTCCCGGTCCCGACAGACTGATAGGAACTCCTCAAAATGACCTACTGGACGGACGTGGTGGCAATGACATTATTTCTGGTTTGGCTGGCAATGACACAATTTTTGGAGGTCTTGGCAATGACACAATTCGAGGAGACGATGGCAATGACCTAATTCTAGGAGGTCCTGGCGATGACACCATTCTAGGAGGTATTGGCAATGACACAATTCGAGGAGACGATGGCAATGACCTAATTCGAGGAGAGGCTGGCAATGACACAATTCGAGGAGACGATGGCAATGACCGACTAACGGGAGACGATGGCGATGACCAACTTTTTGGAGACAATGGCAATGACGCAATTTTTGGAGGTCTTGGCAATGACCAACTTTCTGGAGGTCTTGGCAATGACCGACTAACAGGAGACGTTGGCAATGACACAATTCTAGGAGGTCTTGGCGATGACCTACTTGTCGGTTCTTCCCTCGCCAATGCTGGAAAGGATGAAATAGACGAATTGACAGGTGGGTCTGGCCGGGACACATTTGTCCTTGGCAACGCCAGCAGCTTATTTTATAGTGAGGGCGAGCCGGGCAGAGAGGGTGCGTCTAGTTATGCATTGATTACAGACTTTGAAGCAGGTATAGATAAGATTCGAGTACAACAATTCCCTGATAGTGAACCAGGTTCTACCTTCCCCGGCTATGAGCTAGAGCCTATTACTGGAAGAATTGCTCAAATACTTGGATCTAGCGTACCACGGGGAATTGGCATTTTCAGAGAACTCAAGGAGCCTTCCGGTGTACAAGATTTGGATGACCTGATCGCGGTCGTCCAAGGCATCGAGAACGTTGACTCTTTGCGGGGCAGCATCGTTGCTCCAAATGGGTCAGTCCTTTTCTGATAAGTCAGTAAGAATTGAAGGTTAATGAATGTTCATGCCCAAAAGATATGAACATTCATTAGCTCGTTAACGGGCGTTGCTCTGACAGGTAGGGGGTTTCAACCAAGAACCGTGAGCAGTGCTAGTGGGCGCTTGTGCGACGATAATTACCTCTCCATTAGCACCACGCACCCATCCCGAAGCTTCCACCAGTGGCGCAGGGGAAGATGGGGGAGAAAAAACCTCCTTATCTTCCTCACCTTCCCTACCCCCTCCACCTTCTCCTTGAGGTAGAGAACGTACAGGGACAGTGGGAAAGGGTAAAACGCTGGGGTCACCGGGACGGTGTGGTAAACCGCCTGTCCCCGTGATTACAAAACTGCTCTGTTGCTGAGTACCGGCGACTGCACAACTGCGGTCAATTTGCCCGGAAGCATCGACAAAGTTTGTGGGCAATGCGGTTAGCCCCTGACTTGGATCAACATCCGGCTGATTAATCGTCACCTCACCATCTAGACCAAACTCGGAACTAGCGGTAATGTCACTTTCAATAGTCCGTTGCTCCCGGAACTCCAAGCCAAAGATGCCAGAGGTGGTGATGTTGATGTTTCCACCCCTGCCCTCAAAGGCGTCCGCAACGATATCGCTATCTTCAGACGGGATGGCGACGATTAAGCGGGCATTCATCTCAATATTGCCGCCATTGCCGTTATTGAACGCTTCGGCAGATATCAGGCTATTGTTACGCATCAACAACAAGTCTTCGACCTGTAGCTCAATGTTGCCGCCTTCACCCGATGCCGTTTCAGCAATCAGTATTCCCTGGTTGTCTAGAAGCACAGAGTTGGCAGTGACGTTCAGATTACCTGCATTCCCCTGTCCTCTAGTGTCGGCAACTAGTTGAGCGCCGTTGGTGACTCTAAGCTCTCTAGTGGTGATGTTGATGTCGCCCCCATCGCCCACTGCGTCTTTTGTTTCCACACTGCTTGCTGCCCCACTGGGGTTTCCATCGCTACTCACCCCATCAAAGGAAACCCTATCGCTAGCAAAGATATTCACACTGCCCGCATTCCCCTGTCCAGCAGTGATGGCAACTAGTTGAGCGCCATTGGTGACTCTAAGTTCCCTGGTAGTGATGTTAACGCTGCCCCCGTCGCCCACACCTGTTTCTGCTACACCGCTGAATGCCCCACTGGAGAATCCATTGCTACTCACCCCATCAAAGAAAATTCTATCGCTATCAAAGATATTCACACTACCCGCCTTCCCCTGTCCAAGGCTTGAGGCAGTCAGTTGAGCGCCATTGGTGACTCTAAGCTCCCTAGTGGTGATGTTGATGTCGCCCCCATCGCCCACTGTGTCTTTTGTTTCCACACTGCTTGCTGCTCCACTGGGAAATGATCCATCCCTACCTTCCCCATCAAAGGAAACCCTATCCCTAGCAACGATATTCACATTTCCCGCATTCCCCTGTCCCAAGGTAGCGGCAATTAGTTGAGCGCCGTTGGTGACAGAAAGCTCCCTGGTGGTAATGGTAATGTTGCCTCCGTCGCCATTGCCTGTTTTTTTCACACTGCTTCCTGCCCCACTGGGGTTTCCAATGCTACTCACCCCATCAAAGGAAACCCTATCGCTAGCAAAGATATTCACACTGCCCGCATTCCCCTGTCCAGCAGTGATGGCAATCAGTTGAGCGCCATTTGTAAAAGAAAGTGAGCCAGTTGTGATTTTGACGTTCCCTGCATTTCCCACACCTCCAGCTTGCACCAGATTGGCGATAACGCTCCCATTCAGGTTGATTTCCTCTGCCGCCTTAATTTCAATATCTCCTGCAACAGAGCCAACCGAACCACTATTTGGGGCTATCCCTGCTACTAATCCTGTATTTTCTCCTGTCATATTCAAGGAACGAGCATTGATGGCAATACTCCCGCCACCGCCAGCAGCTACATCCACGACGGCATCATTAGAGAGCGATACATCTGTTCGCGGCACACCATCAGGAAAACTCAAACCCAGTCCGCTACCATTCACCGAAAGCCCGACGATACCCTCTCCTGCCACACCCCCCAACTCCACACGCCCCCCTGGAGCTAGCAGTTGTCCACCCTCTAGGGTCACATTGCCGCCTGCCAGTGCTAAAGTCTGACCAGTATTCACCTCTAGACTAGACCCTTGTACCCCGACACTCCCAGGATTGCTGCCATATTGCAAGCCAATCGGTACGCTGATTGTCAGCAAGGGTGTTGTATCACTAGCTGCTGTGGCGCTGAAAACCGTGCCATCTTCAAACACTGTACTCTTGGCTGTCGAAGCGACTAACGAGCCACCAATATCTAGTGTTGCTTCTGCACCAAAAATAATCCCAATGGGATTGAGCAAAAACAGATTCGCTGTGCCGTTAGCACGAATTAACCCATCGACATTGGAAGGTAAGTTGCCCGTCACTCGAGTCAGAATATTTTCAATCTCTAAGCCATTATTAAAAAATGCCTCTCCACCTGTAGGAACGGAAAACTCACTGAAGCTGTGGAAGAGGTTGCCACCTTGAAGCGTACCCCCCTCAATCGTACAAACTGTGCATCCTGGTGCGACGCTGGAATTAACTGGGAGCGTATTATCGGGAACAATTTGCGCTGTTGTTGAGCTAAGTGTTACCAAACAACTGAAGGCAATGCTGCTAGCTACTCCAAGGCGGGAGATAAATCGGTTCATGATTGTTTCCCTGAAACTTGAGGAGAAAGGGGGCGATGTTCTATATTTTCGTAGAGGGCGGAAGTTTACTACAGCAGGGCTTAACCCTATTTTTGAGCCCGACGGTTCTGGGAGCATCCTAATTTTGTATCTTCGGTATTGTAGGGGCGTTTGCGTAGCATGGTGCGTTAGCAGCAAACAGCCGTTCGCCCCTACACCTAATTCTGGTTACTAGAAGGAATGGGCATGAAACCCAAAAATCCTTAAATCCAAAATCTAAAATCCAAAATCCTTTGTCACTCAATAGGCATCATCGCGTTCGTAGCGAATTTGCTTGCTGCTGTGCCTCTATGACTTGTCTCAGTTGCTTGCCATAGAGCCTCTCAGAATCTTCACTTTCTAGCGTTGCCAGTTTTTCCAACAGCGCGAGTCTAAACTCTCTGAATCTCGCATCTCCTGGCGACTCCAAAACCTCACCGAGCGAGTCATACCACATTCCAGCTTCAGCGTAGAGACGCGCCCTTTCAAGGCGGTCTGTTATGTTAGACAGTTCCTTTTCCAAGCTGGGTGGCACCTCGACTACCTCAACTTCCGCATCAGCAACTAGAGCCGAGACCAAGCGCGTAACTTTCTGTTCGGATCATACTCAAACCCCAACGATGAAGACGCTGGAGTCGAAGGTGATTCCCACCACTCCGTCAGTGAGGGTATCATTACCGTAGCCTCCCACCAACGAGTCATTACCTGCGCTGCCAACTAGGTAATCATCACCCTCTAAGCCACTGAGGGTGTCATTGCCATCCCCACCTTCGAGGAGATTGTTGCCGCGATCGCCAGTGAGGATATCATCATATTTGGAACCATACAGGTTTTCAATGTTGACTAAGACATCCCCTTCACTATCACCACCTGTGCCTGTGCCAGTTTCCAGGGAAACGTTGACGGCACTGCTGGAGTGGTGATAGGCAGCCGTGTCAATCCCTTCTCCACCGTCGAGGAAATCACTGCCAGGGCCACCCGTGAGTGCATCATTGCCACTGCCACCGCTTAGGGTGTCATTGTCTTCGCCTCCATTAAGTCCATCATTACCATCCCCGCCCTCAAGGCTATCATCGCCCCCGTGACCCCAGAGGTTGTCGTTCCCGGCATTGCCATACAGAGAGTCATTGCCATCGAAGCCAGATATTACATTGTCGTCACTATCGCCAGTGAGGGTGTCATCATAGTTAGAACCATCAAGGTTTTCAATGTTGACTAAGACATCTCCTTCGGCGTCGCCACCTGTGCCTGTGCCAGTTTCCAGGGAAACGTTGACAGCACTGCTGGAGTGGTGATAGGCAGCCGTGTCAATCCCTTCTCCACCGTCAAGGTAATCACTGCCAGCGCCACCCGTGAGTGCATCATTGCCACTGCCACCGCTTAGGGTGTCATTGTCTTCGCCTCCATTGAGTCCATCATTGCCCTCTCCGCCATCAAGGCTATCATCGCCCTCGTGACTCCAGAGGACATCATCACCCTCCTCACCATAGAGAGTGTCATTACCTTTGAACCCGTGTAATCGGTCATTTCCAGCTTGACCATAGAGGATGTCATTACCATCTAAACCTTGGAGGATGTTGTTGCCACTATCGCCAGTGAGGGTATCGTCATGGCTGGAGCCATCAATATTCTCAATGTTGATAAATACATCTCCATTAGCATCGCCAACCGTGCCGCCAGTTGCCAGGGAAGCATTCACGCCAGTGCTGGAGCCATAATAAGTCGCGGTGTCGATGCCGTCTCCACCATTGAGGGAGTCACTGCCAGAGCCACCATTAAGGTGATCATTACCATCCCCACCCTCTAGGGTATCATTGCCCTCGTTACCCCAGAGGTCGTCGTCCCCGGCATTGCCATACAGAGAGTCATTGCCATCGAAGCCAGATATTACATTGTTGCCACTATCGCCAGCGAGGAGATCATCATAGTTAGAACCATCAAGGTTTTCAATGTTGACTAAGACATCTCCTTCGGCGTCGCCACCAGAGCCAAAGCCACTGGCTAGAGAGACGTTGACACCCGTGCTTGAGCCTTGATAAGCGGCAGTATCGATGCCATCTCCACCGTCAAGGTAATCAGCACCCGCACCGCCCTTCAGGAAATCATTGTCACTGCCACCAAATAGGGTGTCCTTGCCCTCTCCCCCTTGAAGCTGGTCTTTGCCTTCGCCGCCTACGAGGATGTCATCGCCATTGTCGCCATTAAGGATATCGTCTCCTGACTCACCAAATAGGGTGTCGTTATCCTTGCCTCCATAGAGAGTATCATCACCCTCCCCGCCTTGGAGTTCGTCATTGCCCTGATAGCCCAGAATTGTATTATCAGCGGAACTTCCCTCAAGGGTGTCGGGTTCATCAGTACCCTGAATCGTGTTCGGACTATCAAAGTCAACTAGCCCAGGTAGTTCAGGTTCAGCAGGATTGAGCGGTTCGGGTTCAGTGGGATTTGGCGCTTGGGGTTTAGGTAATTGCGGTGATTCTGTAAGATTGAGGACAATTTGACCAGAGGTTTGGTTCTGTGAACCCATGAATCCATCAACTAGGATTTTGTAGGTAGTACCAGCAATCGTATTAAAGCTAACTTGGCTGGTAATCCCGCCACTGGTATCATCATTATTGGTGGCAATTAAGGATAAACCCCCAATAGAAGCACCGGTGTAAATACCAAGTAAGGTGTCAAAGTCGCTGCCAGTGGTTGTGAGGGTTACGGTGTTCGAGTCTGATGCTGTCCAAGACCACCACACCGATTGACCAACGGCTGAGAAGGGAAGAATCGGCTCATCTAACTCTTTTGTCCCATTTAGATTTAAGCCATTTGTCGTGATGGAAGCACCACTAATTTCCTTAGCTTTAGCAAAGTTATCGTTAGAATGTCGCCAATTCGCTGCATAAATGGCAGTGTTGTTGAGCGTTAGGTGGTTATCTGACTTGCCAGCTACTCCCAGGGGTTTGCCATTGTAGGTCAGGTCAGGATTAGACCAGTAATTAATACGGGGAATTCCATAATAGGTACCATCTGGTCGTTTCTCGTCGTAAGCCATGATGGTGGCAAATTCACGATCTGGGTCTCGATAACCGTAGGAATAGTCAAAGGCTGCTGGACTCTCACTCTTATCTTCTATATTGTGGTCAGCGCCTTGGAGATGACCGAGTTCATGAGCAAAGGCGAAAACGCTCAAGGCGGCATCGATTTGGACAACACTAAAAGCCAAAGGTGCAAACTCATAACCATTCCCGCTTTGGGTAGGATCGCCCATGAGCCGAGCTACACCCCCAAAGTCAAGCTCCGCCGTCAATAGAGTAACCATGTCAGCGGAGTAAATATCGCGCAGTTGATGAACTTCCTCTAGGTAAGAATCTTTAAATGTCAGTCGATCTAAAACTGGTTCAGCCTTATCCGACTCGTCGTAAGAAACTTCTGCGCTGTGTACTATCCGTATGCGCTGGTTAACACCGCTATTTACATAGCTTTGGTTCGTTTGCTGCTACAACAAACAGCAAATCGAACAAGGTTGGCAGCCGCTGTTCCATCGCCACAAAAGCAAACGAAGCAGCTAAGAAGCAGGCGAGCGTTAATACACCCGGAAAGTTACGCTGAAAAACTGCAACCACGAGAGCAATCCCCAGTAATAATTGTCCGCCCCATGCGGCTAATCGATATCCTCGCCAGTTGGTACTTAGCATGGCTTTTTCCTTATAGACCCCTGAATTACAATAAAAGCTTTCCAGATTAAAGTTTTCAGGCTTCTGGGTTCTGACGGGAAAGTGCCTGAATATC
>CBDTXL010000212.1:0-7858 GCA_965364435.1 uncultured bacterium
GTTGAAAGAAATTGCGATGGAACAGGCAAAAGCGCAGACGAAGAACAAGTAATACTAGACCAGCTCGGAGCTGGTCTAGCTATTGAAGTTATAAAATCTTATATCCAATCTCAGGGTAAGGACGACTAAATCCCGCGTTCGCCTAACCCCCACTTGTTCCGAGGTGGGGGAGTGCGCCTCACAATCCGTTCAAAGACTCGTCGTGCCATTCCGCATTATCCTGTGGCGGGTACTCTGTGACAAAAAGTAGCGCTCCTCTGGTATAATACCGATTTTCACAGGACGCCACCACAGTCCAATGGGGGTCATCCAGTTTCTTCTCAGAGAGCATTTTCTCCTTCAGGTCATGATTAATTAAGTAGAAAACATCGCCACCGTTATTCAACAAGATGGCATCTTGAAAGACATTAGCGGCTAATTGAGATAATCCTTGTAAGGTCGCACCGACGTTGTTACTCCACCCGGTGACATGCATTGAACAGAGATTGCCTTGTTCCTTGTCTATGCCTATAACATCGTGACAGTAGATTGCATCCAGAAATACGATGTCAACAAAACTACCAGAGAGCCTATAAGTCCCTAGTTTACCCTCGTCAGATTCCTGATACCCTTTATCAGCTAGAGCCTTCCTTACAGAAGTTTCGTCATCCGTTAAATCTTTCCAACGGGTGGTGATTGGTGAGTTGTTCAGGGCTTTGATGACTACTTCTGGGTCAATTGAACCCTGTGTATAGAATTGTTCCAAGCCTAAGTCTCTCCAGTATGCGCCGCTAGGTACAGCGGGAAACCTGAACACATGACGCAAATCATAGAACAAACCAGAACAAATTTGTTCTGAAAACTCCTGACGGGACATAGCTTGCCCGGACTTCACAATTCTTTGCCCGGAGAAAGCCACTTGAGTGGAGTCCGGAAGGAATTTATCTGTAGCTACATTAATCGCTTGCCAGCCTGTTTCAGCTTCAATACTACTATCCCTCTTAAATCGGAGACTTTCGAGGGTAACTTGATGATTTTCATCAACCACCACACAATCATAAACGCGATCGCTAATTGGTTCTGGCTTTAGACGAATCAATAAACCATCCGTACCAAACCAGGCAACAAAGTAGGGATTCTGAGTTAGATTCCCATATCCCATAATTGCAGCAATACGCTGATTCCCTTCTCGCTTTTGAGATAAGTACTTCTCTTGATGAGACCAAACTGAGATAGTGCCTGTTCGCATATCCGCCCCAAACAGCCGTTCTCCCCTCGGCCCAATAATGTAGTCCATCATCAGGAAGCCATCACTGTTCCGATGACCCCTAACAATGCCACTTCTAAGATTCCATTCCTGCTGAACTGACAACACAAGCTTTACAGCTTTCGGGTTGTAGCGGACGCAAAGGACTTCACTAGTTACTCCCCGGCTACAACCAGCGGGTGTAGTCTTTTGCTCATCAGGAAGTGGGTTAGACACAAAAGCCTTAGATGCTAGCACGCGCAATGACGACCAAACATCTGTATTCATCTGCGTTTATCTGCGTTCATCTGCGGTTCCAAATCTCATATCCACTTTGCGGATAGACTCTAAGAGCCTATCCGCAAAATCTTTTCAAGATGACTAAGTATCTCTATTCATCTCTATTCATCTCTATTCATCTCTATTCATCTGTGTTCATCTGTGTTCATCTGTGGTTCCAAATATCTTAAACCTACTTTGCGGATAGACTCTAAGTAATCCGTATAGGCGTGCCAATTGACGGACAATCAAACGACTTCCAGGCATTACCACCACGCAGGAAAACTTCCATCCAGCGCGTCTGTTCGCCTTGTGCATTTGTCCAACCACTGCTACCAGGCGCAAACGCTAACTGTCCAGATTCAACCGCAAAGCTGCCATCACTCTGCGTCGCTTCCTGTTTCCTCTCACCAATCTGCAAACGAACCGTTTCGCCGTCGCCTACCTTGCTCTTATCATGTTTAACAGTAGTTTTTAAGTTGCCATAGCCGTCGATATAGGCAATACAGTTCGACGGCACATCCGGTATATCAGAAGGGGGAACCAAATCACCTATAGCATCAGGTTGACCCAACGCGATCGCTGCTGCGGCTTCCGGAAACAAGTCACGAGAACGAAACTGTGAGCCTTCAGCTGCTACAGCTGCCCAGCGTAACTCTTCGGCTACATCCCGCACAAACGAGAAGGCATAACCAGCATTGACGCCGATAACGCGCACACCCGTAGATAGGCGTGCGAAAGCCAGACGCTCACCCGCATTACCAGCACGCGCCTGTTCATCATCTTCTCGCGGTGCAACGTTGTGGTAAATGATTGTTCCGGCAGGGGATTTATTCAATCCCAACTGAGCGATACAAAATCCCGCCGCCAGCGTGGCAAAGGCTGGCACGGGTGTGAGTATCGGCTCAGCATCCGGTAGATAGAGCTTGAGGCGCTGCACTACTTCCGCAAAGGCGAGGTCGCCAAAACCGTAATCCGCAATGATGTGAACTAGCATAAAGTCCTGCCCCCTATACTGACCCTATCCCGTTTGCTGTTTCTCGGACGATTAAATCAACGACATCCTCCAAGCGTCCCGCCTGATTATAGGCTTCACGCTGCCGTGTTGCACCTGTCCCGCGCTGCATTGTTTCGTGTACAATTTCCGAGACTTCTTCCCATTCTCCATACTCTTCAAGCGCGGGACGCACGAAAGTGAGAAAGCTTTCAACCAACTCACGCGCCGGGACAGCCTTCTGAGCACCAACGTCGATTAAATCCTCATCTAATCCATAGCGTGCAGCATGCCAGTGAGCAGCGCGTATAAGTTCATGGCGTGCGGCGGGAAACGGTTCATCACGCATTGCTTGTTCGTAACAAGTCCGCGCCAAAGCACGCACAAGTCCCGCCACCATCACCGCTTCGTCCACCGTCTGGCAGACATCCGTAACCCGAAACTCGATTGTCGGGAAGCGCTCTGATAAACGCACGTCCCAGTAAATCTTTGTCGCCTCCTCGACACTTCCCGTCGCCACCAAAGCTTGTACAAGCGCTTCGTACTCGGCATGAGACTCGAAAATGAGCGGCGGACCGGATATGGGCCATCGGCTCCAAATCTCGGTGCGATAGCTTGCATAGCCTGTATCCGTCCCCAACCAGAACGGTGAGGAAGCCGACAGTGCCAAGAGTGGTGCTAGCCACACTCGCGCACGGTTCATCACGCGGATGGCAGCAGAGCGATCGCTTATCCCCACATGGACGTGACAGCCAAAGATGACTAGCTCTCGTGTGAGTTGTTGATAATCTCGCATCAACCCTTGATAACGATCTTTGGGCGTGAGTTCCTGTTCATCCCAGTGCGAGAATGGGTGCGTCCCGGCGGCGGCGATTTGGTTACCGTCTTTTTGGGCTGCCGCAATCACTTCACGCCGCAAACGAACAAGTTCAGAGCGCACGTCTGCGAGCGTTCGACAGATGGGCGTACCGATTTCTATCTGCGATCGCTGAGCTTCCGGCTGCACCTCTTCACCAAGCGCTTCCTGGGCTTTTGGGAGAACGTATTCCACACGCGATCGCAACTCCCGCGTCACAGGGTTGATGATTTGATATTCCTCTTCGACACCAATAGTGAATTCTTCAGTTTGGGATGACATGCCTGGTGTCTCCTTTGCTCAAGCGGCAGGTGCAGTGGGTAAACTTTGGTTAGAACCAAAGTAAATTCGGTTCAATTCTTCCAGGGAAATATCAGTATTGGGTTGTGGATTAAGAAAGTAGGGATGGATTGGCAGGAGTTCACTCCGACGACGTGCCTCCGGTGAGGACACAATCTGCTCGATCAGGGTTAGGTAGTTTTCAGCCGTAGTTTCCCAGGTGTAGGACGAAAGCACCCGCTCCCTGCCAACCTTAGCAAAATGCTCCCACTCTTCTTCATTGCAGACTAACCGCTCCAAGCCCCGTGCAATATCAGCGGGGTCAGCTGGGTCAACGAGTACGCCATATTCCTGATCTCCCTCTCCCAGGCTCTCGCTTGGACCACCGTTCTGGGTTGCCACCACTGGTAAACCCGCTGCTGCCGCTTCTAAGGGAGCGAGTCCAAAGGGTTCATAGAGTGCAGTCAGCGCAAACACCGAGCCGCGTTGAGCCATAAACCGATAGGTCGCCGCCAGTGCCTCTTGCCCTGTATCCGACAAGCCAAAAGCACTGATTTTGCCCCACAAGTCGTTTTCTTGCACGACCTCACGGATAGGGGTTAAGACCGCTTGTTCAGCTAGGTCATCGTTAGCCTCCTCGCGTAGCGGATCATCCAGCCCACCAGTAAGTAGCACCAAGTTGACTCGTTCCTGAAGCGTCTGGCTGATTGCGAAGGCTTGCACTAGTCCCAATATGTTTTTCTTGGGAGCTAATCGACTGGATGCCACAATGCTGGGCAAATCCAGACGTGAGTCAGTAATATCCCGTGCCAATCGCTCCTGAATCAGCTGGTAGATAGCTTCCTCGTTTTCGGAGCGGGCATTAACATTGAAGATTGAGGAGTTTACTCCCGGTGGAATTACGGCAAAGCAGTTGTCGTTGTCTACATTCACTGCATCGCAATAGGCAGGATGAGAGTATTGTTCAAAGCGTTCCTGTTGCGTACTGGTGATATTAACAGCCGAGCGATTCATGCTCAGGCGTTCGGCTACAATCCGGTATCTGAAGTGGAATTGCTCGTCTATTTCTGCTAGATTCTCTGGGTTTGCCTCCAGTTTGTCCATCTTTTGGGCACCTAGAGAATGAGCGGTAAAGGTGAAGGGTACGCCCGTCTTATCCTCAATCAGAACGCCACACAGTCCCCCATCGCCGTAGTGGGCAGTCATCGCATCGGGTAAGCCACCCTGCTCTTGATAAAATTTCAGGATATTGGGCACCCAGTCAGTCACTAGATGGGGCCAAAGCAATTCTTTTGGCAGAAATTCTTTGGGCCCTGCGGGTAACCGGATGATGCGGACGTTGTCCACACCTGGATAAGCGTCAAAGGTTTGAGCAAACTCTGGCCAGTCTGGGTAGATGATTTGGCGGGTGAGAATATCAACTTGATGACCCTGTTGAGCCATTGCTATGGCGACTTCCTTGACGTAGATCAGCTGACCGCCAAAATCCGGATGTTCCGCTATATGACTATTGTCTGAATCAAAGTTACCCTGAGGATTGAGAAATCCAATGTGCATCGCCCGATTCCTAATAGGTCTGTGTTTGGATTTAGGCTTCTGCCTGAAGACGGCACTAGAAGAGTTTGGCGATTACATCCAGACCCGCAAAGACCTCTGCGATCGCTTTTGCGAGGCTGTCTGTAAGCGCCATGAAAAAGTATGTCAGAGGGCGATTCTGCGTTCCCTTGATTCGAGCCGCCCACTTGGATTCAGGCATTTTCCTAATGCTTAAGTTAATCCCTACTGAAGCTCGTTCACATATACCGAATGACATAAAGCGATCAAAGATCACCCCAGAGATAACCGCTAAACGCAGCTCAAAGCCTAACCTACCCTACGGCTTTCTTGCGATCGCAAAGTATTTGATCGACTGCACAGGTTAATTCGGAGAGTGGCGCTGGATTACTTACCCAGCATTGAACAGGAAATTTTGCCCGTTGCCTAATGACAGCCATCCAGTTATTCCTACTGCTGTACAAACTTGAAGTATGAACGGCACGACCAGAATCAGGCGTAGCGGTATCTGCTTAGAACCTATCCGAAAAGTAGATTTATAGCGTTTCTCAAATAGATGAGATACAGCAAAAGCATTAACTAATCGATAATCAAGAGCTTGTGGTGTACCTTAGTTATTTGAGAACCGCTATATGTAATTCGGCTAAATTTTGAATAAGGGTAAAACTATTTAATGATGAAGCAATTTACTGATAAAGTTGTTCTGATTACAGGAGGTAATTCTGGTATTGGCAAAGCTACAGCATTAGCTTTTGCTGAGTTAGGGGCAAAAGTAGCGATTGCTGGCAGGAGAATTAAAGAAGGTGAAGAGTTTGAGTCCAATCAGTCGTCCAAGATAACGGGCAGTGACGTTGTAGAACCCAACCGCGATCGTCAGGATAACAATCCAACCGCTCAATTTGCCGATTGTGTCACTGACGGTATCAATGGCTTGAGAGAGCTTGAGGAGAGCACGAATATGGAAAGGCTTGAGAAGGATACGCAAGACAGGGTACTTCCATAGAATCTACAAGTTTTGCATAGGATAATATCACCGTCTGATTCGGCAGCATCGTTCTCACCCACAGACTAAATTGGGTTGGCTACCGTATAACCGAAACAACGGCTGATGACTGACCAAAACATTGCTATGCCGCAGATTGAAATCTGTAGGTTGGAGTCGATACTCGGCAAAAAGCCGCAGCAGTTCCGCCTCATGTTCGACGGCAAACACCAAGAACAGATCCGGTCGGCGATCGCCAGCCAGAATATCGATCGCCTGATGAACTGGCTCAGGGATGAAGAATGGAGGATCGGCAATAATCACATCAAATTCCCGGTTAATTGGCTGCGGCGAGCGCAAATCGTAAGGGAGGAACTCCGCAAATTCGGCAAACTTCGGGTCAATGTCTAGCAGCGTGACCCGTCGCCCTCGTCGCGCCCATTCAGCTGCAAGCCGAGGCGTACAAAGGCAACACGGATTCGCATATACATCCAGTGCTTGTACAAGTGCGGCAGCCGTCTGTTGTGTGAAGAAAATCTGCGAGAGCGTGAAGTCGGGAGGCACGAACTGATCGATGGGGTCTACCACAGGCTCAAACCACGGCTGACCAGGACCGGTTGCCATCCGCTCTGTCAAAATTTGCTTCAGTTGATCGTTGTCCATAGGTGGTTCTCTTGCAACATCTGCATAACGGCGACATCACCCCTATGAGTAATACTGCTTAATACTACATGCTCCCGTTTACTCGCTTCCCGCCAGAAGATTACCTATTCCTAACTCCCCCAGCTTCCTCAGCATAGGTATTCTTAGACCGGGAAGCGAGTAATCTTTTAGTACAACGGCAGTCTCTGTCAAGCACGCTTGTCAGCAAGAAGTCGAGCAGCACCTGTGATGGGTGGATAAGGCCTTTGAGTATCCAGTTACTTTCCCGGCAAGAGTTGCCGTTCCTGTTCAGACTTGATAGGCGGAGTGACTCCTTTTTTTGCGAGAGCGTTGCGCTGCCGCCTTGCGGCGGATCGCCCCAAATCTGCCCGTGTCCAGTACTGCTAGTACTGGCTGTTGGTGATACCGATAGTACAATTTCTGCCACTGGTCAGTGTCCAAGGACTTCTCCTGAAGAGCTTACGTTCGATGCATAGTTCCTTCTCTCCACTTTGCCTAATCTTATAGCGGGAAGGGAGTAATGCCAAACTTTTCTTTAGAAACAGCTTTTAAGTGAACTTAAAGAAATTATAGCGGTTCTCAAATAGATGAGATACAGCAACAACAGTAATTCAAGAACAGTTAAGGGCTGTTACTGTACCTTAGTTATTTGAGAACCGCTATAAAAGATTTGAAACCACAGATGTAGACGCTTTCTTCGGCTTGCCGTAGGCTACAACGCTCCGAGTCATCCTAAAACTTTAAAGATACGGTGTTTAGGCAGCCCGTACATCAGTACGTAGGTTCGCGTCCGAGTTTTGGACTCTGGCACAAACAGGTGGATTTGCGCTACTTTACCCAGTCCGTTTTCTGCATAAACCATCACTAAGGATGGAAAGTGATTCTCCAAGTGAGCTTTGATGACTTGTGGGAGCAGTAACAAATCGGGATTACTAAGTTTTTCAACCAAGCTAGCTGCTGCTGTTGGCATATTTATCTGCACGCTCCTGACACCACCCTTCAGACAACATTGCTCCCATGTGCGGA
>CBDTXL010000213.1:0-7796 GCA_965364435.1 uncultured bacterium
GCCATTAATCGACTAGGACGAGTACACCTCAAAATAAGTAGGCAACGTGAAGAACATGCCAAGCGAGTGGCACGTTGCGTAATCCAATCTAACGATTTGGTCGCCTATGAAGATTTGAGGATTAAGAACTTAGTCAAAAATCACTGTCTCTCCAAGTCTATTAATGATGCAGGTTGGTATCAATTCAGAAAATGGTTAGAGTATTTCGGAGCTAAGTTCGGCAAGATAACCGTTGCGGTCAATCCTGCCTATACTTCTCAGGAATGTTCTAAGTGCGGCACTCTGATCAAAAAGTCCCTATCTATAAGAACTCACGCTTGTCAGTGTGGGTTTGTCCTAGACAGAGACTGGAATGCTGCCGTCAATATTCTGAAATTAGCCTTGAGTACCACAGGGCATGTGGGAACTTGGGTCATAGACCCGAACGCTTCGGGAGATTCGGCCTCTACTCTGATTGGAGCAATCCTGTCAGGGCAAGCTGGGTCTATGAACGAAGAATCTCCGTGGCTTTAGGCCGGAGAGTGTCAACGAAATTGCATCAGTAACGTCTATCATAACAGTCTGTAAGCAACCCATTCCCAGGCAAAGATAGCCTTCTCATCAAATGCATCGAACATGGCAATTTGTAAAAACAGTCGTGGGGATTATATTTCGCCATCCTGTCACAGGTACGAGCATCATCCCAATTTTGCCGGATGGGCAAATTGTTCTGGTTCAGCGTCGCGACAATGGTAAGTGGGCATTGCCAGGAGGCATGGTGGACTGGGGTCAAGATATTCCGACAACAGTGCAACGAGAATTGGCTGAAGAAACAGGACTGGAGTTGCTCAAGATTCGTCGGTTGGTGGGAGTTTATTCAGCACCCGATCGTGATCCCAGACTTCATTCTATTTGTGTCCTGGTAGAAGCCGATGTCCAGGGAACAATGCAGATAAAGGATGTTTTGGAAATCAGTGCAGTACAAGCATTTCATCGATCAGCTATCCCAAGGGGCAACCTTAGCCATGACCATGACCGGCAGTTACAGGACTATTTCGACGGCAAGACAACCATCGCTTAGGGAGATACGGTAACAAGGGCGGGCTGCGCCAAAACCACTTTTTAGTGATGGTAAAGACTTGCTTTAACCAGTGTGACCCTAGAAAAAACCCAGGATCAGGATGGATCTAACGTTACGCAATTCTCGAATTAAGCTGCCATTAGGGCAACTTTTCTGGCGTGAAGTCGGTCAGGGACCGATTCTTTTATTTCTACATGGTTCTTGGTGCGATGGCAGTCAATGGCTACCAGTTATTGAGCCTTTGAGTCAAGATTACCATTGCTTTGCCCCGGACTTACTGGGGTTTGGGGAATCCAAGCAACCCAACCTCCACTACTCTATACAGTTAGAAGTAGAGTGTTTGCTCCAATACCTAGAGGCGCTACACATACCCGAAGTGTATTTGATTGGTCACTCCCTAGGAGGATGGATTGCCGCTAGTTATGCCTTGAAATATTTGACTCAAGTTCGCGGTCTTGTGTTATTGGCACCAGAAGGCATTCAGACCGAAGGACAGCAAGAAAGTTGGCGCTGGGAGCGCTGGTTGGTAGGGCGTCCTCCCCTAGTTTATGGCGTATTGCGATCGCTGTTTCCCTTAGCGCGACTGTTTGGGTTTCACAAAGGCATTGAACAAGCCCTGTGGCATCGGCAAAAGCTCAATAGCTCACCCACTGCCTGCCAACTATTGTTTCGACGACGCCGGTCAGAAATTCAAGCGGAATTATTGCAAGAACAACTCGACGTTCTCACAGTGCCAACGTTGATTCTGCAAGGTGGAAAGGATACTCCGGAAGCGATCGCACGTAGTCAAGCTTATGCTAACAAAACCCCAAATGCCCAGCTACAGATAATTGACGACGGGGGACATGATTTACCCGAAGCCTTGCCCGGTTTGGTGGCTCAGTACATTCATGACTTTATTAGGCGTGATCTCGAACAGGGGTGATTACCATCTAGATCTGAGCAAGGGTACTGCCACCATAAGCGCTAGCTTTGGTGGTATGGGGAATTGCGGTCAGGATGTTGGGGAGCTTTTGGCAAAGATTTGATATAGTCCCGTAACACCTCTGAAATTGACAATTGCTGAGATTGTGCATAAGTAGATAATTGCTCATATTCTTGCTCATTGACCCAAAAATTTATCTTCTTTTGCCGCATGACTACTCCTATCTAGGTATATAATTAGGAGTATATCAAGGACTCAACCTATGTTGCTGACATACCAGTATCGACTCAACCCTACTCCTGAACAGGCATCCACGATGGAAGTCTGGGGAGAGTTGTTGCGCCGCCACTGGAATTATGCATTGGGTCAAAGGCTCGATTGGCTACGTCGTAGTCGCTGTCAAGTTGACCGATGCAGCCTTGTCTGTGAACCGATAGGTGATATCCCTGAAAAAACGGATTATTACACTCAAGCATCAGATTTAAAGCAAACTAAAGAGTTATTTGCTGAGTACAAAAACATCTACGCCGACTGCCAACAGCAGAACTTGATGAGGTTGGACAAAGCCTGGAAGCGCTGGCTAATTCCCGACAAATCAGGTGGTGCGCCAAAGGCGCAGCGCAAGCGCGATAAGCGGGGCGGTCGTCCTCGATTCAAGAAGCAGGGTGACATTTGCTCGTTTACCTTTCCTAGAGTGAACTGTGCCAAGGCAGGGGCATACCTAACAGGCAACATTCTAAAGTTGTCGAAGATTGGCGAGGTTAGGGTTTTCTTGCATCGCCCCATCCCAGATGGCTTTACCATCAAACAAGCCACACTAGTTAAGAAAGCCGACGGCTGGTATGTGAGTTTTTCGCTGGAAGATAATACGGTTCCCGCGCCGTTGCCGGTGGATGAGATAAGAAAAGCAGTAGGCATAGATGTAGGACTTAATAAGTTTTTAGCAACATCGGACGGGCTTGCTGTGGAGATTCCCCAGTTCTATCGGAAGTCTCAGTACAGATTAGCCCGGCCTCTTCGCCAATTGGCGCGAATGGAGAAAGGTTCTAAGAACTATCAGCGGCAAGAAGAGAGAGTAGCTTGTCTTCACCAACATATTGCCCGTGAGCGCAAAGAGTTTCACTATCAGGTTGCTCATTGGTTGTATGACCGATACGACCTGGTAGCGTTTGAAAACCTGAACATCAAAGGACTTGCCAGAACCCGACTGGCTAAGTCGATTCTGGATGCAGCCTGGGGAAGCTTCCTGAACATCCTCACTACAGTGGCGGTAAAACGCGGTAAGTGGGCAATAGGAGGTGATCCAAGAGGTACCAGTATTGAGTGTTCTGGCTGTGGTGAACGGGTTGAAAAGACCCTTAAAGATAGAGTTCATGAGTGTCCTCATTGCAAGTTAGTAATTGATCGTGACTGGAACTCTGGCAAAAACATTTTGAATCGGGTACAACGGACGCTGGGACTGGCGTTTGCTGGCTGCGGAGGATACGAGGATACTCGTCCTATGAGGCAGCAACTCTCAATCGTGAGTTTGGGAAGCCCTTTCTATACCGCGTTTAGCGGTTAGGAAGGGAGGATGTCACAGAATACCGACAACAGCTATTACTTCAAAGGTTGCCATGTACGTATTGATTGGCGGAGCAGGACTAGTGGGGCAGAACTTAGCGCAGCAGTTAGTAGAGTTGGGGCATATCATCGCCGTCATTGATATTGACCCCGCTGCCTGCCGATATGCACGCGAACAAGTGGGAGTGATGGCATTTGACGGCAGTGCCGTAAATACACAGTTGTTGTTGGAAGCAGGCATTCGCAAGGCTGATGCCGTGGTTGCAGCCCTCCGTGATGATGCACTCAACCTAGCGCTGATTACCCTTGCCAAGCACTATGGCGTCCCCCACATTGTGACGCGGATGCGTAACCGCGATTTTGCCGAACCGTATCGTCTGGCAGGAGCGCATCACGTAATCAGCACCGTTGACCTAGCCGTTACTACGATGGTGACTGCCCTTGAATATCCCCAAGTCGAATCGATGATGCACTTCGAGCAGGGACAGGTTGAAGTCTTCAAGCTGACAATTCCAGCAGAGTCCCATGTTGCTGGTCGTAGCATTGCCCTAGTCGCTAAGGATTCCCGTTTTCCAGAGGGTTCTTTAATTATTGGCTATCAATCCCATCCCAATGCCGATCTGGTCATTCCCAATGGCAATACCATGCTAGAGGCAGGGTCAACCGTTCTAGTGGTGACTAAATCTCAAATGTTGCATCAGGTAGTGGACTATTTGGGTCTACGTTCTAATCATCTTCCAGCTTCAGAAGTTTCTCATTGAGGGTTTTGATGCGCTCTTGTACCACTTCTTCTGAGAGAATCCGCCTGCGTAGAGCGTCAGTGAGTGCCCCTTTTTCTGCTAGGAGCAACTGCCGACGGATAGCGTCTAATTTAGTGCGATCGCTCCTGCTTTCAGTAGAAAGCCCTAAACGTTGGTTATAGATATCCCGCAACGTTCTCTCCGAAGCTGCCACCCGCACCTGATAAGCCGAGCGCATCTCTTCATAGATTGATTTTGGCAAAACTCCCGATTTCAGCAGACCATCTAATTCATCCTGAGCCGCTTTAGCCGTCATTAATTGGGCTTGCAATTCCTCAATCTGCTGGTGAGATTCTGAGCGGTAAGATAACTTTAAACGTCGCACCGCCCAAGGCAGTGTCAGTCCCTGTCCCACCAGAGACAGCAAAACAACGCCAAGGACGATCGCGATTAGCTTCTCTCGTCCCGGCAACGCCAGAGGTAAGCTCAAAGCTAAGGCAGTCGAGAGCGAACCTTTAATATTGCCCACAAACAGAACGTGCCGCCAGCGCATCGGGATGGGTCGGTCAAAAAAAGGAACCAAGGACAAGAGCGGATAAACCGTTAGCGCCCTCCCGATTTGATAGGCGATAAATGCTAAGAGAACTGCTGGTAATGTCTCCCAAAGGGTTATGACATTAATCTCTAAGCCGATGAGTAAAAAAATAAAGGTATTGACCCCAAATCCAGCGTATTCCCAGAAACTGAACAAGGTTACTTGAGTTGAGGCTGAGGTAACTTGAGAATGCTCAAAGTTGCCGACAATTAGCCCCGCCACCACAACGGCAACAACACCAGATACATGTAAAAACTGACCCGCTTGAAAGGCACCCAAGGCAATGGCAACGGTGAGGAGTATACTACCCAGAGGGTCATCTGCTTGGGTCAACAAACCAATACTCAGGTAGCCCAAGGCAAGGCCTACTAAAGCTCCGCCGATGATAACGAACAAAAATTCCTGTACAACATCAAGGGGTGATAATGAGCCGGTGGTGTACACGGTCAAAATTAGACTAAATAGAACTAGGGCGACATCATCGTTGAGCAAGCTTTCACCCTCAACTAGGGTGACCAGTCGGTGAGGTACAGCAGACACCTCCTTAAAAACAGCAATCACTAGGGCGGTATCTGTGATCGACAACATCACAGCGACCAATGAAGCAGGTATCCAATCCAGACCTAGCTCTAGTTTCAGCAAAACTGACGTGATGCCAGCGCAAAGTAAAATCCCTGGACCCGCTAACAGGGCAATGGGTTTAATCGTACTTCGCAAGCGACTGATGTCTGTATTGAGCGCTGCTTCAAATAGCAGAATGGGCAAAAACAGATTGAAAATTAGGGAGGAATCCAGGCGGATGCGATGGGGCAAAAGCTCAGTAATTGCCAATCCTGCCAACACCAAACCCGCAATGTAAGGAATGCGAAGTCGTCGCGATATTAGAGCAACCCCTGTGGCGACCAACAACAAGATGATGAGAACGGTTACTACTTCAGCAACATTGCCCTGACCCTCGCTGCCCACGACTGTGGGGACTGCCAGAAGCGTGCGATCGCGATCACGAAGCGGTAGCGAGTTTACGAGCGTCAGCATCCCGATAGGGTTATCGCCTAGCCCTTGCATAGCACGTACCTACTCAGTTGACGACTCCCCATAACTAAAGTTAGGGGATTCTTCTTACTATCTGCTGGACGCAGATAGTGTATAGTCGGGAGCATAATCACTTAAGCTCCCCTCCACTGTTCCAAGTCAAACAACGTCAACTGGACAGGGTTCTCAGGCTCATCAGGCAACCCCAATGATGTCTCCATGAGCGTAACTTATCCGTTGCGACTTCCGGTAGTTGGGAGAGGTCAACGCCCAAAGATTTAAGACCTCGTTCAAGGATGTTTTTAGAGGCTTGCAAGTCTGCGTCCTCTAGATATCCGCATTGTTCGCAAAGGAATTTCTCATCCTTGCGGTTGGTGGGACTAACATAGCCGCAGCAATTGCACTGCTGACTTGTGTGCCTTGGGTTAACTTCATGCACAATTGCACCTAACTTTGCAGCTGGTGTTGGCACAGATTTATCCTCCAGCCTGACGATCATATACCAACCATCAGACTTGAGCCTCACAGTTACCGTGCGGATTTCAAGCCCATCTGGAATAGAACGGGAATTGTAGAACCGCATCTTCCCTAACTTAGGAAAATTAACCCAGTTCCCGTCAATTTGAACATCTCCAGGTTTGTAACTGAATGAGCGAAACTTACTCTTGCTTTTAAATTTTGGATATCCACGTCCTTGCTCGAAGAAGTTCTGAAAGGCTTCATTCAATCGCCTCAAATTCATCTGCAAAACGTTGGCATGGATTGATTTATACCAAGGTCGTTCTTTTTTCAGTTCAGGAAGATTTGCATCATGTTGCTCTAGCATTTCGACGTTTACCGTTGTTTTTCCAAGGGTAGCCGATTGATGCCGTTTTGTTAACGGAGCAAGTAAGTGGACTACACCAACCCTGATTGTCTAATCTACAGTATTCGCCCAACACAGGAGCTAAGAGTTGCTCGTAGCTTTCAATCCGGTCACGCCAACAAAAATTGTATTGCGCTCTCAGCATATTGAGCCACTCAACCATCATGGACGCCTGTATTTTATTGGGTTTCAGTTTGTAAGTATAGGCAATCAACATTGGAGCGATTCACTCACTTGTTGACACTATATCATAATTTGGGATATTGTCGGGATAATTTTTAAGTAAAGAACAAGGAATCATTAATGGCTCTAGCTTCCGGCGATTACACAATGGAATTTTACCTGTTGATTTAACTCATGATGAAGCTATTTACATAGAAGAGTTGCTGTGCGAACTTGCTGAGAAAAAAGTGGAGGAAGCCCAATCGATAACGATCAAAGTCGCCGATAGGTTGTACTCTTATGCTCATTGGAAAAACAACCACCACATCAATATGGGAAAGTCTGCCTAATACTCACATCTTGCACCATTCTCAACAAGACCTAAAAAACCGGGTTTCTCAACGAAGAATCAAGAGACCTCTTGCATAAATCCCGGAAGGGCGAAGCATTCGTGTAAAAATTCAGTCGTAAGCCCGATAAATAAAGACACGAATGCTTCGCCCCTACAGCTATATTTTGACTTTTGCAAGAGGTCTAAGGTTTTCAGGTTGCAACAATCGCAAGAAACCCGGTTTTTGGCGCTGGTGCAAGATCTGAGTAATAGGCGGGAAACGTCTTCAGAAAAATAATCGTTTTTGCGGTGAACTATAGACCTAGGGTCAGGTTTTAAAGAACTGCCCTTTGTATCTTAAGGGTTAATCAACAGAGGAAAGGTCAGCGCCTGGAGTAGGTCACTCCGATTGTGATCGGATTGACCTCATTCCCCAAAAGATTAAGTACGGGTCACTAATTAGCTGACGCGCCGTTTCTGGAAACTGGGCTTGGAGATAGGTCAGCAGCAAGTCAGAGTCGCC
>CBDTXL010000214.1:0-7736 GCA_965364435.1 uncultured bacterium
CGCCTGGGCAGTCTCTCCTCGGTCACTCCTGAAGTATTGGAGGGTCTTTTCACCCGCGATTTAGCTTACTTGCGGGAGTTTTACAATCGCCTTAACCAGCAGGGTGATGCCTATATTCCTGTTCAGTGTCCTCAATGTAGTACTCAGTTTAGTGTGGAGCTTTCTCTGTCGGGGGAATCTTAAGCTACCCCTCAGAGCAACTGCGCGAGGAGGTAGCTTTTATTGCTTTTCACTTCCACTGGTCTTTAGAGGATATCCTCAACCTAGAACATCCTGACCGACGGCGCTGGGTGGGGGAAATCGGGAAGTTTAGGCATCAATGAAAAATTGACATCCTCACCGAGGCTAAGCGAGTTAGCCAGAAACGGGAGGATGTCATGGTACAAGAGTTGAAAGCTGTAGCAGAAGTGCTTCACCTTAACAAGCTAGCGCTATGGTGTTTGGCTAGTGTTGTCACCTAACATAACTAAAGGCTCTTGGGCAATTGTGCCTAGACCGACTGACTCCAACAGCTCTTGCCAATCGGCTTTCAGTTCTGGATCGTTAGGATTTGCAAAACGTAAATCAGCAAGAGTTTTTAGGCTACTGTTCCAGTATCCAGCTTCTGCATAAAGAGCAACGCGATCGCGTGGTGATGCTTTCTCTAACTTTCTTGCAAGGTCAGCATCCGGTTGGACTCGTTTAATTGACCCATCTATACGGGGATTGCTACTCTCGTCGCCGTCACTGCTACAACTGACTTGCACTTCATAGCGATATTCCTTGTCAACCTCTAAGGCACCAGCCTCAGGAGGAAGGGTAACACTCATCACACCACCCTTGCCGTTTAGAGGCAAGGTTTTCTGATAGATGATGTCGTCACCATTTTCATGATTTTCATGCAGGAGAATAAACTTTGCTTCCGTTGCAGAAGTTTTAGGAATCAGAAAAAAGAAGGTCGGTTGCGCGGCTACTGTCAAGCCAATGTTGCTATCCGGCAACAACGTCTTCATCTCTAACTGGGATGTTCCGTCAATGCCACAGTTCCCCCGTGCTGCTCCCCCATATCGATTACGGGATGCTCTAACACCGGGCACTTTGAATCTAAGGCGAGCACGACGGGCCAGTAGTTGACCGACGGATTCCCTACGATTAGGACGTTGCAAGTCTAGAGTGGAATTGGATTGCGACTTTGCTGTTGCTGGCAAGCTGGTGCTAATCACTAGCTCCAGGGATAAGGCTAGGGAAAGTGTTGTCAGAGGTAAAAAAGACTTTTTCAGCATATTACTTTTGCAGCGCTAGGCTTGGCGCTTGGGTTCTGTAGAAAAGGACTTGACGAAAAAGGAGTCACTAGTCAGAAGAAAAACCGGAAGATTTTGTATGTGCCTTTTGGCTGCTGAGGATTCGGTTGTTGCCGTCTATCTTCGGGCGGAATCTTTTTTCCTTCTTTAGGTTGATACCTGCCGAAAGGGGGGGTAGCCGTCCTTCTCCTGACTCCTGAATTCTAGCTCCTGAATTCTATATGATCAGGAAAGAGGAACCCTTAGTATAATGACTCTTGTATCTTCCATAAAGTTTCCCAAGTTCCCCGGCAAATTTCTTGCCTGAGGAATGAGTTTAAAGCCTCGCTTTATGCCTCCACCGAAAATCTTGATATTATAACTGCTATAAAATTAGCAAATACGTCCACTTTGTTATCTTTTGTTTCATTAAGACGTTAAGAACGTATCTGAAAAGTGGATTGGAGAATAGAAACCACAGATGAACACAGATGAACACAGATGGAAAGGTGATTACTGAAGGGACTTTTCGGATAGGCTCTCAGTCGCTCCCTGATTCTTTGGTTAAAACTATATAAAGTTTTGTCACACTTTAGAAAGAAAATTTTCGCTCAGTTAAGAGCGATCGCAAAAGCTTTCCTTTAGCTCTCTTGCTTTAGATCAATTCTTAATATTCAGTTCCTCTGTTTAGCCTGCATATTGAGCGAAAATTATACCCTCTAGCTTCGACAAGAGGAGGCGACCCCAAGATGATTTCCCAGTTGAAATCGAAACTAAGCTCCCTGACGAACAACCTACCACGAGCAGCAGTAACCTTTGGTGGACAGGTGGTTCTCACCAGTGTCGTGATTACAGGCTTGTTAGTTGGAGCAAGGCAGCTTGGAATGCTCCAGGGATTTGAGCTAGGTGCTTTTGACCAGATGATGCGATCGCGTCCTGATCTAGGGCCAGATGATCGCCTGTTGGTCGTTGGCATTGAAGAGAAAGACATCCAGACACGCGAGGAATACCCCCTGCATGATTCAACCTTGGCGACTCTGCTAGAGAAACTAGAGCAGTATCAACCACGAGCGATCGGCATAGATATTATCAGGGATGTCCCGCAGGGCAACGGTCGTGCCGATTTAATTAAAACCCTCAAGGAGAACGAGAAGATCATTGCTGTGTGCAAACTCAGTGATGCAAATGAACCGGGAATTGCAGCTGCTCCTGGAATTCCAGAAGAGCGAGTTGGCTTTGCTGATTTGCCCCAAGATCCTGGTGGAACTATCCGCCGTAGCCTCTTGATTTCAGTTCCCAAAGCCACTAAAGCCCCTGGCCCAAATAAACATATATGTAATATCCCGGATGAGAATAACCAACTCCCATCCTTTAGCTTCAATCTGGCAGCGCTTTACTTGGAAGCTGAGGGAATCGAGCCAGAACTGACAGAATCTGGGGAAATTAAGCTAGGTTCAACCGTATTCAAACGATTAGAAGAGAATGCTGGGGGATATCACAATGCTGGTGCAGAAGATTACCAGCTGATGCTCAACTACCGCTCTGCCAAGAATCCTGCCAAGTTTGTAACACTGAGCCAGGTATTGGAAGGTAAGATTACTCCAGCTGATGTCAAAGACCGCATTGTCCTTGTTGGCTACACAGCAGCACTGGTTAAGGACGATTTCTACACTCCCTACAGTGCGGGAGAGCAGGACAACCAGAAAATGCCAGGAGTGGTCATTCATGCTCAGGCTGTAAGTCAAATCCTCAGTACAGTTTTGGATAATCAACCCTTGTTATGGTACTGGCCTGAGGCGGGCGAAATTCTCTGGATTTTGGGTTGGTCTCTGGTGGGAGGCACAATTGCTTGGGGCATTCGGCACCCACTGCGCTTGGTTCTAGCAGGGGGAGTAGCGCTAGGAGTCTTAATTGGGGGTAGCTATGTGCTGTTTCTCAAGGGAGGGTGGATACCATTGGTGCCCCCTGCATTAGCATTATTGGCAACAGGAGTGACTGTTGTCTTGGTAGATAGAGGATACGCTAAGGCGATCTATCAGGGTGTCAAAAAAGTCATACTAAATATCGAGATTGACGAAAACAAGAAGCAGCAGCAGGTGGCTGCAATCACCGAGAGTGAGTCTTTCGCGGAGTTGGAGAAAAAGGCTCAGGAGTTGAGGAAGAATCGGAACAGAGACAGGCGCTCTCGTGATGCCGAGCTTGCAAAGACTGAGACAGAGGAAGCAACGCCGACACCTCCAGAAGCGGAACCAGCACAAGAGGATGACTACTTGCAGCAGTTGCAGAAAAGGGGGAAGAAGTTAAAAAACACTGACGAGCCATTGAATTTTACTGACTCGACTGCAAACATCGAGACAGAGGAAGCAACGCCGACACCTCCAGAAGCGGAACCAGCACAAGAGGATGACTACTTGCAGCAGTTGCAGAAAAGGGGGAAGAAGTTAAGGAACACCAACGAGCCATTGAATTTTACTGACTCAACGGCAAACACCGAGACAGAGGAAGCCTCACCGACACCTCCAGAATCAGAACCAACCCAAGAAGATGACTACTTACAGCAGTTGCAGAAAAGGGGGAAGAAGTTGAGAAACACTGATGAGTAATCCAACTCTATGTAATCTGCGCTTAAGCGGGGAGTAAGGAGTAGCCAATGGGGGAAGATTTGAAACTGGGCTTTCGCCCCCGCTAAGGGCAGAGGGCTAGTGACTCGACTTTTGGCGAATAGTTTTACACCTAGTGTTCAGTTAGCTTGGCATCGATACCGGGTAGAGAGAGACGCTAATGCAACAGATAAGCCAAAATCAGCAGAAAGCTTACCTGGGTACGGGATGGACCTCGCCGCTACGAGTGAACGTACAAGGAAGCATCCAACTTAGTTCGGGAGAGCGGAATATCGAAGAATCGATTTGGCTGATTCTGCGAACAGAGTTGGGTGAACGGGTGTATCGCCCTGACTTCGGGTCGCGCCTGTCTGAGCTGACCTTTGCACCAATGAATACTCAAACTCTACTGATGATGCGCCTGTACGTGCAGGAAGCCTTGGAAATGTGGGAGCCACGCATTGTGCTAGACAGCGTCCGGGCTGACCCTGACCCGGTGCGGGGTCGGGTGGATATCATTGTGGACTACCACCCCAAAGATAGTCATGATTCTCGGAGCCTAGTCTACCCCTTCTATATGTTGCCGGGAGGGGAATAGTTGTGGAATTTGATTTTTTACCCAAGTTACCGAAGTCTAATTTAGATGACCGGACGTTTAAGGACTTAGTGGATGAGTGCATTCTACGCATTCCTCGCTACTGTCCTGAGTGGACGAATTACAACCCCAGTGATCCAGGCATCACGCTGATTGAATTATTTGCTTGGTTGACTGACCAAATGTTGCTGCGGTTCAATCAGGTTCCCCTTCGCAACTACGTGACTTTTTTGGAGTTGCTGGGGGTTCGTCTCCAAGCTCCTGCCCCGGCTCAAACAGATATTACCTTTTACCTGAGTACGGCTCTCCCGGAGCCTTATTCGATTCCGACTGGAACCGAAGTGGCTACGGTGCGAACCGAAACCGAGGAGGCAATTGTCTTCAGCACCGACCAGCCACTAGTGATTGGCAATCCCAGCTTGCGGCATTTTCTGACGGCTGAGACAATGGAAGATGCACCCCAAGTGCTGCGCGATCGCTTCACTAACTTATGGACATTGCGACCTGACGGGGAGTGGGGGGGCAGGGAGTTGGCTCTCTTCAATGACCAACCCTCACCGGGTAACTGCTTTTATCTCGTGTTCGAGCCAGAGCAGCCCCTTGAGGGTAATGTTCTGGCGCTCACCTTCAAAGGGGAAGCTGCCACAACCACAGGCATTAATCCAGACGCGCCTCCTCGCCGCTGGGAAGCTTGGAACGGTAGCTACTGGCAGTCGGTTCTTTTGCAGGAAGTGGACGATGCCACCAAAGGCTTTAGTTTCAGTGAACTCGTCCTACAAGGCGGTGATCCCCTCCAAGGGGCAGATCTGGTGTTACATTTGCCCACTGACTGGCCAGTTACCAGTTTCACCACCTACCAGGGTCGCTGGCTACGCTGCGTATATACCACTCCTTACTTAAGACAGCCGGGATACAGTAGTTCCCCTCGCCTGATTGGTCTGGCGATGCGCTCTATTGGCGGTACGGTAGCAGCCAGTCAAAGTAGCCTGATTCGGAATGAGCTTTTGGGAGAGAGCGACGGGACACCAGGGCAGACTTTTCAATTGCAGGGCGTTCCTGTTCTGACCAGACGGGAAAATGAATACATTCTCGTTAGCCCCCCTGGAGGGTTACCCCAAGCCTGGAAAGAGGTGACAGATTTTGCCAACTCTGGGCCAGAGGATTTGCACTACATGATTGATTCCCGGACAGGTACAGTGCAGTTTGGTCCGCTGATTCAAGAATCTACACACCTCCAGCAGCAGACGCGGTTGCGTTCCCGAGTTGGGTCGTATGGCAATACCCCCCTGCTAGTGGGGGGTGATAGCCCAATGAATGTAGGGATTAATAATGATGAAGAAGTGCGATCGCTAGAGCGTCAATATGGGGCAGTGCCAATCCGAGGCTCCAGCATCCGTATGGTTGCCTATCGTACAGGGGGGGGTCTAAAAGGGAATGTCCAGAAGGGAACGCTCACAGTCCCCAAGTCAGCGGTTCCCTACGTTTCCAGGGTGATCAACCATACGCCAGCCCACAATGGAGCAGACGCAGAATCCCTAGAAGATGCTGTGATTAGAGTGCCTGGAATGCTACGCACTCGCGATCGCGCTGTAACCCCTGAAGATTTCGAGACCCTTGCGCTCCAGGCTGGTCAAGGTGCCGTTGCCCGCTCCCTTTGCCTGTCCCCTGGCAACGCTAGCGAAGCCGGTACAGTGCGGCTGATCATTGTGCCCCAAGCTAACACCGATGCGATCGCGCGAGGCGAAGGCATCCCCCCAGAACTGTTTGCCCTAACGCCTCAACTTCAGTTAAGGGTTCTATCTTACCTAGACGAGCGGCGGCTACTGGGAGTGCAGGTGCGGTGCCTGGAACCCTACTATGTGGGGGTGTCGGTTCAAACAGAGGTAGCACTAGAACCAGAGTACAACAACTACCGTGCCCAAGAAGAAATCCTATTTAAATTGCGCGTTGCTCTATACCGCTTTCTCAATCCCCTCACAGGTGGTCCCGAAGGAAAAGGCTGGCCTTTCGGTCGCCCACTTTACCCTTCAGATATTGTGACCTTGTTCCAGCAAACTCCTGGTGTTCGCTATTTAGGTGTTGTACAGCTATTCGAGATACGCAAACAAGAGGAGAATTGGGTACGCACCCTTCCCATGGACCCCGTGATTGATCCAGGTCACCAGGGGCTAGTGTGTTCCTGGGCCGATAATCGACTGCGCTCCGGTCACGTTATCAACCTTATCTAATGAGTGCTTCGGCTTGACTCAGTACTTAGCACTCAAGCCGAAGCACTCAGCACTGAACTATGACTCAAGCCCGTTTCAGTCAAAATCTGCGTCTACAACTTACCCCAATGCAGCTCTTTGAGGCAGCTCCCAGGGCAGGTTTGGCACAGACGGGGAGTCTAGCTACAGATACAACCTCAACCGGCTGCCAGCTGTTTTTGCACCCCGGAGAGCCAAGTGAAATGGTTGTGCAAATCGAAAACCTGGGAACCCGGACTCTGGAATTAAATATGCAAGTTGAGGGGAACTTCCCATCCGAGTGGTGTCGGATTGGAATGGAGGGTCATGAACTCCTCCCAGGTCAGCGGATGGAGGCACTGCTGTACTTCCAAGCTCCCGCAAACTTCTTTGAAGAGCAGAGGGCTTTTTTCCCAGGAGAGTCTTTAGTACTCGATTATCACAGCCGACTTTATGTGTACTATAGACAACCCAATACCGAGAGGCAACTCGTCGAAACCGCAGCCTTTAACCTCTATGTGCGGCCCCGTAGTCTCTACTTGAATTTTTTGCCAGCGCTCTACAGTGAAGTTGACTTTATTGGTCGCTTCTTGAAAATTTTTGAGCAGGCATTTGAACCCGCAGTACAGACACTGGATGTAATGTGGGCTTACCTGGACCCCTTAACCGCACCAAAGGCACTGCTACCCTTTCTCGCCCACTGGGTGGCATGGCCGATTGACCCTCGTTGGAGCGACCAGAAGCAACGTCGTCTGATTCGTCAGGCTTTGGAAATTTACCGTTGGCGGGGGACAAGGCGGGGTTTGCGCCTTTATTTGCATCTCTACACGGATCTACCGCTGGACGATGATCTACCCCAAGAAGCGAATAAGCACATCGGGATTGAGGAAGTCTTCGGAGATGGTTTTGTTCTAAGTTCAACCCGCCTAGGTGAAGACTCTTTAATAGGAGGGGGACGCCCTTATCACTTCATCGTGAGCCTGCGTCCTGATCCAGGCTTCCAGGTAGATGAACGATTAGTACGGTACATCATCGAGCAGGAAAAACCGGCTTTCTG
>CBDTXL010000215.1:0-7714 GCA_965364435.1 uncultured bacterium
CCTATGTCGATCCCCCAATCTGGATCGCTATTTTTAACTTCTCTTAGGAATTCCGTTTTTACATAGGACTCGAATTGCGTCATCTTCCCTGCCCAGCAGTATCGGGGCAGTATCGGGAAGCTTTTTTAAAGTATTGTGTACAGTTTTTTACACAAATCTCGACAGACATCGCCGTGGCTCCCCGCCCTTGAGTCGGGCGGAATCTTTCTTATCGAAAGTTTTGGGTCTAAAACCCCGTCCTTACTTCGACAGGCTCAGTAACCTAAAGGAGCGGCTTTTTATTTTCGGTTGGCTTGGGCAGCGTTGCCACAAATTTTCTGAATAAATCAGCCATTGGAACGCCTTGCCTTTCGGCTTCTTGCTGTAATTGTCTGTATTCATACTCCGACATCCGAACTTGAAAAAGTTTTTCTCTGACCCTTGACATGGCATTACGTATGTCATTACGTTAATGACTATAGAGTACAGGCTGAAAAACCGCTAGCACGAGACAATATAAATCCGTGGTGTCCACGCTCGACTGGCTAGAAAGTAGTAATGCTCGGTGGGTAGGGAAAGTCCACCTTAAAAACCCAATCGTTACTTAATACGTAGCGTGTGAACCTAGTAAAGAGCGAACCTTAAAACAAACTGTACGGCGGGGCACGCCGGAACATGGGGAAAGAGAGCCAACGGAAGCCTAAGACACTCTCAATAAGTACCTGAAAGCTTGGGGACAGATGCCCTCTAGGTCTTTCGTAAACTGGCTCGATATTTGGTGGTTTTCCACGGATATTTGGTTAGATATTGCCCGTGTACCAACAGCGTTGGGAATAGGGATGCGAAGGTTTACGGCTGGCTGGATGAACCAAGAATCTCCGCACTTTTGGGGCGGAGAGTGTCAACCTCTGTAAGGTTGATTCCTCGCCTATGTGCGAGCGACCTTCCCCCTTATCAGTTCTGGCTTCTGAGTTCTTTACCGACATGATGACACTTTGTGTAAGCTTTTTACGTCATCCATCGCGATCCCTTTTAGGACTCAACTCTGATAAAGTCAAGAAAATTAAAGTTTAGTAACAAACCTCAAGACCCTACAGTAAGGGTAGCAAGCCTATGTTCTCCACAAAATCGTCTATGGGACGCCTGTTTGGTGCGGTGGCGGTTACAGGTTGTATCCTCACTGGTTTTGCAGCCAGTAGCTGGGCACAGAATACCCCTGGATTCACGCTGTTTAGCGGTGTCGCCCGTGAAAATCAGCTGAACTATTATTTAGATTTTGGGGGTCAACCTAACGGGTGGGATCGTTATCGACTAAGAATCCCCGCTAAGAAAATGGAATTAGGGGTGGCTCAGTTTGCTATTTCTTATCCAGATTATTACGACGGCAAATTTGATCCAAAGAAAGTTGAGGTGCGTGTCAAGGGGAAATCTGTGCCCCTGTCTGAGGTGAAGTGGGATAAAGAGAATCACATCATTCAGATTTATTTGGAGGAGCCAATTACTGCCGGTAATAGCGTTGAGTTGGTGTTCTCCAATGTGAAGAACCCGCCCTTTGGTGGGGTTTACTACTTCAACGCCCAGATTCTGACGCCTGGTGATGTGCCACTACCCCGTTACCTCGGTACGTGGGTTTTGAGTATTGGAGGTTAGGAAAGGATACTGAAGACAGGGGCTTTGACCACTTACGGAGCGATGCTCCTCCTCTTCCCCAATCCTTGACCCCCAGCAAGAAAGCCCCTTTTCGATAATCGCTCTCTTAGGCGTTGCCAAGGCGCTCTCCCCCGGTCGAGGTGCTAATGTAATAGACTGTGACTCTTTTACAAAGCGTCGAATCGCTGTTTTTGAAGTAATCGCTCATGACTAAACGCACTCTACGTGGCACCAGCCGTAAACGAAAAAGAACATCGGGTTTTCGCGCCCGGATGCGTACCAAAAACGGTCAAAACGTAATTACAGCCCGCAGAAAAAAGGGGCGTTATCGTCTCTCTGTTTAGTTGGAGTTACTGTTTTGTCGATGCGAGGAGAGTATTCCTGAGCATCTGTCGGTTGTACTCTCGTACCGGAGTTTCTCGTGGCATTGCCTCAACAAAATCGACTCAGGCACTGGCGAGATTTTCAGGCAGTTTATCACAAAGGAATTCGTCGCTCAGGACGTTATTTGACGTTGCGGGGTCTGCCGCAGCGCACCAGTGCCGTGGTAACCCCGACTCAAGGCACATCACTGCCAAGGGATGAGGGCAAGCCTTCAGCTCGCCTTGGCATCTCTATTAGCCAAAAAGTTAGTAAAAAGGCGGTGGTTCGCAATCGAATTAAGCGGCAGATTCGGGCAATTGTACGGCAGTTATTGCCACGAATATCACCAGGCTGGCAACTGGTAGTGGTGGTAAGACCGGGGGCGCAAGAGTGCGAGTATGCACAATTTTTGCGAGAATTAGAGCAGTTATTGGTAGAAGCAGAGGTAATAAATGGGCATTAAAGAGGAAACCTTCTACGAAGGCGGTCCCCACGTAGGGGATCTGATTATTAATATTTTGTTAGGGTTCACAATCATTTGCTTGCCCTTGACGGTGGGTGCGATTGTGCGATCGCTATGGCTGCGCTATCGAATTACGGATCGTCGGATCTCGATAACGGGTGGTTGGCAGGGACGTGATCGCACAGACGTTATCTATTCAGAGGTTGTCAAAATCATCAAAATTCCCCGTGGCATCGGTACTTGGGGAGATATTGTCGTCACCCTTAGAGATGGCAGCCGTCTAGAACTCAAAGCTATTCCTCGGTTTCGCGAAATCTCTGACTACATTGCCCAAAAAGTAGCGGAAAAAACTGGTAAAACCATCGACTCCATTAAGGCGTAGGGCAACAGGTGTTGGTAGATACTTACCAGATTTGACACGCCAAAACAAAAAGCAACTCCCTTAAGCCCCAAACTGCTGACACTAGATAAGGCAAGGCTGGGGCTAGATATCGGTACGTCTAACTAGCGTATGTCGGAAACCCGCCTCGCATTTGGACAAATACTTAGATAGATTAGATTCAGAAAACTTTACAGCGCCTAGGTTGACTTCATACGAATGGACTTTGGTATCAGCTTTCTTTCCAACAACGTCATGCTGCCAATCCTGGATTTCTTTTACGGGATTGTGCCCAGCTATGGTCTCGCCATCGTGGCGTTGACCCTCGTGATTCGCTTTGCCCTCTTCCCCCTAAACGCTGGCTCCATTCGCAACATGAGGCGTATGCGAATCACCCAACCGCTGATGAAAAAGCGGCAAGAAGAAATTCAGAAACTCTACGAAAATGACAAGGTCAAACAACAGGAGGAAATGAGCAAGCTCTTCAAAGAGTTTGGCAACCCCCTGGCTGGGTGTTTACCAGTGCTATTGCAAATGCCGGTTCTGTTTGCGCTGTTTGCTACCTTACGGGGTTCCCCGTTTTCCGACGTAAACTACTCCGTCAACCTCCAAATTTTCCCCAGAGAACAAATAGAGCTCATTCAACCTCAAGCGTTTGTAACAAAACCCCAGAATATTTACATTGCCGATGGCATTCATGCCCCAGTTGCCGCTATATTGCCGGGGGGAAACCGCTTAGTGGTTGGTGAAAAGACCAAAGTAGAGTTTCAAACCGTTGAGGGCAAACCCCTCAAGGCATTGCTAGTTGAGTATCCGGAAACTGAAGTCATTCCCAAGTGGCAAATTACTAAAGGTCAAGAGAATGTAGTAATTCGGGAAGACGGAACTCTCGAAGCGTTGGAGCCGGGAGACGTAACGCTTCAAGGAACAATTCCTGGATTAGCCGCAAATAGGGGATTCTTATTCATCGATGCTCTGGGACGGGTGGGTGCATTTGAAGAAGACGGAACCATCCACTGGGATGTTGTGGGAATGATTCTCGCCTTTGGCATCAGTTTGTATGTCAATCAGCTTCTCTCCGGTCAGAATTCCCCTGACGCCGCACCGCAGCAAGCAACGGTTAATAAGATTACCCCAATTTTGTTTTCTGGGATGTTCTTATTCTTCCCCCTGCCTGCTGGTGTGCTGATGTATATGCTCATTGCCAACATTTTTCAGACTGCCCAGACATTCATTCTGATGCGAGAACCCCTTCCAGAAAACATTCAGAAGATGGTAGAGCAGCAAGAAAAACAAGAAAAAGCCGAAAAATCTGGAGAGCGTCGAGAGGCACTGCCTTTTGAACGGCGTTCCAAGAAAAAGGCTTCAAGTTAATTATGAGCAATCAGCCCATGCAGCGTGGTCAGCTGTGGCTTGAAGAACTTCTGCGCTTATCGAGATTGCCTGCTGGTGTTGAGGCAACCAACCCTGAGGCACCACAAGAAGATAAGCCAAGCTACTGGTTGACAATTGATCAAACAAAACTGACGCCGGAACAAATTCAAACCTTGATTGGGCCGGAAGGAGCGGCACTTGATGCCATCCAGTACCTAGCTAATTCGATTCTGAACCTGGGTCAGGATGAAGGACAGCAAGCGGCTTACACAATTGAACTCGACGGCTACCGAACTCGGCGTCAAGAGGAACTCTGGGCTATGGCTAGTCATGCCGCTCAGCAAGTCCGGGAGACGGGTGAAGAATTTGAAATGAAATCTTTGTCTTCCGCAGAGCGGCGTCAAGTTCATACGTTTTTAAAAGAGTGCGACGATTTAGAAACTCACAGTCGGGGGCAAGAGCCAGACCGGCGTCTTGTTGTGCGTCTCCGCTCTTAGAACTTAGCCCAAAAGTGGCTTAGAGATGAAACCACAGATGAACACAGATGAACACAGATGTGAGAGTAGTTACTGCTCATGATTTTTCGGATAGGCTCTTAGAATTGGTAGCGAACAATTTAGCAAGGCGCTTTGCGATCGCGTAGCGAAAGTTGAAAAGCTTATCACACAGCTGGGTGTGGGTCGTTTGGAGGAAAGCATAAGCATCATGGAGGCAATTCATATTCCTTGGCTGCTCAAACTCCCAGAGCAGACAGAGGTAATTCAGGTTAATGAGTTCCTTGCTGATTTGGAGACGCTGACTCCGGTGCGAGGACGCTTACAAGTGACGCATCAAGGGAATTATCTGGAAGTTTCTGTCCAAGCAGAAACGATTATTACCTTGACCTGTGACCGCTGCTTGCAACAGTACAACCACCGTTTAACACTGGAGGCGTCTGAACTGGTTTGGTTAGACGAGTCAGCTGACCAACCCAATTACGGTCCTTTAGAACGGGAGATCCCTTTGGAAGATTTGGTAGAAACGCTTCCACCGCAGGGTTATTTTCAGCCCACAGCTTGGCTATACGAGCAACTATGTCTGGCAATTCCTCCACGGAAGTTGTGTGACCAGCAATGCCCAGGAATCCAGATTACTGATAACGCTAGTGCATCGCCAACGGATCGGCGTTGGGAGGCATTGGAAGCCCTCAAACGACAACTTCCTGGATAGTCGGCTTCTTGGGAGGGAGAATTTCTGAATCTATTTGTTGCCCCTAGTCCCTATATGCCATGAGTTTCAATGATGAGTTTGAGCTGCTCCTCCGTGCCCGCTATCCTTTGATTTATATTCCGACTCCGGAAGAAGAGCGAGTGGAATCTGCGATCGCGCAATCTGCAAAACGTCTAGGCGATCGCGCTGTCTATATCTGGGATTTTGTGGACGGCTACCAAGGAAACCCAAACGATGTGGGTTTTGGACGCCGCAATCCGTTACAAGCCTTAGAATTTGTGGAAAAAGTAGCGGAAAGTGCAGCTGCTATCTTTATATTAAGAGATTTTCACCGATTTTTGGAAGATATCTCCGTTTCTCGTAAACTCAGAAATCTCTCACGACGGCTAAAATCCCAGCCCAAGAATATTGTGATCGTGACGCCACAAGTGGCTGTACCTGCTGATCTGACGGAAGTGCTGACGGTTCTGGAATTTCCCTTACCAGAGGCGTCGGAAATCAAAGCAGAGGTGGGACGCTTGTTAGCGGCTACAGGTCAATCCTTGGGCGATAAAGTTCTAGATGAGCTGGTGCGTTCTTGCCAAGGTCTTTCCCTGGAGCGAATTCGTCGGGTTCTCACACGTGCGATCGCCTCTCACGGCGAAATCCAACCGGAAGACGTGGAACTCGTTCTGGAAGAAAAACGCCAATCGATTCGCCAGACGCAGATATTAGAGTTTTACCCGACAAGCGAGAAAATTACAGACATCGGCGGCTTAGATAACTTGAAAGACTGGTTACTACGACGGGGTGGTGCCTTTACAGAACGAGCAAGACAATACGGATTGCCTCATCCTCGCGGCTTACTGCTGGTAGGGATTCAGGGAACGGGAAAATCTTTAACGGCAAAGGCGATCGCTCACCACTGGCACCTCCCCCTACTAAGGTTGGATGTTGGGCGTCTATTTGGTGGATTAGTTGGAGAATCCGAGTCCCGCACCCGGCAAATGATTCAGCTGGCAGAAGCCCTCGCTCCCTGCATTCTCTGGATTGATGAGATTGATAAAGCCTTCTCTGGAATTGATTCTAAAGGAGATGCCGGGACTACCAGCCGCGTTTTTGGTACCTTCATCAACTGGCTAGCCGAAAAGCGATCGCCAGTGTTTGTCGTCGCCACCGCCAATAATATCCAGGCTTTACCCCCAGAAATGCTCCGTAAAGGTCGGTTTGATGAAATCTTCTTTGTCGGTTTGCCAAGCCAGGAGGAACGTCATGCGATTTTTGAGTTACATTTATCTCGACTGCGACCTCACAACTTAAAGAGTTATGATTTAGAGCGATTGGCCTACGAGACGCCCGACTTTTCGGGAGCGGAAATTGAGCAAACCCTGATTGAAGCCATGCACATTGGCTTCAGCCAGAATCGAGACTTCACAACCGATGATGTCTTGGAAGCCGCAAGCCAGATCATACCCTTGGCTCGGACTGCTCAAGAGCAAATCCAGTTCCTACAAGACTGGGCAGCCGCCGGAAAAGCCCGCATGGCCTCTAGAGATAGCCGTTTGAGTAGTCGCATTCAGCGTCAACTTCAGTAATTTGTTGTTAGTTGTTTGTTATTAGTCAAACAACCAACAACTAACAACCAACAACCAACAACCAACAACTAACAACTCCCTATGAGTTTGTCAGGTATAGCTAAGTTTTTTATCGGTTTTTTTATCGGCATTTTCCTCTTAGCGGGTAGCGGTGCCGTCGCTGCCTATTACTTCTGGACTAAACTTTCAGCCATCCCTCCCAAACCAGTATTTGCGGAGGAGCGACCGAAGGCGTCGCCGGTTGCCAAAAAAGTGAGTTCTCCTCCAGCGTCTAACCCTCAAGTCACCAGCAAACCTACCCCCATTGAGTCGCCGTCGCCAACGAAGGAACTACCGCCAGGAGCTTATAAAGCGCGTGTTAGCTGGTCAGAAGGGTTGAGTCTCCGCGACGCGCCGGGTCCAGAGGCCAACCGCATTGGTGGTGTTGCTTTCAATCAGGACGTGTTCGTTCTCAAAGAAAGCGACGATCAAAAATGGCAGCAAGTACGCTTGGTAAATGGCGATCAAGAAGGCTGGATTAAGGCAGGCAACATTGAACGAGTGAATGAATAACAGGTAAGTTTATGTTGAGAGCGATCGCTTACACTGATGCTGGACTTTAGGGTCAAGAATCAAGGACTTGGATTTCATCAAGTTGTGCGATCGCCACATCTGCCTCTTCTAGATGTGCTACTGGCCCGGAGGTACCCCAGCTAATACCGATACAACCCGCAGCACCGGCAC
>CBDTXL010000216.1:0-7686 GCA_965364435.1 uncultured bacterium
AAATGTGGATTTGAGTGCCATGCTGACTACAATGCCTCAATAAATATTCGTGATGACTTTCTTAAACTTAGGGTGCTCGGCCTCAGAACCGGCGTCCCGGCAAAGAAGCACCTTTCCGTTGGGGCGTCAGTCAATGCGCCTATTGTCTCAACCGATAACTTCGGTTAGGGACAAGCCCCATCCTTTTATGGGTGGGGCTGTTGACTCTGGAAATGGGTAGGGCACTATATCGGGTTGGCGGGGGTTGCTATTATTGAGGCGCGACAACCTTGGGCTTAGGCTTTGGTTTAGAGGTAGCACCAGGGGTTCGGGGGACAGCGTTGTGGTCTGGAACTGCCAATGAAGAGCTTTTCCGAGCTTTTGAAGCAGCCAGTTTGCTCCTCGCCGCCTCAAGCTTATCCTTCTTACCTGCTTTTAGGTAATTAGGTGGCGCATCCGAGGGGATTGCTAAAAGCGAAAGAAATTCAAAGTTGTCGCCAGCGCTGTTGAACCGGGCCTTGATCTGGACAAACGACGCTTTGCCCTGAGTCTCCTTATCAAGCTTTGGGTTAAACCGGAATGGGGGCACAGGGGCATCTTTCCACAGGACGGGAATGTGAGATGCCTTCATGAAATTTACTTTTTTGTCCAAGGGTGCCGATTTGATGTACTCTAGCCGTTGCTTATTGAAGTTTTTAAAAACTGAGATGCACGGTACCCGACAAACCGGAATGAACTGCCATAAACCGGAGATTTGGAATTCAAAATCTTCTAGAACGCTCGTAATTCCCTCTTCAGACGCCTCGTGACCCACAAACCCTACCAGTTGGAATGCTAGTCGGTAGGGCTGTTTTCCTCCAGGGTAGTGAGTAATTTTGGGATAGACGATTAGCCTTTGCTGGGTAACCCCTGTATTCGAGATCTCTTTTTTGAGTGCATCATAAGCCCTCTTGTGACTGTTGGCATAATATAGTCCATATTGCTTTTGGGCGATTGTCACAAAAAATTTGTCCCCATCGGCAGTTATATCACCTTTGATAATGCCAACCGCCTGGAAGAGGGCTTCCTGATCAGGGGAAGAGGTTGATGAGGCGGTCGCGGCATGAGCTGGCTCATCCACTGGGGTAGGTACCACTGGCTCTTTGGCTGATGCAGCATCCTGAACAGGCTTTTCAATTCTTTCCGCTGCTGGTTGTTCCTGTGGTGGCTCTACTTGTTTGGGTGAACGCTTAACTGCAAGAATATTCAAGGCATTGGTTGGGGGTGTTGCTTGCTGTTGTGGATGTTTCTTTTTCATTTTTGTGGGAAAAGAGAGGATGCCTATCTCAGCCAAAACACTTAAACGCATCCGCGATCGCTTCAAGCGCTTCATGAGGAAAGAGAAAGCAGTGAACCGCGATCGAGAGCATCGTCGTGGCTGGGATATTGTACCAGTCCAGCCAGTTGGCTGGATTGTTACTGCTGCGGTTATCTTAGCCTTCTCTTAGTACCACTTTTTAACTTTAAACACTTCTATTACCCATGACCCATGACCCATGACCAGAAGGATTCTGTGGAGTGTACAAGCAGGATTTGGTATGAATAGGGGATTGGTTCTGCATTCAGTGCGATCGCTCTTTGTGTGTATAGCCAAAAACCCGCGATCGCCCTAAGATTTCTCAATACAAACAGCGATCGCCTATAAAACTGTGGTAGCAGCGATCGCTCAGCCCGTTTTAGCGATTCCCCGTTGAAGCCATTGTGTCATCAGCAGCTCTCTGGCAGCTTCACTGTCCAAGGGTTTAGAGAAAAAGTATCCTTGCCCATATTCGCATTGGAGGGCGATCAGGGGTGAGACCTGCTCTAACACCTCGATCCCCTCTGCAACAACGTCCATGCTAAGGGTTTGGGCAAGCATCACAATTGCTTGAACAATCTCTGAATTTTCACCGAGGGCACCAATCCGACTGACGAAGGAGCGGTCAATCTTGAGGGTGCTAATGGGAAAGTGGTGTAAGCGACTCAAGGAAGAATAGCCAGTACCGAAGTCATCAATGCACAGATTAATCTTTCTTTTCTTCAGCTCTAAGAGCAAAGCCTTTACCAACTCTGGATTGTCCATGACCACACTTTCTGTGATCTCCAGCTTCAAACTGCCGACCACCAGTTTACTTGCCTGAAGAATTGCATCGATTTGTTCGAGCAGATCCGATTGAGTAAACTGTTTGCAAGAAAGATTGACGTTCATCGTCAAAGGTTGGGTGGCTGGAAATTGCTCTTGCCAGACGCTCAGTTGGTGACAGGCTTCGCGCAACGTCCACCAGCCGATGGGGCTAATTAGTCCCGTTTCTTCCGCTGTGGCAATGAATTCAGTCGGGTATACCAAGCCACGTTGCGGGTGCTGCCAGCGTACCAATGCTTCAAAACCAGTAATCCTGCCAGTAGAGAGCGAGACAATCGGTTGATAGTGAACTCGAAACTCTTGCCGTTCAATCGCTCGCCGCAAGTCTGTCTCCATCTGCAACCTGTCTACAACAGGACCATGCATTGCTGCATCAAACACTTCGTAGCAGGCTTTGCCTTGTGAGCGGGCGCGATACATCGCAATGTCAGCGTCGCGCAGCAGGTCTTCCGGTTGCTCGCCACTGGTTGTATTCAAAGTAATACCAATACTCAGTGTCATGAACACTTCACTCTCGTCGAGGTAGAAGGGTGAAGTCAGATTTTGATGGATGGAATCTGCAACACGGGTAGCGTCACTGACATCCTGAATCCCTTCAAGGAGTATGGCAAACTCGTCCCCTCCTAAACGCGCCACTGTATCGGTAGGGCGCAGGCACTCCTGAAGCCGACGAGCGAAGCTCTGGAGCAGTTGGTCACCAACTTGGGTTCCCAGGCTTTCGTTGACCAGCTTGAAACGATTGAGATTGAGAAACAGTACGGCAAACAGATAGGGCTGATCCGGAGAGTTGCCCCTATGACCCTGTTTGGCATATCGAACCGCTTGCTTCAAGCGATCCATAAATAAAGCCCGGTTGGGTAGCCCCGTCAGCTGATCGTAAAAAGCATTGTGAATTAATTGTTCCTCTGCCTTTTTACGCTCGGTGATATCGAAGGCATAGATGCGAAAGCACTTGATTTCTGCGACATAGTGCAGTACTTGTTCGTAATAGACCTCAGCAATTTTGACCTCCCGCCTACGAGAACCTTCGCGTTGCAATGCTCTGGTCATCGACAGCACCCCTGTCAGAAACGGATGCCCAGCTCCCGTGTCTTGTAAATCCGGGAATAATCGCATCGCTTCCGGATTCAGATAACGAACGTGACCGCTTAAATCCGTTTCAACAATTGGATTTGGACTCAGTAGAGCGATAGAAGCTAGCCGAGCGCTCTCTATCTCTGAGAGCCGACGCTCTGTGATGTCCCGTCCCACTGACTGAAACTCAACCAGCTGGAGACTTTCTTCCCCTGGCCCCCCCCCGTTTCCGGAGGAATGAGCTGGAGCTTTAGCGAGGAGGTGGCTCTCTTGGCCAAAAATCCTCCGGTGAGTCCACTGCTGCCAGTGGATATCCCCATTGGGCATCACGACTCGGTATTCTTTTGTCGCCACCGCGTTTTTCCGACTCAGGCTGGTGATGTGCTTTTGAGTCTTTTCCCGGTAATCTTTGGGAAACATTTGGAAAAAACTGCCTCCGAGTAGCTCCTCACGAGTTTTGCCGAAATAGCGGCAGTAGGCGTCATTGACGAAGGTCAGTGTGCCATCGGATATAAACCGACAGATCAGTTCTGTTTGATCTTCAACGATCGCACGATATCGTTCTTCGCTTTCACGCAGCTCCTTCTCTAACTGCTTGCGCTCAGTGATATCGATACCTACACCAAACAAAAAGTCCACTTCACCATTGTTTTTGAAGATTGGCCCGCCACGCCACTCGACCAACAGTTCTCGACCATCCTTAGTCAGCACGTAGCTTTCGTTCAGAGTTGATTGCCTCAATTGCACGAATTGCTTAAAAGCTTTGGCTAACGGCTTGCGGTCAGCTTCTCGAACAAAAGTCGATAGATAGTCAGTCCCGACAACCTCCGAAAGGGTATAGCCTACAGCATCAAGGAAGCCTTGATTCATCATTATTGTCTTGCCTTCAGCATCAATCGCCACAAAAAAGGCAGAACTCGTTTCAATTACAGTGTTGCTAAAATCTCTTTCCCGGCGTAGTTCTTCCTCCAACTGTTTGCGCTGAATCACTAACCCCAATTGGGTCGCCACAGCTGACACTAGCTCGACCAAGCGCTTGTCGGCTGGGCGGGCTTCCGTGATGAAGAAGCTAAGAACAGCTAGAACGTTATCACCGATGAGAATCGGGACACCGTATCCCGCCTTGAGTCCAGCAGCTTGCGCCTGTGGGCGAACAAAAGAAGGGTCTGGTTGAGCAGAAACATCTTCAATCCACTCAGGTCGCCGTGAAGTCCATACCCGTCCTGGTAAACCTGTATTGGGTGGGAAAGTCAGCTTTTCGCTTGCCTGTCGGAACTGTTCGAGCGCCGCAGTCTTGCCATACCAAGCCGGACTACATTCCAAAGCTGTGTTGTCGGCGCGAGGGAGCCATGCTTCGCCATAATCCCAGTTCGTTACTTTACAGACTAATCGGAGTGCCACACAAAGCGCTGAGTGAAAATCTGGGGCTTCGCTGATCACTTGCGTTAGTGATTGCAACAGACCGAGTTCTTCTAACCAACGGACTCGCCCATTGATTTCGCTTTTTAATTGTTCATTGTCTCGCTGCAAAACCGCTGTCCGCTCGTTGACACGTTGTTCCAGCTCAGTGTTAAGCTGGTAAGTCTGGGTCGGGTGCAAACTGCGATCTTTGTTTAGAAGCGCTGACGCTCCTGATGTCGCTACGGCTAGATCTTTGGTTGCCAGTGGGCTAATGCTATCGGGGTAGGGAATTTCTTCTGTCAGGGCTTGATTAGCCGCTTCTGGGTATTCTATACACGATCGCACCAGGATTTTGGGAAGTAACAGCACCAATAGCAGCACGGTGAACAAAGCAATTGCCGCTGTAATTGCCTCAATTCCCCCAACTAGCCAAGAATTTGGCTGCCAGATTGCCCATACATTTATTAGATGAGTTGTGCCACGAGCAATCGTGAACGCCCCAAACATCATCAAGATTCCTGCATCAGGCAAATCGCGGCGCTGATGCAAGAAGTAAATCAGCAGGATGGAAATTGAGTAATACAATAGGGCAATCAGTGAATCAGAAGTGACGTACAGCCAGACCAGTTCTGGCTTCCAGAGAGATGAATGCCCATCAAGCATAAGCAATCCGTTAAAAAACAGAGGTTCCAAAGAATCCAACATAAAAACTCTTCTGATGGCACCTCACTACCCGTCCTGGAAGCAAGGTAAATTCTTTCAAGGCTGATCATGTCGGAGTGCCTCTGATGGGTGTAGCACTCAGCTTTACACTCACAGAAGCTTCAATACCCAGCGATAAAAGTCTCCTAGACGCGACTTTTTGCGCCTGGTAGATGCGTCGATCTAGATGCAACCCTCAACGCACATGACTTGCTTGTGTATCGTGGTAAATTTCCTGTTTGGTCGGACGGCTATTAGCTGAACACCCTATGCACTTGGCACCGGCTTCAGGATTTTGCACCCAACACCCTGGCTTACACTTAGCTTGAGCATCACCGCTAAACAAGCTTTGTCGGCGAATGCTGCTGTCGCACCCCGGTAGCGTCACGCTGATGCTCGTTCCTCAGCTTAGCTGCGAACACCACAAACGCTTGCCGCTTTTTTTTAGCACTCACAGAACTTACGCACAAACTTGACAAGTAGTGTTAATAATTAACCTTATAAACTCTACAGGCAGTGTCTCGGTAGCCCAATTGCGTAAGTCATCACTCAGTTTACACGCTCTGCTGCTATGTTGCCACTTTTGTCAAGGAATAAAGATGCAAGAGTTTGCTATCGTAATACTTATTTTCTAGACGCCTCGCCTGGGTGGGCTTGTGAGCCGTATGACGGGGCTAGATTTTCCCTCTCCCCCTAGTCCCTAAGCTCCCCTTCTTAGGGGACAATACCGAACAGTAAGAAAAACTATGATGAACCAAGCTATCCCCCGCCTGTGGATTGCTAGCAGCATTGCCCTCGGTTGTCTGGTAACCGTCAGTCCTTCTCTAGCACAAATTGTTCCAGATAATACCCTCCCGGTGAATTCTACGGTTACGCCGGGATGTACGATTTGTACGATTGACGGGGGAACGGTTCGGGGCGTCAATTTGTTTCACAGCTTCAGCGAGTTTTCCGTCCCTACGGGTGGCGAGGCGTTTTTCAACAATAATTTGCAGATTCAGAATATTTTCAGTCGGGTTACAGGTAACTCAGTTTCTAATATTGATGGGCTGCTTCGTACCAACGGGACGGCGAGTCTGTTTTTCCTCAATCCCAATGGGATTGTTTTTGGTCCGAATGCTCAGTTAAATATAGGTGGTTCGTTTTTTGCGAGTACGGCAAATAGTTTCAAGTTTCCCGATGGCAGTGAGTTTAGTGCGACTAATCCACAAGCCCCGCCGCTACTGACGGTTAATGTAACACCAGGAGTGCAGTGGGGAAGTTCTCAAGCAGGGGCAACCATTACCAATAGGGGAAATTTAGCACCAAAGCAAGACCTGGCGCTAGTGGCAGATAAGCTGGATTTGCAGGGGCAGCTTGCGGCTGGCAGAGATTTAACGCTACAAGCGCAGGATACAGTGAAAGTGCGAGATGCGATCGCTAGCCCTGTTATCGTTACTTCTGGCGGAAATCTGACTATTCAAGGCAACCAGAGTGTTGATATCTTGGCGCTTTCCCATCCTCAGTCAAAGATTGGGAGTGGGGGGAATCTCAGCCTAGTCAGTGATGGCAATATTTCTGGGGATGCTCACTTTGAGAGTGGTGGTAGCCTGTCGATGCTGACCTTATCAGGCACTGGGGGTAACTTTATCAGTGAGTTTGACCCCATTATCTATGCGAATGGGGATGTTCTGTTTGGGAACTATACAGGCGTTGCTCTTAAGGTTGAAACAACGGGCAGTATTCAGGGTGGGAATATCAGGATTACAGGACCCGATACCACAATTCCCGCCACAGATCCAGATTTCGCCACACTCACAGGTAGTCCATCGGTGATCTTACGGGCAGGGTTAGCCTCAGTCAACACTCCTAACCTTCCTCAGACGGCTGGAGGTACAGGGTTCAGGGCTACTTTAGGGCTGCCACTGGGGATTACTGTTGGCGATATCGATACTTCTGATAGCAACGGTGGGAATGGAGGGAACATCATACTCTCGGCTGCAAAGGGCAGCATTACTACTGGCAATTTGTCCTCTTACTCGTTCTCTAGTGGCGATGCGGGGAATGGGGGTGCGATTAGCTTAACTGCCGCCAACGGTAGCATTACCACTGGCTCTTTGTACTCTGGCTCGTTATCTAATTCCGGCGATGCGGGGAATGGAGGCGCGATTAGCTTAAGTGCCGCCAACGATATCAAGATCACTGGCTCTTTGTACTCTATGTCGTCCTCTGATTCAGGCAATGCAGCTGAAGGGGGCGCGATTAACTTAAAATCCGCCAACGGTAGCATTACCACTGGCAATTTGTCCTCTTACTCGTTGTCTAGTGGCGATGTGGGGAATGGGGGCGAGATTAGCTTAAGTGCCGCCAACGATATCAAGATCACTGGC
>CBDTXL010000217.1:0-7681 GCA_965364435.1 uncultured bacterium
TTGATCCGAGTTATAAACCGGCTCGTGATGAACTTTTCAAGTACTTTCCTCCAGCCGATCAGGAGGCGGCTATGGATGCTTTGGTGCAACAGAAGATTGCCTTGGCGTCTCAACAAATAGATCCTACTACTGGGCAACCTTTTACCGAAGAGCGTTTGGTTCAACGTGTAGCACAAATGCATTTTGGTGGGAATTGGTCTGCCATTGACGGAGGTAGAACTGACAGTTTTGGCAGGCTTTCCGTTTATAGTTATGGTCAAGAGGCTTTGTTACGTTACAAGTCAAGCCTGCAAGCAAGTTTCAGCTAGAGAAGTGCTGTTGAAACTAATAATTCAATCACTAATAGTAGAGCAATTTACAAGTTTCAAGGAGAATAAACTGTGGCTAATTCTTCATCGCTTAAGACCAGTCGTTCATCTCCTGTGTCGTCCGGCAATACCAAATCTATCTGTGCAACTTTCTCTCCCCCTAGAACTTGGTTTAAATGGGGTCGGTATGTGAGGTTGGCTATGGCTGGATTGTTGGCAGCTTTAGCTATTTCAGGATGTAGTGCAGTTGCTAAAGTTAAAGTAGCACAATGGAAAGACGCTAGTTCTATTGTGAGCAAGCCCGTTCTTTCCCAAGTAATTGCTGAAAACACTACGGTGTCTTTGAAAGAGCTAAAGCCGTTGGCTTTTGTAACTCCCTTGCCGGAAGGCAGGAAACTGGTGGTTTTCGATTTTAACTCGGTCCAGTTATGTGGTCTTCGCCGATGTACTTACACGGTCTATGAAGTCAAAGGTGACCAATCAAGACAGGTTTGGCAAGAGCATTTGAATCCTAATCTTCCTCCCGCCATGCATTTATTTGCTGTTGAAGAAAATAGTGCATCCGGTCAACCTTGTTTAATAGTTAACCAGGTTGAAGGCAACAATATCCGCCAAGGTAAATTTTGCTATGACGGTCGTCAACTTAAGGGAGCCGAAAATAGGTTGCTAGAAAAATTATACAAATAAAAACTGAAGAGCGATCGCGCGAAGGCAAGCTACAAAAAAGTCCCATTTGTCTGTTCAGCATTCTGTGAGACGATGGGGACTTTTTTGGCTGGGGCAGTATTAGCTACCAGGAAGAAGCCGTGACGATAGCGAGCTTATTCTTCGTCGTCGAAATCCTCTTCTTCTGCGTCCGCGTAAGAGAAGTCTTCTTCTTTTGTGTCTATATCCACGTCATCAAAGTCTTCTTCCAACTCGGCTTCGTAATCGTCCTCCTCCTGTTCAGGTTCTACTTGTGTGATTTTACGGGGTGGTTTCCCACTCTTGCTGGGAGAAGTCTTGGTTTTGGACGCTGAACGACCTGGTACAGGTGGTAGAACTTTGACTTCCGGTTCGGCTGCTGCTGGTAGGGCTGGTGCCTCTGTAAATCCAGCTATGTTATCATGCAGATTCCAGATACTGGCTTTTTCTTTGGGTCTGCCCAGGTATAGCTGCGGTAAGTTATCAGTCGTTGGCTTTATGTAGCTGATTGTCTTGCAGCAGAAGTGTTTGTTCTTGCCTTCGCCTTCCTTAACTGCCTTGAATTTGCAGACTAGAACTCCTAGCGATCGCCATTTGTCGTTCTTACCGCTAAACGGCATTTCAAAGTATTCTGAGAAAGCTTTCTCCAACAGCCGGTGGAATTCGTCACGAGCAGCTTTGAATGACCACAAGGCAACGTTCTTAAAGCGGACTACGATTGGAGTTGAGTGCAGTGGACGATTGTTTTCGTCCAAGAACACAAGGGCGTGTTCTGAAACGGCATCCATTGTCTTCTTGTCGAAGTTCTGACGGTACTCTTCGTAGGTTCCAATAACGGTGTTTCCGAGGTCTGGGATGTCAGCTTTATACCGGATATATTCTGGCACGAAGCCTAAGACGAGAACTCTAGCTTCAGTAATGAATAATCCCGTCACATCGTCTGTGATGGTGATAGTAGTCAGCTCATTTTCTTCAGGCATAACAAACCAGTTGGCCTTTTCCAGCTGGTCTTCTGGGATAATTATCCCGGCGGGATTGTCATTGATGACAATTGCGTATGGCAATATTGGTCGGCGAACTTGGTTGTATGTTTCCTCTAACAGTTCTGGGTCGATATCGAATTTTAACTCAACCTCATCTTGGAGTTCGTCTTTCTCTTCAATTGGATTCTTTCTCGGCTTTGTTGTTCTGCCATTTGTCCTAACCATACTCTACTTTATTGGGTAGGTGAATTTCATGCCTCAAAAGCGCCAGTAGGCGCGTAATAATAGCTGTATTGTATGTAAGAATAGTAGTGTAAACAGCAGACCTCTTGCAAAAGTCAATAAATCCCATCAAATCCATCTGTGTAAATCTTGTGTTCATCTGTGGTTAAAAATCAAAAATAAGCATTTTTGCAAGAGGTCTAGCGCAATAAAAAAATGCGCGCTGAGTAATAATCCCGCGCCATTGCCCCAAATAGCGAGCAGTAAGCGTGGAACCGGAGAGGCTCGAACTCTCAATAAGCCCTCTGTCTTACCAGGGCTGCGTTTATCCTTTTCGCCACGGTTCCGTTCTTGCTCCTGTAGATATTCAGGGGTTTGAAAAGTCCAAATTACTGGCTTCACAATCAGTCCGCGCTTTTCTAGTTTTTCAGTTTTTTGTTTTACTGATTGGTCTGTTTAACACTGGTCGTTGTTACCTTCTTAGCCTTGACCAATGGGTACGAACTCAAAGATTCAGCAACAGTAGAGATTGTTGTCTTTATACGGAAAATTGGTAATCCTTCAATGAACGTTAGCACTCCTGATAGACCAGCTACTTGATACAGAAGTACGGCATTTTCCCACTCTTCATGAGTGGACTTAGCATCGGTTAAAAGGTCTATAATTGCCTGGGGGAGATTAATTTGCCGACGCTGCTCTAAACTCCAGTAGCTTACTTTTTCAGCCATTAGAGTCTGTGAAGATTGTAGCTGGTGTCCTTTGTTTAAGTGAATAGAGAGCAGACGTGCTTCTATACCGTCAAGAGGTAGCCGATGCTGAATCGAGATAGGTTTGGGCTTACGCGGTTGTCGTTTTTTGTGTTTCACGACAACAGGGTTTTGGGGTAGTGGGAATTCGGTGAGCTGAGGTATAGGTAGCGAAAGCTGACCATCTAATACTATTCCCCGATAGTTTAGGTGGCAATGGGGATAGACAACCTTAGCCTTGTGATCGGCTGTATAGCGTGCGTCTCCAAAAACGCGCAATTTGACCGTCAATTGGTGTTGAATCCACCCGCGTCCCTGGTCAGTGCAGCCTTGAAGTTTTGGGATGTCGATGGATTCTTGCCAGTCGATGGTGAGGATGCGCGAGCCTGACAAGTCGGCTGTAATAGCTCGGACGGATGCATTTGGGTGTTCTGAAATAAACTTATTTCGCCACGAGCGTTGTTTTTTATTAAGTTTAGCTTTAGTCATTCTTTAAAACTCGTTCCTCAGTCTGCACACAAAGCTGCGGTAGCAGCTGCAAGAGCGGTTGGTGGTGGAGCTTGGACGCATAGAGCTATAGGCTTCTTGGTAGGAGCGCTTACTGGGATTGAGTATTGTATCTATCGAATGGTAGGGGTAGATTTATTGCTATGGGGTGAACAAATTAGGCATAGTTGCTACGCAAACTATGATGTACCTATTTACCTATTTGTTGCTACAAAGAGTCAAAATGTGACCACAGAAATCGGTAATAATACCCTCTTAATTCATCCCCTGAGCTGAAAAAAATTATGAATTTTGAACAGAAGTTTTTCTTGAGTCAAGTACAGTCAATGTCGCTTGTCGCTGAAACACAAACGAGTCAACAGAACCCGCGTTCTTCGATTGATTTAGGTGGGTTGTTTAAGCAATATACAACCCCTGACGGAATGTTAACTATAGGTGGTCTGATTTTTATTATTTTGGTTCTGCGGTTTGCTGGAGGAGGGAAAGGCAAGATTACGACGGGTAAAGTTTGCGGTACAACTGAGAAACTCGCGGCTACAAGAACTGCGCTTAAACAAATTAAAGAACGTAAACACAATAAAGTTACCCTGTGGTGTGGCAGTCCTCGTTATTGGTGGAAAGGGAAAAACCTTCAGGGCGCGATCTGCGCTTCGCAGCAGCGCTTCGCTATCGCAACCCTTCAAACGGCTCTTGGCGCTATTCCCACTGTTTGGCTTCCTCATGCAGAACGGTCGATTCTGGTAATTGGAGCGCCTGGAAGCGGCAAGACGTTCTCCACAATTGATAGGGCTATAGAAAGCGCGATGATCCAAGGCTTTCCAATTGTTTTATACGATAAGAAAGGAGACCAGCTCAAACTTCATGCACCGATGGCGGCTCGTTACGGCTATAAGGTCAGGGTATTTGCACCGGGGGAACCCTATTCAGGAGTTATTAATCCTCTTGATTTTATGAAGTCTCCACAAGACGCAGTGATGGCTGGTGAAATCGGCCAAGTCATTAACAGGAACGCCAGCTCTTTTCAGGGAAAGAGTGATGAGTTCTTCTCTAAAGCTGGAGACTTGCTGGCTAAGGCACTGCTTCAGTTGGTCAAGGGGTCTAAGTATCCAGATATGGCAATGCTGTATGCCATCATGAGGTTACCAAATTTGGTAAAGCGGATTGATTATGCCGTGCAATCCCACCAAATTGATGAGTGGGTAGCCACCAGTTTTAACCAGTTCCTGAGTGCTAAAGAAGCTGAGAAGACGATTTCCGGAATTATGACGACCGCAGCGGGAACGTTTAGCAGTTTCATCCAAGCTGACCTGTTGAGAGCTTTTCTCGGAAAATCCGACATTCCAACTAAGATCGAAGGTCGGGAGATGATTGTCTTTAAGCTAGACGACGAGCGACGGAGCGTCGTGGGGCCACTGCTGGCGGCGGCAATTCATCTGATCGTCGTTTCTAATTTAAGTCGTAAGCGCAACGACCCCTTGATTATCTCACTTGACGAGTTCCCTTCCATCCGCTTGGATCGGATGCCTCAGTGGATTAACGAATACCGCTCCAACGGAGCCTGCTTCCTGATTGGAATCCAAAGTTTGGAGCAGTTGTACGAGGGGTACGGCGATAAGATGGGAGCAGCGATCGCCAGTGCTTGCAGCACTCATATCCTATTCAACCCTGGCAACCCAGACACAGCCAAGAAGTATTCTGAGCGATATGGAGAAAAAGAAATCAACCTCAAGAGTAAATCGACTAGTCGTTCTCAAGGTCATCAGACGACGAGTTGGAACGAGTCTATCCAGAAGATGCCCTTGTTTTCTGTAGATGAGATTCTTAGATTTCCTCAAGGTCGGTGTGTGATTACTAACCCGGCGTACAGCTCTGGTGGTGAGGGTTCTATCCCGTATGCTTTGACCATACCAATCCCCAAGTCAGACCTCAAGCGTCAGAGTGAAAGTGAGGCACTTTGGGATACTCAAGTGAGACCAAGACTGGAGAGTGGGGTAAAGCTAGCCAGTTTGGAGGAGTTAACCAATGCCCTCTATCAGAGGATTGAGGAAGCTGAAAAAATGCTTCCTCTGCCCGATGCCGCTGGTGGTAACGCTCCTCAAAATAATGCGTCCTCCCCATCCCCCAGTGCGGCGATACCGAAAGATCCATTGGATGTTGTTGCTCGAAAAGGACGAGCCAAACGTGCATTTACGATCAGCGGCATTGGCAAGCGGGGTTAGTGGCTGGCACGCTCTCACTTTCATTGCCACACGCGATCGCACTCCACAATTCCAGACAACAACAAGGCGATCGCACTTCCTTAACTAGTAGTGGATGGGTATAAAGGTAGTAAACTTAGGCAAAGTCAGATGATCGACTTAGAGGAGAAAATCTATGTTAGCTAAATCAGCATGAAGCTGAGAGAAATTGTGACGCGTCTCGTTATCCCTCCTCGTAAGTTAACGGACTATGCTCTTAACTTGGAAAATCCAGTAGGTCGTGATAAAGCTGTAATGTTTCAGCGTCATTTAGGATTTACTCAAGATAATTATGAATTATTGATGGCACAGATTTCTGAGCAAGCGCTTGATAATGAGGCGGCTTTAGGGCGAAATGATGAGCATGGGCAACGCTATACCGTAGACTTGGAAATTATAGGAACAGAAGGACAACGGGAGATTGTGCGTACAGGTTGGATAGTAGAACCCGAGAGCGATGTGGCTAGACTGGTAACACTATACGTTCGGAGGCGAGGATGATTGAGCCGGAATTGTTTGATGTGGTTGAATTGCTGATTGATTTACCTGAATATAATTTGCGTTCAGGTGTTCAAGGGGCGATTGTGGATTGTTACTCTGATGAGAAGTATGAGGTAGAATTTAGCAATGAAGAGGGAGAAACTCTTGCACTTTGTACTCTGTTATCCGAGCAATTTGTAGTTGTCTGGAAGGCGCAAACAAAGTCTTGGCTATCAGTATCAGAACAATTAGCAGAGGTGGTTAATCATTTGTCGGAGGAACGTCAGCAAGAAGTTTTGGAGTTCGCTCGTTCTCTCCATCAGAGATAGTTGAATTTAGATGCGCGATCGCACCTTCACCCTCAAATCCGATCGCACTCTACAATTCCAGACAATAAACAGGCGATCGCATTCCGCTATTTTTGCTGGCATTGGGATGCATCCGGTTGAGTACCTCTTTGAACTCATCCCATAAGTGAAGTTGCATGATTGTATATAGCTATAAATTGGGGGTGAGATAGAGTGCAGGGGCGACCCTTCACACGAGTCCTATCTCTTGTGAAGGCTATGAGCAACATTACTCGCCCCCGTTGCCATACTGGATGTCAAAGCAGGCCGTAAATTGAAAGTTGTTGCTCATTTTTGTCTGGCGGCGGTGTGGCAGGTAGGGATGTGTTATGTTCTCTCTGTCTGCTGCTTTTTGAAGCCGTCACTCCCCTCCCGGCTGCTGCTTTAACTACTTTCCTCCTGATGTCTTGCGCTAATTTTTCGTAGTCTCGCTTGACCTCATCGTAACTTATAGGGTGTTCTAGCCCTATAAATTCCCAAAATGTTTGTTCTTTCAACTTTTGATGCTTGGTCAGAACAATGTTTCCAACATACATATACACCCTATACCATCTATAAGTGATAGGGGCTTCCATTGTGGCAGGATAAAGACAAGCTAATATTTCTTCAGCTGTTGCTAATTCTCCCACAACCTCGGCATCGGATTCTGCAAAAATTGCTTCAGCACGGGCGGCGGGTATGGCTTCAATTAACCAAGATGGAATTGTATCAAGCCATCCAGACCGATGTACTACAATGGGGCCTGCTAGGTAGCGAACATGCGCTAGTTTGTATTCTGCTAGAGCCAAGAGCATAGCTACAAATTCTTTATCCATGCCCAGTTTCAGCAGTCCCAGTATAGAAGCTTTGCCGCCATCTGAAAGGTACTTTGGCGTTCGAGGAGTGACATGTTCCTCTAAATCAAATAGAGTCGGTGTACTTGAGCTTTTGGTTAAATCGGGCATACGTACTAAACGTCGAGCAAATTTTCTCTCTTAGGGCGCGTTCGCGCCGGGTTCGGCGTTTAATTTTCTTGGATACAGCCCTATACCTCGTGCTTCAGTTCTTGAGAATTTCAGATTTCTACCTCTTCTATTTCCTCCAACTTCAGGGCTGATACATCAGATGATAGTGAAGTTTTGTGTTGTATGAGGCTCCTCTTTTCTTGGCTTGCTTTCGGTTGTTCTG
>CBDTXL010000218.1:0-7677 GCA_965364435.1 uncultured bacterium
AGCTAGGGTTTCCTCGATGTAGAACGACAATAGAATTAGCGACTGAAAAAGACCAACTGAGGTGTCAGTTGGTCTTTTTTGCATCGGTTGTGGAGTTGCCATAGAATCTCCAATAGTCTACATCTATTCTACAATTAGCGATCGCTCCCCTCTCAGCTTGCCATGCTACAGTGACAACAAATCCTCCCTCCTCCTGTTTCCATGTCCCTCTCCACCTCCTTTCCCATCACCTACCCCGAAAGTGACGGTCAACCTTTGGCAGACAATACCATCCAATTTCGCCTAATTGTCACGATTCAAGGTGGAATTGATGCGCTGTTTATTGACAATCCCAATGTCTTTGTTGCTGGAGACTTGTTCTGGTATCCAGTGGAAGGCGAACCTTGGATTAGACAAGCTCCTGATGTGATGGTGGTTATTGGACGCCCCAAGGGGGACAGGCGTTCCTATAAACAGTGGGAAGAAGAGAATATTCCTCCCCAAGTTGTCTTCGAGATTGTCTCTAAGAGCAACACTAGGGAAGAATTAGAAGGAGCAAAGCGGCGATTTTACGAACGTTATGGGGTCGAGGAATATTATCTGTTCAATCCTGATAAAGGCATTCTCAAAGGATGGCGACGGGACGGGGAACTATTGGAACCAATTCCCCAGATGTTAGGGTGGGTAAGTCCATGTTTGGGAATTCGATTTGAAGTAGTAGAAGGAGAATTACAAGTCTATCGACCCGATGGTGAGCGATTTGCCAGCTATTTAGAAGTTATCCAGCAACGGGACTTGGAGCGACAACGAGTACAACAAGCTGAGCAGGCGCAACGAGAGGCTATCCCGAAGCTGTTGGCAATGGGGTTGAGTGTGGAGCAAATCGCTGAAGCGTTGTCATTATCTGTTGAGATGGTGCGTGCTGTGGCTGAGTTGAGAGGGTAGTAGATGCGATCGCACAGATGTAAGTGAGTGCCAACTGAGGTGCTTGTAGGGGTGGGTTCAGAGTGCGATCTGCTGCAAGCAGCAGATCGCACTAATCAAGTGATGACTGTACTCTCGTAAAATAGTCAATTTATCTGAGAATAACCAGATGGAGATTATGCGATCGCTTGCGCGTGCCTGCGGCATCGCCTTATGCTCCACCGCTACTATTCTACATAACTATTTCACAACTGATTTAGACGCACTATACCACCGAGCTAAACGTCTCAAATATGCTTTGAGATTTAGGGAATGGTAAGTACCATTCCCGGTACGATCTTAGCCGGGTCAGGCCCAATCACAGCTTGATTAGCTTGGTAGATTTTTCTCCACGACTGTTCACTGCCATCTCCGTAAAATTTTTGGGCTATCAATGATAGAGTGTCACCCGGTTGTACAGTATAGGTTCGACCACCTGTTCCCGGACCTCCCCCACCATCTAAAAATGCCGTGACTGACTTGACACCTAAATCAATAGCTTCATGGTTGCTATCAACATAGATGTCAATTTTGTTGCCTTTAATGCTTGTACCTATATCTAGAGCTTTGGCAGAAACTTGTTGACCATCCCAAAGCCTTAAAGTGAACACTGTTTTTAGCGCAATAACAGTTGGGTCTACCGCGCACTGTAAAAGCCCTTGACCTGCAAGTGCTTCTTTCAAAGTTTTTCCAAATTCACCAGTTGCTGGGGGTTGTACTGTTCCGTCTGGGAGTGTTGATTGTTCTTTGCTGTAAAATGTAGCTGTTAGATTCAATTGCGTAGTCATGATATTCTCTTTATTTCACGGTTTAATCAACAGCAATTTTGTCTTTACAGCGCTTTGCATCTAAGTAGAGTACACCCCTCCCCAACCCTCTCCTTGGTAAGGGGAGGGTGCGCGATAGTGCGGGTGGGGTATTTGATGTACTTTACTCAGTTGAAAACTGCTGTAAAGGGATTGATGACTAGGAGCAAGAGTGCTGACGATACCCTAAAAAGTGTGGGTTTAGGAGAATTCTTCTGGCGTAACGTTGTAACCGCCATACTCTTCCATGTATCGGAGGATGGAGGTGCCATATTCATCATAAGATACTTCGCCACTGAGGAGAAGAATAGCTACTCCATAAGGACCGCGCAGGTGTGCCCCAGCTAGAATACCAGAAAGGGTAATGGTGATTGTTTTTGACACCCCTCCATCAATAAATGTCTTTGGCTGACCGAGGTAATTTTTTACAGACTGTCCTTTCTCTGCAAGGGCAGTGTTGACACGCTGCCAGTTCAGCTTAAAAGCCTCAAGAATTGCTTTTTCTTGAACATCCGGGGAATTCTTGAATTGTTCTTTGCTATTAATACCGTTCTTTCCTTTCCAGGTACCCAGCCAATAATTCTTGTCAGCACCATGTCCATAGTAAACAACATTGCCCTTGTCATCGATTTTTGCTTGGTAGTAGCCAAGGTCAATCAGCAAAGCTTCTCCAAATTGGTACTTGCCCATAAAACCCAGTGGGTTTTCAACTTTGTACTGGTTTGGGTCTCCTGATGGTAATCCTGATTCAAATGCTCCAAGGGCTTCTAGCATATCTCGGAGATTTCCCTTACCCTTTATCGAGGAAGTTTCGACCTTTATCGAGGAAGTGAGGTCATTGAAATCGTCACCTACATAGCTTGCATCCTGGGTAAATATCTTAGTTTGACCACTAAATCCAGCGTGTTCGTAGAGGGTGACTTTCATCCCCGCTGGTACTTTTAACGAACTTAATCTGTCATTTGCAATGCCAAGATTGTTAACATCATAACTGCCCTCACCTAGTTCCTTACTGACACCTTGATAGTTGGCATCTTCATAGATCACAACTTTATTTGACATGGAAGAACCAGAAGGAAGGCAGATTTCTTGACCCACCTGCAAATTCCGAGCATCCGCTTCTGTGAATCGAGTACCGTCAGGTTTCATAATTTCACTCCAACGGTTCCCATCGCCCAATTGACTTTGGGCAATCGCAGAAAGTGTATCTCCCTGCTTGATAACATATGAACTACCGCGTGTACAAGTCATAAATCACCTCAACAAAGTATTTGAAAAGTTATTGGGGAAACACCCACCTCTGACTAGACGGATTACGCTCAGCTAAAATTTCTTGAACAAGACCATTTTATTGATTAGTTTTTTCGACCTTTATCGAAGAAGTAAGGTCGTTTAAATCATCACCGACATAGCTGGATACACTTGATCGGGAAAACCTGACTGCGCTAAGTAGACTTGAGAGTTGGCATTCCATCGAGCCGAAGTTGCATACCAATCCCAATATTGTGATTGATGTACCAGAACATAATCGGAAGAACCAGAAGGAAGGCAGATTTCCTGATCCACCTGCAAATTATCAGCTTCCGCTTCTGTGAATAGTGTGCCGTCAGGTTTCATGATTTCACGCCAACGGCTCCCATCACCCAATTGACTTTGGGCAATGATATAAAGCGTATCTCCCGATTTTATCCTGTAGGAATTTCCGCGTGTACAAGTCATAAGCTGTCTACAGTTCTCTTCAAAACTTCACCTGTTCAATTTAAAAGGATTGACGGGAAGAGTCAATACAGAATAGTTCGGGAAAAGTTCTGGTTATTTACTTGTGCTGAAAAAATCGAATCCGCTAGAGTACTTATCATTAAAACTGACGGAGATGTCGAGATAGAGGAATGGGTAAAGTTTTTTGACGATAAGCCATTGAAGGGATTTGATATGACCCAAAAAGAGTTCAGAACTCAGGAGCCAGAATTCAGAATAGGGTTTTCCATATGCAGTGCATAGGTAAAACTTATGATTAGTCTTGCTCTAAAGTCAAATCCTCTGAAAATCTAGGTTCTGAGAGCAACAGCTCATTGTCAATACAGAAAAGTTCTGGAAAGTTATGCTAAAGTTCTGCTAATTTTGGCGGCTCACTCATGACCATGAATTTTGAACAAGGGTTGGAACTTGCAAACGAAGCCATTTTTTCCAGAATAGGAAGACGGCTAAATGAAGTAGAAATCGCCATCCTCAAAGGCTCCTGGCAGAAACAGACTTACGAGGAAATTGCTGATGTAACGGGTTATTCAGCCAGCTATCTGAAGCGAGACGTAGGCCCCAAGCTGTGGAAGATGCTCAGCGAAGCATTGAATGAAAAAGTCAGTAAAACCAACTTACACTCAGTTCTAGAACGTCAATGGCGCAAACCAAACAGCAAAGCAGAGCAACATTCAATCCAAAATCCTGAATCTAAAATTCAGAACCGAACCGATTGGGGAGAAGCTGTTGATGTTTCGGTGTTCTACGGACGCACGAAAGAACTCACCACATTAGAACAATGGGTTGTAACTGCTCGCTGTCGCGTAATCGCTTTATTAGGTATCGGTGGGATTGGCAAAACTGCACTTGCCGTGAAATTAGCACAACAAGTTCAGCAGGATTTTGAATATGTCATTTGGCGAAGTCTACGCAACGCTCCATTTCTAGAAACGCTCTTGGGTGACTTAGTTGCCTTAGTATCAAACCAACAGGAAACTAAAGCTGAAATGGGGCGATTAATTCATTACCTGCGTACCTCCCGTTGTCTGTTGATTTTAGATAATATGGAAGCGATTTTAGATGCAGGCGTTGCCGGACAATTCCGTCCAGATTACTCTGACTACAACGAACTCCTCCGAGTGAGTGGAGAAACTGCTCACCAAAGTTGTTTAATCTTTACCAGCCGGGAAAAACCTGATTTAATTACTGCAAGTGAGGGGGATAAGCTGCCTGTACGTTCCCTCCGTTTGAGTGGTTCCCCGGAAGCCGCTCTTGCTTTACTCGATGACAAAGGATTGGTGGGGAGTCAGGTTTACAAGCAACAATTGTGCGATCGCTACAGCAATAATCTGTTAGCCATAAAAATCGTATCCACCTCAATTCAAGCCCTATTTGATGGCGATATTGAAGCATTTTTAGCACAGGATACGTTTGTCTTCAATAGTAGTCGGCGCTTGCTAGAACAGCAGTTTGAGCGTCTCTCTCCTTTAGAGAAAAGCATCATGTATTGGTTGGCGATTAATCGCGAAGCAACAACCATTGCCCAATTACAAGAAGATATTGTACCTGGGGTTTCTCGGTCAAATTTATTAGAAGCCTTAGAATGCTTGTGGGGACGTTCTCTGATCGAGAAGGCTACACCTGTAGTGACAGGAAAACTTTCTGGAAGTTACACGCAACAACCTGTAGTCATGGAGTACGTGACGGAGTGCTTACTTGATATCATTTGTCAAGATATTATTGCCGAAAAAACTGAATTATTAATGAGCCATGCCCTCATGAAAGCAATGGCAAAAGATTACATCAGATCCAGCCAAATTCGTCTCATTATAGAACCGATTATAGATAGACTAAAACAAACCTTCAAGTCTCAGAACAGTCTTGAAGAAAAATTATCTCATATTTTAGTAAAACTCCAAGAAGAATGCTCTGCCGTCTCTGGGTATGGAGGTGGAAATATTATTAATCTATTGAATCAACTGAAGATTAATTTAGCAGACTATGACTTTTCTCATCTGACCATTTGGCAAGCCGATCTCAGGCGGGTGAATTTGCACCGTGTCAACTTCCAGAATGCCAATCTCGATAAGTCTGTTTTCTCGGAAACCTTAAGTGGTGTATTGTCAGTAGCTTTTAGTCCAAGTGCAAAAATTTTGGCGACAGGTGATGTGGATGGGAAGATTCGCTTGTGGCAAGTGGTGGATGGTAAACAACTTTTAACCTTTAAGGGACATAGTGGTTGGGTATGGGCAGTTGCTTGGAGTCCCGATGGTAAAACCCTAGCGAGTTGCAGTGATGACCAAACTGTTCGATTGTGGGATACCCATGATGGTCAATGCCTACTCGCTGTACAAGCTCACGCCAATGGAGTATGGTCGGTGGCTTGGAGTCCTGATGGTAAAACCCTAGCCAGTGGCAGCCTCGACTCCTCCGTTCGCTTGTGGAATATAGATAGCGGTCAGTGCCTACTCGCTTTGCACGGTCATAGCGGTAGCATATGGGCATTAGTTTGGAGTCCGGACGGTCAGACCCTTGCCAGTGGCAGTCATGACTTGTCGGTGCGGTTATGGGATGCCCAAACGGGAGTTTGCCGTTTAGTGTTGCAGGGTCACACCAGTTGGGTATGGACAGTCGCATGGAGTCCAGATAGTCGTACTCTGGCGACTGGTAGTTTTGACTTCTCGATTCGGTTGTGGGATGTTAATAGCGGTCAATGCTTCAAAACGTTGCAGGGTCATACGGGTTGGGTATGCTCAGTGGCGTGGAGTCCGGATAGTCGTACCCTCGCTAGTGGTAGTCATGACTGTTGTGTGCGCTTGTGGGATGTCCGTGACGGTCAGTGCGTTAAAGTTTTGCCCAGTAACAGGGGTGGGGTATGGACAGTCGCCTTCAATCCAGATGGTCGTACCCTCGCCAGTGGCACCCATGATTTCTCGGTGCAGTTCTGGGACGTCCAGACAGGTGAAGTCTTAAACGTTTTACAGGGTCATACTAGTTGGGTCTACTCTGTGGCATGGAGTCCGGATGGTCGAACTCTAATCAGTGGCAGCCAAGATGAGACAATTAAGCTTTGGGATGTAAGTACGGGTGAGTGCCTTAAAACGCTGCGAGCAGACAGGCTTTACGAGGGCCTGAACATCGCTGGTGTTACAGGTTTAACGGTAGCGCAGAAAGCCACCCTCAAAGCTTTAGGGGCTATTGAAATTTAAAAATGTTTGCTAACTTTGAACAAACTGTGATTGATACAAGTGGAGCCAGGATAAATTTGGTCAAGGCTGGCACTGGTCCTGCACTACTGATGCTTCACGGCTATCCTCAAACCTATGTAATGTGGCATAAAATAGCACCTCGTCTGGCTGAGGATTTTACTGTAGTGGCACCTGACTTAAGAGGGTATGGCGATAGCTCAAAGCCAGAAGGTGGACTTGACCATATCAATTATTCAAAGCGGGCTATGGCGCAAGACCAAGTTGAGGTGATGTCGCACTTAGGTTACAAAGACTTCTATGTTGTTGGTCATGACAGGGGCGCACGAGTTGCACATCGAATGGCTCTTGATCACCCTCACCGGGTCAAGAAACTGGCATTATTGGACATCGCACCCACCCATAAAATGTACACGACTACCGATAAAGATTTTGCCACGGCTTACTACCACTGGTTCTTTCTGATTCAACCCTACGATCTACCCGAAACTTTAATCGGAGCCAATCCTGAATACTATCTACGCACTTGTTTAGAAAGATGGGGTCGAGATTCTTCGGCTTTCGTCCCTACAGCTTTGGCTGAGTATATCCGATGCTTTAGCGACCCCGCAGCAATTCATGCCACCTGTGAAGATTATCGCGCCGCAGCTACGATCGATCTGGAGCATGACAACCTCGACATGGAACAAAAAATTCTCTGTCCAGTACTGGCGCTTTGGGGGGGCAAGGGACTTATTGGACGCAAATATGATGTCTTAGAAACCTGGCGTGAACGAGCAAATGATGTGCGTGGTAGGGCTATAAATTCTGGTCATTTTCTGCCAGAAGAAGCCCCAGAAGAGACCTATCTGGCTATCCTCGAATTCTTGGGAAGTTAAATTCACCTCTTGTCCCACTCTCATTAATTTGTAGGGGCGGGTTTTCCTTTTAACCCACATTCTTTCCCTCGACTGGCACAATCGGTTTTTACGCAATTGGAAATTGAA
>CBDTXL010000219.1:0-7643 GCA_965364435.1 uncultured bacterium
GACCGCGTTTGGTCGCATCCCGATAGTCGCTTCGATAAGCATTGTTGCTGGAGTGATGCTGTCTCGCCTATATCTGGGCGTACACTATCTAGTAGACGTGCTCGGCGGTGTGTTAATCGGGTTAATTCTGGTGGTTGCTTATCAGCGTCTATGGCCCGTGATTTTGCTAGAGAATTTCATGAGTTGCATCAGTCCAGGGTTATATATGCAAACATTCTTTGGATTATTAGCTAAGTTTAGAGTTGTTTGGCAAATTAATGAGAGGTGCGATCACCACCTATTAGATATTATGTTATACCTCAAGAAGTTATTGTTTAGTCAGTTTAATAAACACCTATATCTTTAATTTAGCTCTCACCTCTAGATTGGTTTGATCCAGTGTAGAAAAGTGGGTTACACATTCAAGCAAGACGAGAGACTTTTCGGGATTATTCAACCAAGTAAAAGGCTGAATTTGTTCGGGTAAAGCGGGTGCGTTTTTATCATCACTACTGCTGACAATTATTACAGGGATTTGAATGTCGCTCATCCCATCTTTCCCAAAGATGCTGCTAGTAACCGGATTAATTGCGATCGCTTGATTTGTTTGGTTAATAAACTCTTCTAGCTCTTCAGCAATCTCAAGGCTACGCTCCAAATCGATCCGAATGCCGCGAGGGGAAATTTACGCAATACATTGAGCAGTAGGAAACGCCAACATTGAGAGTGCGGTTCCCATCCATCTAAATGCCTTACTGTTGGAGGAAATTCGCCAGTGCCGCCCAAAGAAACGCGAGAAATGTACTTGAGAGGTTGGAGGAATTGACATATGAGGAAACAGCAGTTAGACCCTGAAAAATAGAGAGGGAAGATAATGAGGCAAATCATCAAGCCACCCACAACTCTTTGCGCTACCGAGAGGCTCATTCATTCGTGCGAGCGAAGTGTGAATAACGTTAATTCAGGCGGGGCATTAATTCGGAGCGGCACTCTACTGAAACCAATGCCTCGATTGACATACAGGTGATTTCCAGGTTTCCCAAAGTCTTCAATCCAGCCAGCGACATGCACCAGTTCCTCTTCGTCATAGGTGAGTAAGAACCACACGGGTGTCCATCCAAAGGGCAAAAGGTTAATTTGACCTCCGTGGGTATGTCCTGCCACTGCCAGAGGTGCCGTACCTGGAGGCAGTGCGTCAAAGGAGTTGGGATTGTGCATCATAACTAATCGGGGTGCTGCTTTGGGTACTTGGGCTAAGGCAACGTTTGGTTTGTCTTGTTTAGGTATGTGTGCTCCTATTCCCACCAGGTATAGAACCTCATTTGTCTTAGCTCCTGTGCAATTCCCTTTGCTGCGATCGCACACGGGATAGCTACTCTTCGAGTTCTCCTCGGAAGTACGCTTCACGCCCTTTCCGGGCAATGCCAGCCCAACAGCCTCATTTTTGAGAACTTGCACCCCTGCTGCTTCTAGAGCTTGACGGACTTGGGTTGATAACTTTTCATCCCGTGAAGTCGTCTTGAAGTTCCTAACTCGATAGTCATGATTGCCCAAAACAGCATAAGTCGGAATGCCTGCCTCTGGTAGTGGGCGCACCAGTGCAGTGACTTTGTTGAGTTCTTGGCTGGGATTCTTTCCTGGCTCGTAGAGAAAGTCACCCGTAATCAGCACGACAGCAGGACGTTCGTCTACCAGTTGGTTGACAATTCGGCGGATAGTGGAGGTATTGCCGAGCCACATTCCCACCTGCATATCGGAGATTAAGCCAACCTTTTTCCCCTCCCAAGCTGGAGGGAGATTGGGAATTCCTGCAACGTACTCTTCCCGATCTATCAAGTGAGGTTCGATCGCCACTCCCCAAGTTAGGTAAGTAGCCGACAATCCTAACAAACCTAATAAAGCATATTTAATGTACCTCGCGTATTTAAATTTCATAGCTATTCTATAATCTTCAGTGTCGCCAAATATCGCTCTTTAATATCCTTGCGATCGCACTCTACTGAAAACGTTTTGTTAGCCACATTTGATTACAGTACTTCACTTTAATTTTTGAAATCAGTCAAGTTGAATAAGTCAACTAATAAAATCTGGATAAGTCCAAATCTAAATCAATGCCCTAACTATTTCTTCCCCACTTAGTTAGAGAGAAGAGCGCAGTGTGAATACAGTAACCTCTGGTGGGCAATTGAGCCGCATCGGTATGATGCTAAAACCAATTCCTCGGTTTACATAAAGACGATTTCCTGACTGCCCATATCCTTTAATCCAGCCGTCAGCGTGTACCTCATCCTCCTTAGTAAAAGTCATCCAAGACCATTCTGGGGTAAAGGGTAGGCGAAATTGCCCACCGTGCGTGTGTCCTGCCACAGCCAAAGGTGCAGTGTTAGCAGGTAACGCTTCAAAGGAATCTGGGTTGTGCATCATCACCAACCTTGGTGTTCCTTCTGGTACTGGGGCTAGCGCGACTTTTGGTTTATCGTTATTAGGCCAATGTGCGCCGATGCCTACTAGGTATAGGGCTGTGTTACCCGCTGTCGTGGCTGTCGTTGGGTTGCGAATCTCGGACGGTGCGATTGCTCTTATCGCTGGCTTGTCAATCGCAACCGCCTCGTTTTGGAGGACTTGCACGCCTACTGATTCCAGCGCCTCATGTAATTGACGCGCCAACTGTTCATTTGGTGGTGCGTGCTTGTTTTTCATTGCATAGTCATGATTGCCCAAGACGGCATAGGTAGGGATGCCTGCTTCTGGAAGCGATCGCACGATTTCAATCGCCTTTTTAATCTCTTCGCTTGGGTCTTCGCCTGGATTGTAGATAAAATCCCCAGCAATTAGCACGATTGCAGGACGCTCCTCGATTAATTTTTCCACAATGCGGCGGATGGTACTAGTGTTACCCATCCACATTCCTATTTGCCAATCAGCGATGAGTGCGACTTGTTGTCCTTCCCAAGCGGCGGGAAGATTAGGAATTTCTGCAACTTCCTCTTCTGTATCGATTAGGTACGGTTCGAGCAAGCCCCAGCCGAGAAGTACGAAGATTCCTAACAAACCGAATAATGTGTATTTAATTTTCTTCATCTTTGATAACCTTGCTGATACTTTTAGAGAAAAGCTCAGGCAACTACTGCCGTACTCGACTGCATTAAGTCTAATACACAACTTCTGAAATCCTGAATCAGCTTGACTGTAGCCTATCTAGCTTCATCTTGATAAACCGATAGTTTAGAGTTGCCAGTATCGTTTGGTATTCCCTCTTCTATTTGTGTTATTTTGGATACATCTGCACACATTTTAAGTTCAACTAAACCCACAATATTTACACTAACTTGCAATGATATATTTTCAGTGGGCATATCTCTTTCTCTAACTTGCTGACCAGCAATTTGAATCACATCAATGGCTTGATCGACAGCTAAAACGATCGCTTCCTCTGTAAGTTCTGAAGCATTTTTTTGAGTGATTTGGGTCACCTTTTCAATTACTTGTTTTCCTTTTTCTTGAGCGGTTTGGAGTACATCATCCATTACGTGTTTCCCTTTTTTTTGGACTTCCTCATAATCCATAATTAGCTTCCTTGGTAAGAGTAGTATCTATTTGATGTTGCTACAGGGTTTCATGCTCGGCATCACTCCATGGTTACATATAAAAAAATTACTACTAGCTGAATTGTATTTTGCTTAACAAATTATATATCTTTAAGTTTAAATTCTATTTAGATATTAAGTTATACCCTCAAAACGTTATTGTTTAGTCAGTTCAATAAATACCTATACCTTTAATTTAGATCTTATTTAAATACTAGTTTTAGCTAAGATATCAGCTAAATTTGAATTAGATTCAGACTTACTTAGGGATAGAAAAGCTGTATCCTTCTTTGATTAACAGAGGGATTAACAGAGGGAGTACATTTCATGAGGAATAGCGAATCAATAGGTTCGTGGCATTGCCGTACAAGTGTTCATCTAGTGCATCTCGGCAAAGGAGATTTTTTCAATGCAAAATAAAGTGAGTAACGCTCAGGTTATCCGTCACGATGGCGATCACGGTAGCGGTTTCGTCCAACTGTTGTGGAATAGCCCAAGAGCCGCTACCTTAGCGCTTTTACTGATAGTTCTTCCTGCCTGTAACAATGAAGAACAAGCGGCTAGTCCAGGAACTGGCGTAGTCGTTGAACCTGCGGTTGAAACAGTTAGTCCTCAAACAACTAGTCCTCAAACAACTAGTCCTCAAACAACTAGTCCTACGGCTGGAGCAACCACAGGCGCAGTTGCCGAGACACCAAACGCCAAACTCATCGGTGAAAGTGTAACCGTGAGTACAAAAGTGATGAGAATTATTAGTCCGAAAGCGTTCGTAGTCCAAGATAAGGAATCTCTCGGCGGTCAAGAAGTGCTGGTTGTAACGAATTACGACTCTCCTGCCGTTGCCGTAGGTAAAAATATAGAACTGACAGGTGTAATGCGCCAGCTCGTTGTAGCTGACGTTGAGAAAGAATACGGTTTTGATCTGGAGCCAGGGGTGGAAGCGGAATTTAAAGACAAGCCCATCATTGCCGCTAAGGCAATCGAAGAGGTGGATTGAGCTAGCACGTAGCCAGTCCTCATCTCTGAGAACTGCCTGCGATCGCATTTGTGCCTCGCCTCATCGGTGGCAATGAGTTAGCACTTGAGGCGATAACGTTTGCTCTCCTGTCGTTTTGGGTTGTGTTCCTAGCACCAATGGTGTTCGCGCGCATGGGGCGATCAGAAACCAGGCTGACGCAGAGATTCCCGCAATCTCCCCGTTAAACACGCCCAAAATAGGACAACGCCCAGGCGAAACGTCCACCAAGGCTCAAAGGTAATGATGCAACAAAAAGGCGATCGCTAGGCAGCCCGCCCCCAGGATTGGGGGTCTAGGGAGCGACTGCCTAAGCCTTGAGCTATGTCTGTATTGACCTATTCCCAGGACTACAAGGGCTGAAATAGCTGACAAACATCATCGAATTTCTTCTCGTTTGTCAACGATAAATACCTCTGCTTCGCCATCACCTTCTAGATCCACAGTGTCAGTAACCACTTTTTGAGTTGCTACCCGTTCACGCCTTTCAACAGGCTTAGCTTCTACAACTTCTCTAGTTGCCACCTGTTCGCGCCTTTCAACAGGCTTAGCTTTCATCAGATCCGGAGCATCGAAAATGCCAAATTCTTCAACATTGTGCTCGCGCATGATGGATTGAACGCGACGAAGGTCATCTTCATTTCCACTGACCATCAACAGATAGTCGCCAGCCTTAACGCGCTCGTTGTACACCTTGGCTCTCTCTTCAGGAATGCCCATACCAACCAAGGCTCCAATAATACCGCCAGCCGCCGCACCAATTCCGGCTCCCGCCAGCGTCGAGGCTAGAGCAGGTATCTCTACTCCTGCTGCAAGTATTGGACCAACACCAGGGATAGCTAATAAACCGACGCCTACCAAGAAGCCACCAATACCGCCTAGAACCGTACCAGTTGTAGCGCCTATACCAGCTCCTTCCTTGGCTTCATTGCCGTGTTTCTCCGTTATCTCCTTAGCTCCTTCGATATCCTCGACATGCCGCGCTATTAAGGAGACTCTGTCCATGTCATAAGCTGACTTCTTGAGAGCATCAAGTGCATGTTCAAGATCGTTCTGGCTGTTAAAAACACCTACAGCACGTCTGTAGGAACCTGTTTCGCGATCAAATCTTTCTCTATCGTTAATCATTTCTTTTCTTTTCCTTCGACTGAATAAACAACTTATGGTGTTACTAAGTCCTTTGCTTTTCTTTCGACTTAGTTAAAGAATGTCTTGCCGTAACGAAGCTACTAGTTACCGGGAGCAGGATCGACAGCAGACGGATAGACCCCATCGGCTACAATTACTGGTCTGTTGGTGTATCTTGACTCGAATTCCCTAATCTTCTCAGCGTCCCAGCCCAGACCAGCTTCCTTGACCAACTCAGGACTAAACTGACGTGCTACGCCAGTTACCGTGACGTTTTCGCCTTCTTGGAGTGGGCCACCTTTATCTTTGAGATTACGATCAACACCGACAACCAGCACTCCGACATCATCAACCCAACCTTCTTCAAACAGGGCGAAGGCATTGGGAGTTGCTTCAAGTTTTCTTAGGTCACCCTCTACAGCGACCGTTTTATTGAAATAGCCCGTAGGAGCTTTATATAGGTCTTCAGGAGTAGGGGCAAGCGCTAAGGATTGTGCAATGATGGCGGGTTTGCGTTCGTAGTCTGCATACAGCTCATCTTCTAACGCCAGACCAAATTCTTTCTCAATGTCGGCAACAACAAATGACGCAACTTTACCCGTAGCTTGAACGGGCAGATCGGTGCCAGGAACTGTGAAGGGAGTACCAGTGGCATTAATAACTAAAATGGGTTTGCCTTCCTTCGGTGTCATGACAAAGCCGCTGTTTCCAACGGCTTGTGCCGTTTGGCTTCTCACCGTCACCTCTTTTCCGATGGTCTGATCGGGTGAAACTTTTGCAACATCTTCAGCCGTTGTATTGGTTTTTCCGTCGGCAATCTCCTTATCATTACTGCAACCAGGAAGCAACAAAGCGGTTAGACCTAGCGCGATCGCTCCTAGAGAAACTCCTGTTCTTTTAGCCCAGCCTCTGCTGGAGTAACTTTGTTTAATCATGATTTTCCTTTTGCTAACTCTTGATCAATGAAAATAACTACATCTTGTGTATGTGTAATTTAAGGCAAACATCACTTAACTCTGCAATGCAAAAACTAAGGTTGCTTTTACAAACCTACAGATAGATAGGTTTACTTCTTCTACCTATTCACAAAAAAAACTAGTGCTTATCTGCAAGCAGCAAACAGTAAAACCGTCTAACTCATTGAGGGTTCAGTAAAGGCTACTGTTAAACTCCCTTCCAACATATTCAAGTATAAAACTAATCACCTCTATCAATAGGGGGAGTTTTATCCCTAACTAATTGCATTTATTTCAAGTATTCCAAGAATATTGAAGTGTTATCTCGACCGTGGGTAATCGAGCAATCTTTGGCTTTTTTTGTTTAACGTAAGTAGGTAAATACCAATAAACTCAACATACCTATAGGTCAGACATTGCCTTCAAGCCTGACCAGTCTTGAATTACAGGATTTTACTGGCAATGCCCACCTTATGTTTAATTTCGTCCATCTACTTAGCTCCTAAGCCATTCCTGCTAGTTAGGAACATCCTGAAATTTAGAAAGTTTATCAAGCATCTATAAACATAGATATAGATGCTTGATGAACTTTGCTTAGTCTTAGATTTAAATAGCTAAACTGTAGAGTTTCTTCAAAGGATGTACAGCACATTTGAGATAAGAGTTGTTTTTAAAGAAGCGACAGCCGAAACAAGGAATTTGATGGCAACGCCTTATATAGCAGTCGCCAAGGCGATTAGGCGATGATTCATATCCTATCGAGGAATGGAATAAAAGCTACAGCAGCTAACGTAATTAGAGAATAATGCGATCGCAAGGGAAAACTGTTCCAGACGGTAGAACAACTTAAAGCGAGCTGCAGCATCTTCCGGTGCTGCATGTAGCGGCGTTTCCAAATAAACACTAACGCTGAAGAGGCGATATTGACATCCTCCCCGGCAAACACGGCACGGGGATTCCCAAACCTCACAGTTTGGG
>CBDTXL010000220.1:0-7627 GCA_965364435.1 uncultured bacterium
AAGACACTTTCAGCCTGAAGGGATTTGCCAGGGTGCTGAGCAGTATTTGCTCCACGAAGACGACGATCTGGCATCGAATTCTCCGAACTTCCAGGAACAACATGACCAGAAGACATTCTGGTTGAAAAGGGGACGCATTTGCCGGTGCGGACCGCTCCTTTGGGAGTCCAGATGATCGGCGGGACCATTCCTTGAAAAGGAAAAAGGTCTGGGCGGAAAAATCCGCAAACCCAAATCTCAACGGGACCAGAAGGTCTTGGTGTCGGGACCTTAATAGGCATGGAAAGCCTTGGAGAAAAGGTCTGACGGGATCACTTCCAACGGTCTCCGGCGGGACCACAGTTTTTGAACAGCCGCCAGCATTCCCAAACGGGACCAAAGGAGACAGGAGGAGACGCCACCACCTTCAAGCGGGACCAAAGGAAGAAGGAGGACGTAAAAGGCACCTGCAAGGAGGACAACATGAAGATGATGGTGGAAGAACAACCTGAAGAAGTTTACATGGAGAACAAGGTGATCATGACGCGATCCACAAGTTCCCACTGGTTGTAGTGTTTGTGCATGGCCTCATTCACGTGTCGATGACGCCATCGTCCATGCTCCCGCACTTGGGAATCGCTGGCCAATCGACGCTTGGGATGCGGGTTCTCATTCTGGCGCGCCTTTCTCTGCACACGTGATCTTCCACCCCGCCTGTAGGAATGCATAGAATAGAATGCTTGTTGGATTTCCGTACTGTTCCTGAACATTCCAAGAGAAGGCTCTCCTTGTAGTCGCATGATCTCCAGCAGAGGGTACAGCCATGTGCAACGGAAGTGACGGCTTGACCAATGACTGCACGCAGCAGAAGAGAAAAGAAGTCCATCAGGTGGACACATCTTGAGCAGCCGACAGATCCACTTGCCCACAGAAAGGCCTGAGAGGCATGAAAAGGCCATAACCACGTCACCTGCAGACGTAGGACTGGACTTGGTCATTGGAAGTAGGTTTAGGATCACTGCTCCTACGCCTGGAGGTAGGCCCCATCGCTCACTGTCTTCCGGCTGCGTCACCGTCACGTCACTTGCCCGCAAAGAGAACAACTCTGACGCACGTAGCCAGCCAAGCCAAGCCACCAAATTCGCCGTTCCAGCCGCCGCCACCTCGAGCCGCTGCTTGTCTGATCGCGCCATCCGCCATTGCACTTCCAAAGCTTCATCCAGATATGCCACCTGCACATGTGATAGTGCCATGCTGGGTTTCACTTCAATCCCCATGCGCCTGCTCATCCCCTCTGAGAAGAAACGGTATAGAAGCGTTTCACAGGGATTCCCGCCACCATCTTGAAGGGTGCCTTCTGGATCCGCTTGATGGTGAGCCATAGTGTACCAGGCGGCGCCCGCTGACCGTATTTGACGCGCCGTCTGGAACTTCCGGCCTTTTCCTTGCACCGAATAGCGCAGCTGAGCATACATCAGTCCAAAACACGGAGACCGCGACGGCGCGTCAAAGGCTGGCTTGACAAGCGTTGGAATGCCAGACCAGTCAGCAAACTGATGGATAGTTTTCAGGAGCCGGTCATATACCTTGGTGGTGTTGGTGCGCCAGTGATTGGCGGTGTCCACCATGCGCATCCGCTCCAGCATCAGCAAGGCCACGTCCCGAGAAGATCGGGACACTTCCCGGTCCAACAGAGCTCGCACCTGGCAACATTCGCAAACAAACCAGGGCAGCAGCGGCGTAGCCTGGTACTGCAGGCCGTTGATCCCGGAGAGACGCGTTTTGAAGGGTGGTCCCGCCAACACACAGTTCTTGTGGTATCGCACGCCACAAGGGATGGCACGGCCCTGAGTGAAGGGGAAGCCAGAGTTGGCAAAGTGACAGACATAGGATCTGGGACAAGACTGAGTGAACGGCTCCTCACAACCCGCGCAGGTAGTCCGCCTGCCCATGTACCCACTTTGGGAGCTGGGGGGCAAAGGGAGGCGCGTCCAACCTGTCAGGTGGCAGAGAATGCACAAAAGGTGGCACATACAGCAGGACAACAGGGATCAGTGACGCATAATTGCACTCTCCAGGAAGCAGTTCCGGCTCATAGACACCCAGCTCCAGAATGTGACGCGACAGATTCCCCCAACTTCTCTGCATGACACGTGGAACACAGAACACCGCGCCCATAGTGGTAGGTTGCTCGCACCAGGACTGAAGGAAGCATGTGATGGCTTGGCGCGCCATTTCCGGTGTAGGGGTCCAAAAAGTCATATGACCGGCCAACTGACAGAAGTCCCAACTGTCCAGGGCCCCAATGTGACGCCAAGGAAGCGCGTGGAACACAGGCAGCTGTTTGCACGCCCACACCATCCATGAGTCATTGTATGGCACAGCAGAGAGTACCCGGCTGGCTTCAAGGAATGTGGTCCGTTCCATGCGCTCCGGGACCACCCTGACACCGCGACTGAGCCCATCCGCGCCTTGACAAATCATCAAACGTCCGGGGACGTGGACAACTTCAACTTGACACTGCAGAACATTCTCCAGGAGCTTGATCTCGCGAATGAGCTTGTGTAGCTCTGGAGAGGTAGAACTGCCACCTTGAACAATGTAGTAGGTGACAAGGTTGTCAGTGAAGTAGAACATGATCCCGTGACGCAGACGAGCTTGATTTTGTTCGCGCTTGAGCATCTCCAAGAGCGTGCGTAGTTCCTTCCAGTTGGACGAAAATGACCCTATATGTGGGGCCCACGTACCCATCCAGAACTCAAGCTGGGAAACCGCCCCTTCAACTTCCAGGGTCCCGCCACCGCCCGTGCCGCTGCCGTCACCCCAGGTGACTACCGCCGATCCGGGAACACTCCCGAAGCCTCCAACTCCGTGATTGAGTACCAAGGATTGCCGCCACCAGTCCAGATCCGCCCATGCCAGTGCAGACAAAGTGATGGCGCTTCCATACAGCATGATGGCATGTTGAAGTTCCTCCGGATCACCTGTAGTGATGTGCATCTCGGTGTATAAACGACGGAGATATGCCTGACCAACCTGTTGGGGCGTGGCGTCCACAAGGGACTGCAGACGCCCCAGAACAACGGCCAAAGTCAGTCGCGCCAGCTGATGGTGTTCTTTTCCACATCCTGTGTTGCGAAACTGTTGCAGATAATCAATACAGGCAATGGCCCGTTGCTGCTTGGCTTGCGGGATCCGTAGAACAGGACGCTTGGTGGTGTCATACTCAAATCCGCAGTAGGTCTGGACCTGGGCTGGTGGGTTGGTCTTGGACGGCTGCACAATGAAACCCATGCGCACGCTGAGGTCCATGAAGGCGGAAAACGCTTGGCAGGTCTTCTGCTTGGTAGGACCATGGACCAGGTAATCATCCACATGCGCACACACCCAGCAGGCAGGTAGACCATCTTCTCCAATCAGAACCCGACCATGACCCAGCTCAGAGCGAGTTTTTCCGCCTTGGAACCGAACACGCCAACTGTTTTCCACCGGAACACCCTGGAACGCCGCACACTCCGCTCGAAGAACACGCAAGAAGCCGTTGCCAATCCTACAGGCAATGGCTGGTGAATTGCTGGAACCCATGGGAAGCCCTCTGTAGACATAGCGCTTTCCAGTGATGGGGTGAATGGTCCCCAGATATGGCCGCTCCTTGGGAACAGTCAGGAAGTTGTGGAAGTACTTGGACTGGTCAGCAACAGCTGAGAAACCGCCAGCATATAGGCGATTGAGGATGTCATGGCCACGCTGGAAGTACACTGGGTCACTGGCACAACACTGGTTTTGCCCACCACGCTTCATATCCGCAATGGGCCGCCATTCGTCGACCTGACCAGCCTTGGTCACGCAGAATAGCGGGCAGTTAGCCAGGATGGTCTCCGCTTCCTCCAGTACGCCCAGATCAATCAGCTGGTCCACAAACTTGGCGGCAACTGTCAGTTGCTCTCCCACAAGGTCATTGTTCAGCACCAGGTCCCCTGTGGGCAAGATCATGAAGTTCATGCTGGAACCGCATCGCACCGCATCCTGGTGTTCCCGCGGGAACTCCCACCAAAGAAGCTGAAGTCGTTTGGGACCCTCCGGGGTATAGTTTCCCCGATGGACATCCAGCGCTGCCAGGCCCTCTGCCAGCAGGCGATCCGCGTCAGGTAGGCCTTCCACGGCATTCTTGAGGTTCTTCATCCGGTCACGCCACCACTGTCCGCCCGGACTAAGGTCAGGAACTGTCCACAACCATTCCGCGGGATCAGACACAAACAGCGGTACAACCGGGTCCCGTAGTTCCAGCCCAGTCATTGTCATCAGTGGTTGTGCGCCAAATCTTCCTTGGACCAATTCCGCCAAAGGTTCCGCCAACGCCGCCCATAAGTGCACCCCAGTGGTTGCTTGAAGCTTGGCGCCAACTTTTGGCACCTGGCTTGGATCAGACTCAATTCCCAGAGCCCGTGCACGCTCAGCAGGTTGTAGGCGGCGGACTCGCTTGGAATCCTGTACCCACGCGTCACCATCAGGCATAGGCCCAGACATGTCATACACAGGCTCTTGACCAACTGTGGCTGCAATTCTGTAGGATCCCGCTTGCTGGACACAGACTTTGATTCGCTTGGGTGGCGCCCAGGCCCGTCGCGGGACCAGATGGTCACGGAGAAGATTTGCCATTGATCTAACTGGCAGGTTGTGCGGCTGAGGTGCTTGACATGGACCCCTCTGGCTGAAGATGTATACCAGCCGCTCTTGACCAATAGACGCACCGTAGTCCAGCGCTGACATGAAGAACATCTGACAGCTGAACCCAATATTGCGCAGAGACCTCACATCTGCCTTGATCCGCTCGCTATGGTCCTCACAGACTGCCTCGCCTCCCGGGAACATCGCTACCACCACGCTGGGCCGAATCTCACTGCTCACACACCGAATCCACGTTATCCAACTGTCCACCGGCACGCCAACATCCACAAACAACACATCCACCGGGTGATCCCGCAGGACCACCTGTTTGACTCTCGCAAACGGACCCATGTCAATCGTCTCGCGCAGGTCACGGGGGTTTTTAGCTCCCCCCGTGTCAGGACCACTTGACCACACATGTTGCTCGTGCGGCCAAACCTGAGACATCACGTCAAACCCAGATGTCACCATTGCAAACCGGACCCGTCTTGCATCATTTCCGACTCGTTCTCCAAAAGACCCAGACAGATGACCCTCCATCATTCCATCAAAGTCATTTGGTGGCGCTTCCACTTTCCCTCCTGTTGCCAACACATCAGACTGTTTCTTACCTACCAAAGATACAAAGTGTCAACAACAGTGGATTAGAAGAATTATGGAAAGCGCCAAAACATCGCCAGGTTATTCGTTCCCGCCCACCAGTGGGGAACACCCGACTTCAGTACCCAGGTAGAACGTTGCTGTGACAACTCGGGTAACCGCACACAGATTCTCTCTCTCTCCATTGAAGTTGAAGTTGAAGTTGAAGTTTGCCACACTCCAACCTCAAACCGTTAAGCTTTTTGCGGGGCAACAGGGTTCGCCATCCAAGCGGCAGCGGCCTTGCGAGCATCCGAGTCCTTGAGGTTCTTCCACGGACACGTGACCTCAGGACCATGACAGTTGGTGTGACATTTGCGGCACAGGGCATCCTGAAGCTGGCCCTTGTCCGCCTGACTCCCCGGCTGGTGACGCTTGCCCTGCTTGGTGAGCGTGAGGTGCAAATGGTCCATGCGCTTGCTGAGAAGGTCATCGTTGGTCCAGCTGTTCCGCTTGCCGTTGCGCAGGTAGCAGTAGGTCTTGCAGAGACACACCAGACGGTTTCCGGCCGAAGAACGGATCATCCACAGCTTGTTGCAGTGGTACTTGAGGTCCACGCCAACCCGCTCCCACCCGTGTGTCAGATGGATGTTGAGCAGGTGTAGGTGTAGGTCAGTGTAGAAGACCATGCTGTCCCGCACAATACGAGCGTAGAAGCCATTCTGGGCCCACTGTTCCGCCACATAGTCCGTGAGATGACCCGCCTGAAGAATGGACAGGGTGCTCTGGTTGAAGTGTGACAGCACCTCATCCGCAATCTCCGTCAAGTTGCCGTACTGCGCCTGTAGTTGCTCCGCGTTCTTCACCGCCTGCAGCGAGATGCGACGAGCCGAACGCCAGCCAGTGTCCACCCGCACGCGCTCATTGGCCAAATCGCCCCGGTTCTGCGCCATCAACTCCCGCATTGCTTCCGCCACCTGGTGGGTCCCGTCAAGAGCAGTAGTTTCCTCGCTTCCAGAGAACGTACCTGGTAACGAGACCACATCCACCATGTTGGCCGCCAAGTCATCGCGCGTAAAACTTGGCACGCCTGGGGGACTGAGGTCCTGCTTCAACTTCAACTCTGAGCGCAATGTCATGCCAAACATCTCGTCCTTCTCCTTGTCACGGTCCGCACCCAACAAGAGAGAAGGCGGAAGCTGATCCCGCTCATCCAGCACCGCAGCCGGAGAGGGAGTAGCAGTAGCCCTGGGAGCGCCACCACCAGCCCTGGAGTGAGCTCCAGCGGAAGTTCCAGGAACACCACTGCCGACAGCGGCTGAGACCGGCGAGTGGACAGAAGAACGTTGAGCCTGGGTCACTTGAGCATTGGCAAGCGCCACCATGGCCTTCTCCAACGCAGAAAGGACCGTGGTGGTCTCACGCTGGCTGTCCCTCATGGACTCCTTGAAAGCATCCGCCTCGTCTTCCATGCGATTCATGCGTGCTTCCATCCTGCGCACAGCCTCCATGGTGGCCTGGTAGTATTCCTGGGAGTCATCCTTCCCACCATACTGGACAGTGGATACGCGGGGACGGGAGGACTTGGGACTGTCCTGCTGCTTGGGGACCGGGATGGAAATGTCTGGGATCTTGGGAGTCATGGTCATCAGGGGAGGCGGCTTGGAGGCCTTGGGCTTGTCTGCTTTGAGCAAGTACGACGAGTACCACTCTTTGGTGCGATCACTTGCTGGCGCCAACTTGAGAGACATCTTCTGATCAAACGGCTCGTCATGGTCGGAGAACAAGGACACCTTCTGCTCAGCAGGCACAAAGGACACTTCTTCCTCTACAGACATAGGACCAAAGCCACCAGAGCCCAACTCCAGCGCATACTGACGCATCTGAGCGCGCTCTTCGACATCCCGCTTCTTGAACTGCTCCTGGGACATATGGGTCTCCAGAATGCCGTTGAGCTGCTTCTTGTGGACCATGACCTTGTAGACGCCAACAGCGCCGCGACCAGAATCAGTGGCAGAACCATGACCCTCACGGCGGCACTTGCCCAAAGGGTTTCCACAGACCAACTTGTCAGGAATGCCCTTGTACTTGAAGATGGCGCGGCAGTGCGTGGCATCAAAGGAGGCAAAGTCTGGAACCTCATCGCCTTCTAGGTCCGTGATGGACGGGGCCTTGGAGGACCCGCGGGAATAGGAAGCCTGGGAAGCGTTGTCTTCATAGTCATCGTCATCATGGACGGAGTCGAGGGCGGCGGCGGCGGCGGAGGAGATGCTCATCTTTCTGGACAGTGGAGAGGGAGAGGAGTGGTAGGTAGGTAGGTAGGTAGGCTGATCAACACCCCTTGACAAAGTTTCTATGGGTTTTCTACTTGCAAGGGCGTGGGCGATCACACTGCTGTCCA
>CBDTXL010000221.1:0-7610 GCA_965364435.1 uncultured bacterium
AAATACCTTTACACTTAATCCTTTATTATACAATCAAGCTGCATAGCAGCTTATCTCTACTGTTGACAAGAAATGTGATAAGAAAGTGACTAGCAGGGGTTACTGAAGTGGCAGTTCGATTTGAAACGTGGAGCCTTGCCCGACAACGCTGCTAACGCTAATCTGACCGCCATGTGCTTCAATGAGCTGCAAGGCGATCGCTAACCCCAAACCAAAACCCCCCATTTGCCGCGATCGCTTGCCAGTGTTAACCGCTCTGGGGGAGTAGTACCAAAAAATTGCACTAATTTCCTTTCGGTATCGTACCAACGGGCATACACTAGGTCAGTAGTTGGTAATGGTGGATTACTCCCCAAAAGTGGCACATTTTCCAGATTCACCTGCCACTGACCCTGGCGAACTTCAGACTCTACGCCTGCTGCCATTACGCGAGTTTTGGTGTAGAGCAATTGATCCAGTTCTTCTAGCTCGTCGGCAGCTTTCTGGTAATAGATTACGCCTGCAAAGACAACCAGGATACTTCCCATCGAAAGGGTAAACCAACGAGCAAGATTGCGACGGCTCTGATTGAACATGGCTTTTGGCGTTTAGTGTTTAGCTCTTCTCACAACTCAAATGATGTGGAATGAGAGCGTTAGTAGTGAAGAGTAAGTTGGTTTTTCTACTAACCCCTAACAACTAACCACTAACACAAACCAGCTACTCAGGCGGATTGATGCAATATCCCCTGCCGTAGACGGTTTCAATCCAATCCACCGCACCTACTACCTGTAAGCGCTGCCGCAGGCGGCGTACTAGGGCAGTTATCGCGTTACTTTCGGGTTCTGTCCCCCACTCCCATAAAGCTTGTTCGATCTGGTCGCGAGTTAAGATTTGGCGGGGGTGACGCATGAGGTACTCTAGCAACTGAAATTCCTGGTTTGATAGTTGAACGGTTGCCTGCCCTCGTTCAACTATAAGTCGGGTCAGGTGCAGTTGTAGATCGGCGACGCGGAGAGTGTCTCCTTGCCATACGGGAGAACGCCGTCCCAGCGCTCGTACCCGCGCCAGAAGTTCCACCATATCTGCGGGTTTGACTAAATAGTCATCTGCTCCAGCATCCAAGCCTGTCACCCTATCCGGGATGGCGTCTTTGGCCGTCAAAATTAGCACAGGTGCGCTTTTGCCGGATTGTCGATACTGGCGACAGAGGCTTAATCCGCTAATTTCAGGCAACATCCAGTCCAGAATCAACAGGTCATACTCTCTCTGGGACAGAAGCCATTGAGCGGTTTCTCCATCTTCAACGCCATCGACAACATATCCAGCTTGGGACAAAACCGTGTGGATTGGTTTCAATTGTGCTGGGTCGTCTTCCACCAGTAATATCCGCATAAATGGCGTTTGTGAATCGTCTGTGTGGGAGAATCGCTTTCCCTCTTAAAATAGAGAGTTGGACGTAGCAGAACGTCTTTCTCCAGTAGGATTTTAGCGTTGCGATAGCGCTAGCGCGCCCGCCTGCCGAAGGATGCCCGAAGGGCTGTAGGGCGATCGCGTTTTCACAGCGCTGTGAAGTGCAGGAGAATAGCTGCATTTGGCATATCCTAAACCTAACACTTGCGCATTGCCGTCTGGAGGCTCATCGCTTTATGTCCTTACCTCGCTGGTTGCAAGCCTTGCATCCTCTGTGGCTAGAATTCTGGCTACCCTTACCCCTATTGGGAATTATCTTCTGGTTTGGAGGTAACGTTGTAATCAGCCAGGTATTAAGCCGACCCTACAGCACAGTAAGTAAGCTACAAGCGGATGCACAACAAGAGGTGCAACTGTCAGTCACTGTGCTAGTCATCAAAGCCGAAATAGAAAAGAATGAGGGACTTACTCAAGTTGAAGTTAAAACGGCAGATCCCGAACTCACAACGTTGGAATTCGAGTTTCCAGTTACAGAAGTCAGCCAAGTAGAAGCGAGAATTGCTCAAAAACTAGGATTGTCTCGTGAAGAGACTAAGAAGTTAGTGCGATATCAGGTGAAAGACTGAAAGTTGATTACAGATAAGCCGACTAAGTAAGCATGACACAAACAAAGACCCACCCAGAGCCAACGAGCGGGTTTTAACTAGTAATGTATGCTTCCAATACCCTTGCGATTCGATGGGAGCGATAGCTACTCGACGCTTCGGCAACCCCTACGGGGAACGAGAACGCTGACGCTCCTTACGTCGCTACCGCTTTGAAGGAGCGAACGCTTCACGCACCATTAGCTTCTAGTGTTTTCAATTCCCCTCTTCGTCATCAACAGACAGTCGTTTATATTCGCCTACTGTATCTATCAGTTGTTTGTACCTGGCAGCGGCATCAATGACAAACCACGTTGATAAACCAGCTCCTACAGTCGTTAAAAAAGCACTGCTGGCGAGAAGAACTCCTATTAAATCAAACTTAGTAGTGTCTTGGAGCTGTTCTCTTCCGTAAACACGTTCAGACACATCAACAACAAGAACGATGCAAATTACTGTTAAGAAACAACCCAAGATGGAAACAGCAGCTACACGTATTCCTCTTGTTAAAAACTCCAATTGTATCATCGGTTTTTCAATTTTGTCTTCTGACATACTTCACCTCTATCTTTCTACGCGCTCTGGTTTCTATTCCTTCATGTCGAAGTCATGCGAAAGGCACATCAGCCTTACGTTTTTGAGTTTGCAAATTGCGTGTGGGTTGCTGAGGAGAGAGGAGTGGGTTGAACTTCATCGAAGTTGCGTTGTCGGCTACACCCAGCAAACAGCAAGCTACTGGCACTCACGCTTGCAATCAGCAACCCCATCAGTCGTCGTAACCGCATAACACATTTCTCCAATTGAAGCTATGAAAGCACATCTATTTCTAGCCTCACGAACAAATGTGACGAGAAAGTGATAGTCATGCTACCCATAACAGGAAGAGGGTAAATTTAATATCCATCCATTGGACTGCGAGGTTCTGTTCCGATTGTATTGGCAACATTCCCTCTGGCGGCTGGTATTGCTCAAGCCGGGGAAATCTTTGTGGTTGTGAGTTTTATCGTGGTGATGTCTGTGCTAATTCAGGAATTCTCGCTCGCTCCAGTTGCTCGATGACTTGGTTTGGAAGCAAGTGACTGGCAATAAAAAGCTAGGAGGTTCAACAATCAAATTTAGACGTTTATTGAAGCTTTTAAAAGGAGAAATTTAGGCGCTTCTATCCTGCCTGCTTTTGATGTCGCTACTCTCCAACTTGACTAGAGAACCTGAATTATCAGTACGATAAACAAAGCTTTGTTGCTCGGCATTCACTGTCACTTGCCAACCGGAAACCACAGCCTGAGAGCAGAAGGTGCCGGAGAGAGCTAGTCCCAAACAACCATCAGGCCAATCTCGTTGTTGTGCGCGGACAATGTTCAACTCCCGACTAGGCAAATTCGACCGCCTGGAAGCGTCCTGTAAGACCGCCTGAACAACGGAATCTGGTAAATTCCCATCCCGTAGCGGCTGAGTCACTATTGCTTCATGATGCTTGTTGTTGGGAACTTTCGCCGTGCCAGATAAATTAAGATAAACCGCATTGGCAACTAAAAAGGTTATACCTGCACCCAAAGGTAAAATGACAGTTAAAACCAAGGCGGCAAAAAGCTGCTTCTGCTGGTAAGTTATGTGAGCGGAGTGTTTCACAATAGTGCTTCTCCTTGGTTTATCTCTTGAGCCTACTGTCTCTAGTGTCTACAAGAAATGTGATAGAAAAGTGACACCACTCTCAAGGATTTATCTCAACTGAATTCTCCGCAGGTTCGTAGATTTAGTGCTGTTTTATAGCAATCCTATTTGAGTTATGAGATGCTAGCGGTTCAGATACCCGACTACAAGCGAGAAGTCGGGTAACTCGCCTTCAGGAAGAAAAACCTTGCATCTGCAATAGGTTAGAAACCAGAGAAGTAATTCCCCCTGTTTAAGTAGGTATCCGAGCAATATTTAAAAGTGATATGACTGTCACTTTCTAATCACATTTGTTTTACACGCTGGATGGATATAGAAACTTTCAGGCTTATTAAACAACCCCTTAAGGAGCTTTAGTTTTTAGTTCACCTATCAGGGTTAAGACTTGGAGCGAACAACATGACAGCAACGGCAAACGAGAAAAGTCAGTCACAGCAATGGCACCATCTGCCTGCAAGGGAAGTTTTTCAGCATTTAGACAGCAATCTAGAAACGGGATTGACTTCTGCTGAGGCGGCAAAGCGGCAGGAACGTTTCGGCCCTAATGAACTCAAGGGCAAACCGGGAAAAAGTCCTTTGGTGCGGTTTCTCTTGCAATTTAACCAACCGCTCCTGTATATCTTGCTGATTGCAGGTGCAATCAAAGCGTTCCTCGGAGAATGGGTGAATGCTTGGGTGATTTGGGGCGTGACGCTGATTAATGCCATCATCGGGTTTGTTCAAGAATCAAAAGCCGAAAGTGCGATCGCGGCTTTAGCCTCCTCCGTCCAAACCGACGCTACCCTCCTGCGCGATGGTCAAAAGGTAAAAATTCCTTCGACTGAATTAGTACCGGGCGATTTGGTACTCCTGACTTCTGGGGATAAAGTGCCAGCAGATTTGCGACTGGTGAAGGCGCGTAACTTGCAAGTCAATGAATCAGCGCTTACAGGTGAGTCGCTTGCTGTAGAAAAAGACACTCAACCGCTCGATTCAGACGCCCCCCTAGCCGAGCGAACCAATATGGCTTACGCTGGCAGCTTTGTCACGTTTGGACAGGGGAAAGGTGTTGTTGTTGCGATTGGGGAAACTACCGAAACAGGGCGGATCTCCCAGTTAATGGAGCAACACACAAATTTAACAACCCCGTTAACCCGCAAATTTGATAAATTCAGTCGCACCTTGCTCTACATCATCCTTGGGGTAGCCGCATTAACGTTCGCTGTTGGTTTTGGGCGTGGCAACTCTTGGGTAACGATGTTCGAGGCGGCTGTCGCTTTGGCAGTGAGTGCGATTCCCGAAGGACTACCCGCCGTTGTGACAATAACGCTAGCTATTGGCGTTTCCCGCATGGCACGCCGTCATGCGATTGTTCGCAAGTTACCAGCTGTTGAAACTCTCGGCGGTGCTACAGTTATTTGTTCCGACAAAACGGGCACGCTGACAGAAAACCAGATGACGGTGCAAGCCATCTATGCAGGAGATCGGCACTATGGAGTCACTGGTGGAGGCTACGCCCCAGAAGGGCAAATCCTGGTTGATGACAAGCCAGTCGATCTGAATAAATCCCCCGTTCTTGTGGAATGTCTAAAAGCCGGACTGTTATGCAATGACTCCCATCTGGAAGAAACGGATGCTCAATGGAAGGTTGTTGGCGATCCAACGGAGGGGGCGTTAATTGCTGTTGGCAACAAAGTGGGATTGCATCAATCTGACTTAGAGCGGGAGATGCCTAGAATCGATGTCATTCCCTTTGAGTCCGAATTTCAGTACATGGCGACGTTGCATGAAGGAGGGACTGGGGAACAGTCTTCACCTAAGACTCAAAACTCAGGACTCAGAACTATTTATGTCAAGGGTTCGGTAGAGGCAGTTCTCCTCCGTTGCCAGAAGATGCTGGATGATCGCGGAAATCTTACCCCTGTGGATCGAGACATCGTACATCAGGAAGTCGATGCAATGGCTCATCAGGGGTTACGGGTGTTGGCTTTGGCGAAGAAACCCATATCATCTGCTCAGGATTCGCTAGACCATGTAGATATCGAAGCCGATCTGATTTTCATCGGGTTGCAGGGCATGATCGATCCACCCCGGAACGAAGCAATAAAGGCTGTGCAAGCCTGTCAGGAGGCGGGGATCCAGGTGAAGATGATTACGGGCGATCATGCGGTTACGGCTAAAGCGATCGCATCTCGAATGGGATTGAATAGGCATGGGGAAGTTCTGGCATTTACCGGACAAGAACTCGCCCAAATGGATAAACAAGAACTCGCCACAGCAGTCGAAGATGGAGTTGTGTTTGCCCGTGTCGCACCGGAACAGAAGCTTCGTCTCGTTGAAGCGCTTCAGTCCAAAGGCGAAATTGTCGCGATGACGGGGGATGGAGTCAACGATGCACCCGCACTCAAACAAGCCGATATTGGCATTGCAATGGGGCAAGCTGGTACTGAGGTGGCAAAAGAAGCCGCTGACATGATTTTGACGGATGATAACTTTGCCTCAATCGAAGCAGCGGTTGAGCAAGGACGTACTGTCTATCGAAATTTGCAAAAAGCGATCGCGTTTATTCTCCCAGTCAACGGTGGGGAATCCATGACGATTTTGATTAGCGTATTGCTAGCTAGAGCATTGCCCATCTTATCGTTACAAGTTCTCTGGCTGAATATGGTGAATTCCATCGCCATGACGGTTCCCTTAGCTTTTGAGCCGAAGTCGGAACGGGAGATGCAACACCCCCCACGCAACCCCAATGAACCCTTACTCAACCGTAACCTGCTAAAGCGTATTTTGGTCATTTCTGCTTTTAACTGGATTTTGATTTTTGGCGTATTTGAATGGATAAAGGCAACCACAGGAAATATCGATTTAGCCCGTACGATGGCAATTCAAGCATTAGTAGCAGGACGAATTTTTTACCTTTTGAGTATTAGTCAATTGGGAAGCGCGATTGTTAATAAACTTCGGGGTAGAATCGAACAGATTAGCGATGCTCGATCTATTGGAATTGGTATTACCTGCACAGTAATTTTGCAGGTTATTTTCAGTCAATGGAGCTTGATGAATGACTTGTTCTACACAGCACCGCTGAACGTTAACCAATGGTTGCTCTGCCTGCTCATTGGGTTACCGATGGTTGCAGTATCCGCCTTAGTCAATCGCTTTGATCCTCCTAACTAATAGGTGGAGTTAGCTCAAGCCGGGGCGCTTTCTCATGCAAGCGCGGCTTGGCTGTGCGATCGTAACTCTGACCCTATCGGGAGCTGTCTCATTTAAACCCCTAAAAATTTGTCCTCTAAAACTCAAGTCTCTCCGTTCCAAGAAGCCAACACGCCTGTCCCACTTTGTCTGATGCCTAGTTGGGACAACCAGCCAGCGCGATCGCTGGTAACTTTCTAACATAGGTGTCAAAAGTTAGAATGTTTGGGAATGACCCCAACGGAACGATGAGCAGTTCACTAGACTCCACTGAAGACGCCCAACTTCCCTTAGTTAGAGAGTTAGATCTGAAGGAGGGAGAGTGCGCTTCGGTACACCTCGCGCATTCTCTTGCTTACGAAAAGCAGCTCAAGCGAATCGTTATCGCTTGTGCATTCAATTGTTATTTCATCGTTTTTATTTTCTGGGCTACATCGTAGGAGTTTCAGTTAAAGGAAATCAGGCAACAGCCAAGGTCGATCGCCCTACCAATATTTGCCCGTTGGACTGCGGGAGTCAGAGTGTAAAGCACTGCCTTGCCATCTCGCGTCGCCTCGACAAACCCCTCGTCCCGCAGAACTTTGAGATGGTGCGATAGCAGGGTTTGCTCTACACCCAGAACGCTATTCAGTTCCCCAACATGTTTTGGCCCTTCCATCAGAATTTCCAAAACGGCTAGACGAGTGGTGTCTGCCAAAACTTTCAGCTTGCGGACACAAAAAGACTGGG
>CBDTXL010000222.1:0-7603 GCA_965364435.1 uncultured bacterium
GCTTTTGGATAAGCAATACGTTGGTGATTACACTGTTGCCAAACTCTGACAAAAACGTCAGCAATGATTGACAAATCCTCCCGCGTTAGCCCAGAATCTACCAACTGATTGTCCTGCCAGCGTGCTTTGAGGATTTTATTGATCATCGAAAGAGCCGTTTCCGGGGTGACATCCTTGAGCGATCGCAGTGCAGCTTCACAGGCATCAGCCAGCATGACAACACCAGTTTCGCGGGACTGGGGAATTGGACCGTCATAGCGGAAATCCGACTCCTGCACAGGGGAACCCCCTTCCTGTTCAGCTTGCTGTTTAGCCTGGAAATAAAAATAGGAAATCAGCAGTGTTCCCTGATGCTCTGGGATAAAGTCCCGAATTGCTTTAGGCAATTGGTGCTTACGAGCTATAACCAGTCCTTCAGAGACATGTTTTTTGATAATCTCTGCACTCTTCCAGGGGTCATTAATCTCATCGTGCTTGTTGGGACCCCCCATCTGATTTTCAATAAATCCCAAGGGGTCATGCATTTTCCCAATGTCGTGGTACAGAGTACCAGCCCGGACAAGTTCGACATTACAGTGCAGTTCTCGCGCTGCTGCTTCTGCCAAGGAAGCAACAAACATTGTATGTTGGAAGGTTCCGGGTGCTTCAGTCGCGACGCGCTTGAGCAGGGTGCGATTGGGATTAGACAATTCTGCTAGACGAATCGGTGTCACTAGGTCAAACAGGCGTTCCAAGTAAGGCGATATCCCCAGTGCCACCACACACCAAGACAAACCAGCCAAACCGTATAAAGCCGCTTCTTGGAGTACGGTGTACCAAACTGAACCGATAGCAGCACTTAGGATAAAATTCAGGATTAGGTAGACACCTCCTTGGGTTAACCCAACCATACTGCCCAGCCAAGCCAGTTCCTCACGCGATCGCATTCGTCCAGCCATCCAGGCACCCACTAAACCAGCGGCGGCACCAGCTAGTAAATATTCCCAGCTGACTTCCATACTGAATGTCATTAACCCCGTTAGCAGACCAACAACCGTAACTCCCAAAGCGGGACTGTAAAAACTGCCCACTAACAAACCAATTGCGGGTAGGTCTGTGTAGGGAACACCAAAAATCCCCAGAAGCGGTGTCGAGAGACTCAGAAGCAAGACTAAAAGATGGTCGCGCCGTCGCAGCCGGGGATGCACTTGCCGTTCCACCAGCCAAAAAACGCCCACTGCCCCAGTAACGAGACCCCCAAATCCTACTAGACCACGCCAGTTAACTCCCCGACGGCTCAAGCCGAAGTGATCCAGCAACACAAAATCCGCCTGAGTAATTTGCTTACCGACATAGACAATTACTTCCCCCTGCTCCACCGAGACAATTTCCGGCTTCACGGCTTGTGCCGCCTGTTCTGCCCTTCGTTTCGTTCGTTCTTTATCTTCCGTTAAGTTAGGCTGCAAGACGCCCAAAAGTAGTTGAGTCGCTAAAGGCTCAGCATCAGGAGGGACGAGCGTACTCAGTTGGATCTTTACCGCTTCCTCTAAGATGTGGGGCGGTAGTCCTGGAGGAATGCCCTGGGTGAGAATGCGCTTTGACGCCTGATTAATACCGCTTCGCGTCTCCTGCCAGACCACATCCGATAGCTCAAGCAAAGAAGCATCGTAGTGAGAACCTGATTCAGCGGAAAACGGCTCTGAGAGCTGACGCAATGCCTGAGCGTATCCCTGACGAGCCTGTGAGATCGACTCAATAAGAGTAGAGAACGCTTGAGGAGAAGACCGCTGACGATAGCTTTGCAGTTCGTTTACCGCTTGGGAAAAAGAGAGATTCAGTGGCTTCTCAAGTGGATCAGACGGCTTGACATTTGTACCCGTGCCTGATAATGCTACAATAGTACGCCATTCCAATTCCTTGCTCTGACGCAGATACCGCTGGGTAGCATCTGACAAAACAGTAGTCTCTACAAAGGGAAAAGGACTGCTCATCTGCCGCAGTTCTTCCGCCTTGTCGAGAGATTGCTGAAGATCCTGATAGATCTTTTGGCTAAGCGAGTTGTCTAACATCAATACAGGGACAGAGCCTGTACGAGCTGCCTTACGCTTTTCTTCGGTGGTTTTAGTGTCCTCAACACTGGCATCCAATGGTGCTCGGATTGTCTGTGGAGCAACTTTGCCGACATCCAGCTTCGGCTGATTGTAGAAGCGGTTGCCCATAACACTGGTAAGGGAGGCAACTGCCAGCAGCCACATTACTGGTGAACGCCCTTTGCTCCCGCGTAGGGTGCGTCTAGGGCAATCACGTCGCTTTGGAGGAAGTCTCGGCTGTAGGTGTCGATGAGACAAATCACCCTGCTGTATGTGGCACCCTGTAGAGACACGATTAATTGCGTCTCTACCAGTGGCAGAGGAGTCAGGCACCCTGAAGGATAACCAAGCGCGAAGATGCATAGATGTTCGACGCAATTGCGTGAGCGGCTGCGTCAACGAATGAAGCGTTTTCATAGCACGGGGGTTACCATTTTAGGTAATGGTAGTGGTGGGAGCGCAAGTTAGGCTTGCTTTGGTTGCAGGCGGATCAATGGAATTTATCTGTACTTAACTTACACACCGTAACTTTTGAGTGCACTTCTTTTTACCTTACAAAACCCAGCGGGGAATGCGTATTTTATGCGAGCCAATTAATCTTGTTTTACTGGCTCATATCAAGCTCATTTGCCCGGTTATTGCCTATTACTCCCTTCGCACGGTAAGACGTTACTACTTCCCCCACTCCCTACTCCCCAACCCTAGATATTCTTTTAGCTTTGAAGAGAGTAAGAGTGGGTTTAACCAGATTTTCTGTGGAGATGCCAGATGTCTCGTTAAACCCGCCTTTACACAACCCTAATGCTACTAGTGAATCGGGAGCTAACTGTTATCACTTACAGGCGCACAGGTATTATAAAGGCTCAATCTTTTAAGCAGCATCCCGCTCTTTTTCCTGGGGCAGTATCACTCATCACAGATTGTTATCGGGGCTGAATCACGCGGGGTGCTGCCACAGCCGCCAGCGGACACTGATCTATAGCTGAAACATCATAAACACCCGACCAAACCGAAAAGAGGCGACCCGCTACTTGCCACTTTTGGACGCCAGCAATATTTCGGTTGGCAACGAGACGCCAGCCTACAGGAATACCAACAATACTATTATATACACCGGATAAAGCGCCAGTGAGGGCAACTGTAGTTTGGTGTTGCTCACCAGAACGGGCAGCACGAGTCACACACAGGCGAAAATCTTCTGGGGTGTTGAGGAAACAGTAAAAGGCTAGGGCAATGGATTTGTAGGGGTGACTCGGCGGTTCGCTTCTATATTGGGAGTTGCGACGCAGCTGGGTGAGAGTTGTATCTAATCCCGCACCCTGCTCTAATAGCGTTTGTACCTGTTCCAGTTGTTGTACCAGAGGCGTTTGAGAGGTTCCCAGATAGGCAAGGGTTCGGGGAATTAATGTGGCAAAGTCGATTTTTTCAGTGAGAGCAAGAGCGATCGCGTATCCAACTGCCAATACACCCTCAGACGCCTCGGAATCATGCTGCCATACCGCCGCCGCCTTGAGCAGCTGTTGTCGCAACTTGACTTCATCGTCGTGAAAAAATAGCGCGATCGGAAGCGTTGCCACCGCCGCCTCACTGCTACTAGCAGCCATTTTTAACAAGAGCAGAGACGGCTGCGTCATTTCAGAGTGACGCACCCAATCTTCTAGATCAAGCCTGCCACAGCGAATTAAGCTCTCGGTGCCGCAAGTGGCAATCTTGCTCCAATCTGAAAGCGTTTGACTAGGCTGAGTGTCTCCTGGTTTGGAGGCTGTGAGGTTTGCTGCACCCAAAACTCGCCCGATTCCGCCACCACTGCCGAGAATTTCTCCCACAACGCTGCCCAGTAAGGCACCCCGAAACCGGCTCAAAAGTGAGTACCGCATCAATTCCTTCTACTGGTTAACAAACATCGTGTACTGCCGCCCCAGCATTGCAAAAATTACTAGGGTAATTACCTATCTACAGCTAGAAGTCAGAGGTCAAGCTGTTCGCTTAATCTAGGTTAGCATTTGGCTATCGTGGTAGTTTTGCATTTCTTTGAGACGCCAGTGCTGATTATATACACGATCTTCTGCCCAACTGGTACTTCCAGGTGGTAAGTTTAGCTGTATTGATCCTTTGAACTCAGTAGTCATAACTCATAACTTGCTCATTACGGCGATGGAGGCTACTGCCGCCTGCTGGGCGATCGCCAGAACGCGAATTAATCCTTATCCATGCTAAACGCTAGCCAATCAATTGCTGATAAAACTGACACCATCATGGAGCAATGGCTTGAGGCAGTCCGTAAAGACCGCCAGATCCAAAGCTCAGTGGATTTGTCTGATACGGCTCTGGGTGATTCGCTTCCTAAACTTCTTAAATCTTTGGCAGTGGTACTTGATCCCTCCCAGGAAAACCCTTTTAAAACCATTGACCAGGCAAGTCTAGACCACGGGACTTTGCGAGCAAGACAAGGATATGATCCCGCAGAAATTATGAAAGAGTACAGCCTCCTGCGTGGGATTATTTCGTCGGTGTTAGAACCTAACTGCCTCAAAAGTTCTCCTCAAGAGATTATTCAAGTTTCTCGCCAGATCGATGCGGTACTAGATGAAGCGATTTCTCAATGCTTCAAGAGCTATGTAAAAGAACGGTTGCAGGAATTGGAGCAACTCCGGAGTCAGTTGACTCTCACTAACCAGGAACTCACTCGTCTTTTTGAAGCAAGCAAAGACCAGCTTTCTTACCTGGCTCATGAGTTAAAGACACCCCTAACTGCTGTGATTGGTTACTCAGAGATTCTCCTGCGTCTACAACAACAAAATGTCAACGTTGAGTCTCCTTCTCCCACTATCCACAGTATTGAGCGAGTGCTACAAGGGGGGCGGCATCTACTCCGCATTGTCAACGATTCCCTAGAATTATCGCGCTACGAAGCTGCTCAAATTAAGCTGAACCTGGAGTTGGTCGATGTCTGTGGTGTTATTAGTACAGTGAGCGAGATGATCGAGCCACTGGCACAAGCTGAAGGTTTGCAACTGAAGATAGATTGCGATCGCGCTCCCTCTATAGTTCTGACAGACCCCTTTCGCTTGCAACAGATTTTAACCAATCTCCTGGGTAATGCGATTCGCTATACAGAGGTTGGCTTTGTTCAAATTAGTTGCCAGAGTCTACAAGGCGACAACTGGTTCTTCGCTATCACCGACACGGGTATTGGCATTGCCCCAGAAGATCAAAGGCGGATATTTGAACCCTACTCGCAAGCCTTTTTCAACCAAGGGCGTCGAAAGCAGGAAGGCACGGGTTTGGGACTAGCGATTGTTTCGCGCCTCGTAAAACTGCTACAGGGTGAAATTCAGCTAGTCTCTGAAGTCGGAGTTGGCTCTACCTTTACAGTGACTTTGCCGATAAACATCCAAATTGACGATGAAGCAAGCGACTGATGACTGTCTTGAAAGCAGGGGCTAGGGGGGCTTTGTGCGTAAGTCCTGACTAAGATAAGCGATCGCTCTCCAATCGCGCATTAATAAGCGTGTCATTTAATTTGATCCAAAAACTGGCTGTTTTGTTGCCGCAAGTTGTTCGAGTAGCTTAACGGCTCTTATCGCTGCATCATAACGGGCGATGTCGGCTTGAAAAAGTTTTGCCTTCTGCCTGTAGTGGGGTAACGCTAAGATTTTTTTCACCGCATTTTTTATCTGCATTGCTTTGGGAGTCTTGGTTTTCAGGTTAATACCCACTCCAGCCCACTCCACTCTTGCACAGATTTCTGGTTTCTCCTCCGTTTGACCAGCAACAACCATTGGTATACCAAAAGCCAGAGCTGCCTGCACACCGTTGTACCCGCCGTTTGTTACCATCACATCGACATGTGGCAGAAGATGGTAATACGGAATAAACGGTTCTACCCTGGCATTGGCTGGGAGAGGAGCGAGTTTAATACTTTCAATCGGCTTGCCACCAGTCGCTGCAACAACTAGTACATCTTCATAAGCAAGTGCCTGAAGTGTGGGGGCAATCAAATCGTCCACCTCAGTGGCTACTGTACCTTGTGTGACATGGATAACTGGCTTGCCGCAATTCATGTCGTCCCACCAAACGGGAGGTGTAAAAGAAGCAGGCGGCTGTGGCAAATACGGTCCAATGAAATGCACTTGGGGTGGCAAGTTACTACGGGGATATTCAAATGCTGGAACCGTTCCCTGTAGGTAGAGATACGGGGATACGACGGCATCAAAAAAACTCTTTTGGTAAGGCGGTAATCCGATACTGGCTCTGACACTGTTGATGTAGACAGTTACATCCCTGAATAATCCTTGGTGAAACACCCAGTTTAAACAACGATTACGCAAACGTCCGAGCCTTGAGGCATCGGGTGGCATTCCCAACCCAAAAGGTGCTGTATCGTCGCTAATTACGGATAATGCAGTGATTCCGAATGCTGCCCAAGGCGGTCCACCTCTTTCGTGAACCCAAGCGGCTCCCAGAAAACAAACATCCGATAAAAGTACATCGGCTGGAAATTCACGCAGTATATCTGTAAGGTCTTTTACTTGTCCCACCGCCGGGTCGGCAAACGAGTGCTTGAAAGCGTATTTAAGGTGGGCGACGCCTTTGAGATTTTTCGGGATGTTTTTGGGTTCATATAAATCTACTCCAGCGCTTATGGGAACCAAGCGTGCGCCAGTTGCCTCAACCTTGGATTGGAAGTTTTTCCCGGTATACCACCACACCTCATGACCGCGCTTCACTAGCTGCCGAGCAATGGGCAAAGCAGGATTGACATGTCCAACGAGAGGAATTGTGCCGATAAGAAAACGGGCCATTTTCTTTCTCTCTACCTTGAGGGAAGATGTGAATAACTATTCACGTTTAAGATACGAATAGTTATTCGCGTTTGTCAAGTAAAAGATTAAGAAATGCTTAAAGGCTCATCCAACTCAAACCAGATGCGGCGAAAGCCGCAACAAGCCCGCAGCATTGAACGGGTGAACCACATCCTGAAGATAGCTGACGAGGTATTTGCCCTCAGGGGCTTTGAGGCGGCTACAACTATTGAGATTGCCGCCCGCGCCAAGATGTCAGTCGGGTCGCTCTATCGGTTCTTTCCAGATAAAGCGGCGATTCTCAAGGCTCTGGCAGGAAGCTACCTCGAACAGTTGCAGCAAGTCATTGCACAGCTACACACTCCAGAGTCGGTCCATCTGCCGTTGGCTGTGTATGTTGACCGGGCGAGTGATGCCTTTAATCAGTTCTTCATTGAACACCCTGGCTTCGGTTCAGTATTTGTGCATTCACACGGAGCCTCATCAGAAGTTCTAGGGATGCAGGCTCTTGTTGACCGTCAAATAGCCGAGCAATTGGCAGCGTTCTACGCTCTACGTGCTCCAACGCTGAAACCAGAAGAATGTGAGCTGATTGCTCTAGTAAGTGTGGCAATGGTCAGTAAACTCCATGTCCTCTCTTTGAGTCGAGATGAAGCGTTTCGAGAGCGAGTCATGGCGGAAACTAAAAAGCTGACGCTGACCTACTTGCAGTTGTACCTTGCAGATTAG
>CBDTXL010000223.1:0-7563 GCA_965364435.1 uncultured bacterium
TTGTTTGTTGTTTGTGGTCTCCAGCGTCATCACGTCTTAACCAATGACAAACAACCAATAACCAAATACCAACAACCAACCCCCTGATAATCGCTTAAAATCAAACAGGTGAATTATTGATCAACATGGTTAAACTAAGATTAAAACGATACGGCAAAAAGCGCGAAGTCAGCTACCGCATTGTCGCGATTCAAAGTGATGCACGTCGCGATGGGCGTCCTCTGGAAGAACTGGGCTTCTACAATCCCAGAACGGATGAAACAAGGCTGAACGTTCCAGCAATTGTGAAGCGGCTCCAAGAAGGTGCTCAGCCTACTGAAACAGTACGCAACATTCTTCGTAAAGCAAATGTCCTCGAACAAGCCCGTGCCTGAGACACTTTCTTCCTCACTTCAAGATGCCAGCCCGGATTATGTCGGTCTTGTGCGATTTTTGGTAGAGCCGTTTTTAGAGTCACCGCAACGCTTGAGCGTAGATTGCGAGAGGTCAAACGCTAAGGAGCGGGTCTGGATTCGACTGGCTTTTGAAGGAGCAGATAAGGGGCGAGTGTTCGGTCGGGGTGGTCGCAACATTCAGGCGATTCGGACAGTAATTCAAGCGGCGGCTCAGGCGGCAGGTCAATCGGTTCATTTGGATATCTATGAGAGTCCGAGTGAGGCGTCCCGTCGTGAGAGTGCCTCTGGTGGTAGATCTGGTGAAAGAAGAGGCTCACCTCGCCGCTCATCTAGCTCTAAACCAGCTCCTAAATTCCGCTCTCAGTAAAGGGGTTGAAGGTTGTGTGGGGGTTGCAGGGAGAAGGTTTGAAGGTAGAAGGTAGAAGGTTAGAGGATTTTAGGCGTCTTCCAAACATTCAACATTCAACTTGCCAACTTTCAACTCCTCCAGACCTGCCAACTTTCAACTTTTAAAGCCACAGTTGGCATGAGTGAAGTATCAAAGACAATTCAGCTACCGAGTAACGAAAGCGCGATCGCTCTAGCTGGTGACCGGGAAGAAAACATCAAAACCCTGTCGCGGCAAACTGGTGCGGCTATAGTCCTGCGGGGACAAGAACTGGTAATTTCTGGGACAGAAAAACAAGTTGAACGCGCCTCATCACTGGTGCGATCGCTAAAAACTTTCTGGAAGGAGGGCAAAAGTATCACAGGAGTGGACATCCTGACGGCTTGCCATGCCTTAGATACCCACCGAGAGGATGAGCTACAGGATTTACAGGAAGATGTTCTGGCACGTACCCGCCGAGGCGAAATAATCCGCGCCAAAACCTTCAAGCAGCGGCAGTACACCAAAGCCGTGCTAACCCACGACCTCACCTTCTGCATCGGTCCCGCAGGCACCGGCAAAACCTTCCTTGCCGTCGTTCTAGCTGCTCAAGCTCTACTGGCAAATCAGTACGAACGACTAATTTTAACGCGACCAGCTGTGGAAGCTGGTGAAAAGCTGGGCTTTCTACCTGGAGACTTGCAGCAGAAAATTAATCCCTATCTGCGTCCCCTCTACGATGCTTTGTATGAATTGATTGACCCTGAAAAAATTTCTAATTTGATGGAACGAGGCGTTATTGAAGTCGCTCCCTTGGCTTATATGCGAGGTCGCACCCTCAGTAATGCCTTTGTAATTGTCGATGAGGCTCAAAACACGACACCCGCACAGATGAAAATGGTGCTAACGCGCCTCGGTTTCCGCTCTCGCATGGTAGTTACTGGCGATATCACCCAGACCGATTTACCTGCAAACCAACAGACAGGATTGGCAGTTGCCCAAAAAATCCTACGACACGTTGAAGGTATCTCCTTCTGCGAACTCACCACAAAGGATGTCGTCCGTAATTCCCTAGTCCAGCGAATTGTTGCGGCTTATGAACAGCAGGAGCAATAGTAAAGATTGGGGTGGCCTTAAATCCATATTGCTCCTGCGGCCTTTTCCCCTAGCTCCTTCTTTATAATCGTCTCAAATCCTTACCTAAATCTAATTTCATGACTGCTACCCTGAAAGAATTTTTGGAAGCTTGCGAAACTCTCGGAACATTGCGTCTAATCGTGACCAGTAGTGCAGCGGTTCTGGAAGCCAGGGACACTATCGAAAAGTTGTTCTATGCAGAGTTGCCTAAGGGAAGGTACGCCAACATGCACAAAGACAACTTGGAGTTTCACCTGAATATGGATGCCATCAAACAGGTGAAATTTGAAACGGGTGAATCAAAACGGGGCAATTTCACGACTTATGCGATTCGCTTTCTGGACGAGAAAGAGGAACCAGCCTTAAGTGCATTTCTCCAATGGGGGAAGCCAGGGGAATACGCGCCGGGACAGGTAGAAGCTTGGCAGGCGCTGCGGGAGCAATACGGAGAAGTTTGGGAACCTACACCAGCAGAGTCGCAGTGAAGCATTCGCCACTCAACGATTGAAATTTCTCCCGAAAATTGAGATTCAGATGTTTTGCTCTTGCTAAAAGAAGTAGACCAAGTCGTGGCAATTGTAAGAGGGATTTTGGTATTATGGCTGGTTCTAGTCTTGCTGCTCTGGGGTGGTGAGGCGCAGGCGGGGCAGTTGGCTGACCGTTTGGCGCAGTTTCCCCATTGGGAGAGTAAACCACCCGTTACCGCAGCAGAGGGTGATTTGGTATATCCCGATTGGATGGAGGGCACCTGGAACGTTACCAGCACGTTAGTCGATCAGGTGGCACCTCTAGCCCCAGAGGTTGTGACGCCAGGGTTTGAAAGCAATCGCCGTTATCTCAATCAGCCAGTCAATTTTCTGGTGCGGTTTCAAGCCCTCAGCAATCCGCCAATCGGCAGAGTGCCTGCTACGCAAACAGAGATTAGCGATCGCTTTCTTCCACTCAAAACCCCTACTGGGCGCGTCTCCTTATTCGGAAAAGGTTCCGAATACCGACGCGCTAAAAGTTCAAAACTCAAAACGTTTGGAGTGGTGGCAGACCGGGCGTTCAATGGGTTAAATATTGGTAGGGCTTATCTAGGCGATCGCGTGATTCAATCCGTCAAGGTCGATCCCGATTCCCCCAATCGCCAAATCACTTCTTTGCGAACAGGGCGTCAACTCATCTCGGTTGTTACGGGTCGAGCATCTGAGACACCAACTCCTGATCAGTTTATTGCGACAGAGGTTTCCAATCAAGTCTTTCGTGGAACACCCCAACCTTATTTCAACCAGGTGGAAACAACAACAGCATATCAGCTGCTGCGAAGCGCAGATCGCAGCGTTCGACTGAGCGCTCACGCCGAAGTCAGCGCAACGCTCTCGCCCAGTTTAGCAATTGAGGCAGATCAGGTAACAGCGGTTTACCTCTCACCCCAAGACAGCGATTATTTCAAAGCTCAGGCGCGACCAGTGGCTCTCTATCGCTATCGATTGCAGCTTTTGCCAGTAGAATCGACGGCGGCATCTTCCCCAGCGGAATGAGAAGTAATATAAAAAACCGTGGAACTCTGAGTTCCACGGCATTTGGCATGAGGAGTCTTAACTTAAATTGGATTGTAGAGGCAACTGACCAGTCACAAGACGCTGGTAACGGTTTTGGTAACCGGAGTGCCGCTACACACCCTTTGGGCAGAGTTTTAGGGGTTTCCATTCCCATTACCTATTACCCATTACCTATTACCTATTACCCATTACCCATTACCAACCCAAGCGAGTGGGCTTCATTAGATGCACAGGCAGCTTAGTCTTCGTGATCTTCAAACGGATCGCTCAATTCCGCAGAAGGCGGTCCAAAAGAGGTATAGATTGAAAAGCCGGTGACAGCGAGAACAAAGACGCCAATAGAAATGCTAAGAACTGTTGCAGGTTCCATGATGTTAGATAAATTATGAGTTCTATACCCTTATAATATTACGGAACATTACAAAATATCTATTGAGATTCATCATAGGTGACTCATGGCACAACGGACTCGGCTGGGAGAGATTCTCAAGCCCCTAAACTCTGAGTATGGTAAAGTTGCTCCAGGTTGGGGAACTACGCCACTGATGGCAGTCTTCATGCTGTTATTTTTCGTCTTTTTACTGATTATTTTGCAGCTCTACAACTCCTCGCTGTTGCTTGAGGGCATCAATGTTGATTGGAAAAGCTTAGGTCAATAGTCTAGTGACCTCACGTCTCCAATCAATCTTTAAGCTTCCCGGCGCGTCCGGGTTTTTTTGTTCCTATACTGAGGACTGGGACTGTTCCCTCGACGAATTGCAGGAGGTCATCAAGTGAATGTTTTTGGTATTGGTTTGCCGGAAATGGCCCTGATTATGGTCATCGCCCTATTGGTCTTTGGACCAAAGAAGTTGCCGGAAATTGGTCGGAGTCTGGGTAAGGCAATTCGAGGCTTTCAAGATGCCTCGAAGGAGTTTGAAAGTGAGTTTAAGCGCGAGGCACAAGAGCTAGAGCAAGCCGTAAATACACCAATGCTCCCTAAATCCAATGAAGTCGCGACAAAGGAAGCTATCACAGCTGAGTCTAACAATCACCCTGCTACTTAATCTCAACAAAGCGAAGACCTGCTCTTTTGCCTTCTTGTAAGCCCGCTTAGGCGGGCTTTAAGCGTTTTGTCAACTGCACTAGTGCAACGTGGCGCAAGTTTCCCACCACTTCTAAAAACCTCTCTAACCCCTTCCTAACTGATGGGAAATTTTCGGCTTTCGCTGCACTAGTAAACACATCAATTGGGGCACCCTGTTGAATCCGCTGTTGGAACACCCTGGAATCTGAAAATAGACCAAGCACCTTGTCGTTAGCAGTAATTGCCGGTTGACGCCAAGCAAATAGAGCCATCAAACCCTTTCAGGCATCAGGCTTTCCATTCTTTTGGTGGGGAGGAGCCTCAAACTTGTAACCGACACCCCGAACAGTTTGAATTAATGATGGCTGGCTGGAATCAACTTCAATCTTCTTGCGAATTTGACCGATATGGACATCAACTACCCGCTGGTCTCCCACATAGTCGTACTCCCAGACTTCCTGGATTAGCTCGGAGCGACGTACTACCCGACCGGGATGACAGGCAAGAAAATGCAGTAGATCAAATTCCAAGGCAGTTAAATTCACAAGCTCTTCGTTGAGAGTCACCTCCCGACGCCCTGGATCGATGACCAACTGGTCGAAGACGAGGCGCTGTTGTTCAGTTGCGGTGACAGTCCGCTTGCGTCTCAAAATCGCCCCGACGCGGTTTTCCAGTTCTTGCAAATCGAAAGGCTTCGTGAGGTAGTCATCGGCACCTTTAAGAAACCCTTGGTTTTTGTCGGCGGCGTCTGCCCGACTGGTGAGCAAGAGGACAAAGACATCGGTGCGGCTCTGCATTTCCTGGCACAGGTTGTAGCCAAGGGCGTCAGGCAAATTCACATCCAGAATTACTAGGTCTGGGTTGAATTGCTCAAAATTTGATATAGCCGTCTTCCCATCAAGAGCAGACTGCACTTGATAGCCTTTCTGTCCCAAAAAGCGAACAATTAAGTTTCGGATTGCCGGGTCGTCATCCACGACAAGAATCTTGGCGGGAACCATGGTCATAACTTTCCACGGAGAACTGGATTCAGAGATCAACACGTAGGATTTTTGACTCTAATTGTGTATTGTGCATTTTAGACAATTATCGTCGTAGAATTAGAGGATGCCAATAGCTTGACATCCTACGCAGGACGGATATTGGATAAATTGCCTTAAAGCCTGAGCGATGAAGGCACAAGAGGCGAGTGTTTCTCACAAATTGAAAGTGATTGTCTCACAGAGTGCTAGTGTTTGGGGATCAAGCTAAACTAGCTTGCAGGGGAGTTGGCATGACACTCGATAACGACTAACCTGTTACCCTTTAGGTAGCAACATCAGAATTGAGCGTCACAGTTGCCTAATATATAACCAGTGTAGAGTCGCTATCATACGAGTGAAAAGAAGGGATGTCTCGGAGGTTTTGAATGAGTGATCAAAATCCCTACGAAAAACTTGGGGTTACGGAAGACGCTTCTTTTGATGAAATTCAGGATGCTAAAGGACGCCTGATGCAGCAGCATCGTGGTGACCAAAAGCTCGTAGAGACTGTAGAGGCTGCCTATGATGCGATTATCATGGATCGCCTCAGAATGCGCCAAGAAGGAAAAATTAAGGTTCCAGAACGCATTCGTTTTCCAGAGAAATTGTCTCAATCCCCACCGAGTTTTACCCAATCTCCAGTCAATAGCTCTCCTGCATGGCTACAACGGCTGTTGGATACCCCGACGACAGGGGATCTGATCTGGCCAGCTGTTTCCTTCTTGCTATTGAGCGCTGTTACTGTTTTTTATCAAGCCCCTGATGAGTCAATTCTACCCTTGGTTTTGGCGTTGGGCGTTGGATGTAATGTTTACTTTCTCAATCGCAAAGAACGACAATTGGGTCGTGCTGTGTTACTGACACTGGCAGGTCTGCTTGTGGGTGTGGGATTGGGAACTTTCCTTGGTGGCGTCCTGAACATACAAATCTCCCCCCTTGGTTTTACAACCGAGAAATTTGCCACATTGCTGACATTTTTCGTTTTTTGGCTGATTAGTAGCTTCCTACGTTGAAAAAAGTCAGGAGTTAGGGTTGAGATGAGAGGGAGTAGGGAGTGGGGAATAGGGAGTAGGGAACTTCCCATTCTCTGCTCAGGACTCTGGAATTATTTTGTAAATTTATGTGTGCGCGATCGCTAAACGCTCTCTCCCGGCATACACATTGAAGCGTTCTCCCCGCAGAAACCCTACCAGGGTAATCCCAAACTCCCTCGCCAGCGCCACCGCCAGACTGCTAGGAGCAGAAACCGCACAAACAATTGGCACTCCCGCTGTTAGACACTTCTGCAAAATCTCAAAGCTAGAGCGTCCACTCACCATTACAATGTGGTTATTTAAGGGCAACTGGTCACTCAGTACCGCTGAACCTACCAATTTATCCAGCGCATTGTGACGCCCAACATCTTCTCGCACAGACAGCAGCTGTCCTTGAGTGTCGAATAGCGCTGCTGCATGTAATCCCCCGGTGGTTGAAAAGACTTGCTGAGCCGCTCTCAACTGCTCTGGCAGGCTGTAAATCACCTCAGCTGATACTTCTGGACCCTCTGGGATAACTGGACCTCCCCGTAAACGCAGTGCCTCAAGACTCGCTTTTCCACAGACTCCACAGGCGCTTGTGGTAAAAAAGTGGCGTTCCAGAGGCGGCAAATCCGGACTTAGCCCTTCCCTCAGTTTCACATTCACAATGTTGTAGCGCTGCTCACCATCCACATCACGGTCTACACAGTAGCTGATGCGGTCAATATCCTCCCGACTACTCACCACTCCCTCACTGTAGAGGAAACCTGCTGTCAGTTCAAAGTCAGCCCCCGGAGTCCGCATTGTCACCGCGACTGTCTTCTGGGGAGAGACTAGACGAATCTCCAAGGGTTCCTCAGTCGCCAACTGGTCAGAACGCGATCGCACTTTCCCATTCTCCACCACCCAGACAGTGGCTTTAGTTTTGCTTCCAGCGGGCTTCATCCTTGATAGACCCTGGTATTTTTTCTCGCTAAGGTCATACCAGCTATGGGTTCAACTTCAACCTAAAGTTT
>CBDTXL010000224.1:0-7533 GCA_965364435.1 uncultured bacterium
GTGGGGATTCGTCAGGCATCACTGTACTATCACTTTCCTAGTAAGGAGCAACTGTTCATCACCGTGATCGAACAAGTTTTTGAACGGCACCGAAATGGTTTACAGCAGGTGCTTGCCGAAGCTGGGTCAGATCTGCGCGAGGAGTTGGATGCTGCTTCCCATTGGTTCATCTCACAACCACCTATCCATTTTTTGAGCCTGATGCGTACCGATATGCCAGCTTTGAGTGAGGAACAAACCCAACGGTTGTCGTTGGTTGCTTCCCAGTGCATCTTGGACCCCATCAAGCAACTGTTCGTAGCGGCGCAAGAACAAAGTCAGATTAGAGATGTGACGCCTGAGAACCTCACGGGTTTTTTTCTCTCGGTTATGGACGGCATCCACTACGCCAGCACTTTACCGGGAACCTCGCCGAAGGATGTGATGGCTAGTGAGTTAGTTTCAGTCTTGTTAGACGGGTTGCGACCCCGATAATTTTTGGCTTTCAGGTCTACTAACCTACCAATTTATCGGTAGGCAAGGTTCGTTGTCGGAAAATATACCTCTAGTTTCTCATGAATCAATCATCCAATTCTCCAGGATTGCCACCTATTTCTCGGCGCACTGCCCTGAAACTACTTGGTGTTGGTGCCGTCGGTGGAGTACTGGGATATTCCCGATTATCCAAGCCTCAGCCAACTATTTTTCAGCAAGACACTCTGGATTTACCACGGCAGCTAAATCAACAAAAAACTGTTGTTGTGGTTGGTGCGGGATTAGCGGGGCTAGCCTGTGCCTATGAACTGTGTCAACGGGGTTTTAAAGTGACCCTTTTAGAGCGATCGCCTCAATTGGGAGGTAAAATTGCAAGTTGGCCGATCCAGGTGGGGAATGAAACCTTCATGATGGAGCATGGCTTCCACGGCTTTTTCCCCCAGTACTACAACCTCAACAGCCTGGTTGAAGAACTCAAGATCAGAGACAATTTTGTATCGTTAGAGTCTTACTCGGTTGTCTTCCGAGACGGCAAATACAATCCAGAGGTGTTTCGACCGAACCATTCGGCATTTCCCTGGAATATTGTGGATTTAGCGATCGCTTCTCCCAATTGTCTACGCTGGGGGATAAATTTGGTAAAACCGAAACACTGGCAAGTCTTCCAAGCGATCGGGGGGTTCCAGATACCAAAGACTTTTGAGCGCCTCGATCACCTATCGGTGCAAGAGTGGGTGGAGGGAGATTTCCCACAAGGGCTTTATGATTTGTACTTTTTACCCTTTGCTAAATCCAGCCTTAACGCCCCAGATGTGCTTAGTGTGGGAGAACTGATGCAGTTTTTCCACTTCTACTTTTTTGGCAACCCAGAGGGGCTGGCGTTCAATGGCACCCGGCAGGACATGGGTACCAGCTTGGTGCAGCCAATTGCCAGAGCAATTGGCTGCCTGGGTGGAAAGATTGTCACTGAGGCAACGGTGAGCAGCATTAACTGGCAGCAAGGCAAAATTAATTCCCTCAGCTACCAGCAGGGAAATGCCCAGATTGATGTTCCCTTTTGGGTAAAGCGTAGTGTAGGGACTGGGGACGCGGGGACGCGGGGACGCGGGGACGCGGGGAATTTTGTAGAAGAACTCTCCGCGTCATCTTCTTCCCAATCCCCAATTATTGAATATTACGGGGCTGGAGATGCTGTTTTTGCAGTAACACCGGGAGGAGGTGAAGCAATTTCTCTGACTTGTACTCACCAAGGCTGTACGGTGCAACGTCAAGGCGATGGAAAGTTTCTCTGTCCTTGCCACGGCGCACTCTACGATGCCGAGGGGCGAGTCGTTGCGGGTCCAGCCAAACGGGATTTACCCCGCTTCCAAATTGCCCAACGCACTGAAGATGAGGTGCAACTTGTAGAGGCACGGCATGCCGTACCTCTAGAGACCTCTGGGGAAACGATTCAGGCAGATTATTATGTCTTTGCCACTGATGTTCCTGGAGTCCAACAGTTATCTAAGCTTTGTGAGGGTGAGGTGAATCAGCAGCTGCTCAATCAAGTTGAGAAATTAAGCATAGCTGACCCCTTTGCTGTTGCCCGCTTCTGGTTTGACCGCGACTTTGACTGGAAACACAGCAACTTCACGTCTTTGTCTGGCTATCAACTCACTGATAGCATTACCCTGTATCACCGGATTCAAGAACAATTCATCGCTTGGAATCAGAAAACTGGCGGTAGCGTCGTGGAGTTACATGCTTACTGCTACAAAGAGAAGGAATTTCCGAATCAGCAAGCACTTCTAACGACATTTGAGCAGGAACTCTATGAAATTGTCCCGGAACTAAAGGAATCGAATATGCTGCACCGGGAACTGGTGAACCAGAAAAACTTTTCTGGCTATCCACCCGGTAGCTATGCCGAACGACCAGAAACTTGCACCTGTGTCCCTAATCTCATTTTTGCGGGTGACTGGGTGAAGATGCCGTTTCCTTGTGGTTTGATGGAACGGGCGATTAGCAGTGGGTTACTGGCGGCGAATGCGATTCTTCAGGAGGAGGGGTTGCAGAGGCGATCGCTTCTCTCGGTGAATCCAGAAGGTATCCTGAAGATCTGATACAGAGTTACCTTCACAAGGGTAGTAGATGGCTCCCAGATGAGGGCGATGGGGGAGATGGAGGAGATGCAGGGGATAGGGGAGAAATTACTTCCCTACCTTTCCTACCTTCCCTACCTTCCCCATCTTCCTCACCTTCCCCTTCTCAAATGCTACAAACTACGCAGCTACCGGCGCTAGCCAGCCTCGTAAGTAGTAGTAAAGCGAGGTAAAGAATTCATCAACGATCCGCGTGGTAATCGTCAGCGATTCGACATTGGGGATAAAGGAGCGTACCCCAATAGGTACATTGGGTGTAGCACCGGGCTGAATCCCATAAAAATCTGTAGGTCGGGAAATTACATTAAGACCAACATCAGCAAACGTTAGTCGTGCACGGCGGCTATTTAAACCAGATGTTACGACAATAACGCGCGTGCCACCTAATCCTCGACTTCTCAAGATTCGATCTACCTCCTCGGCACTAGAGCGCAGATCTTCGCTTCTGGGTTCAACAACAATCCGCTCTCGTGGAACACCCAATTGAGTCAGCAATGTCGCGATATCGTTGGCTTCAATAGTCTGGTCTCGATTTCCTTGCAAATCAGCTCGGGGACCAGCGCTAACAATTACTATCGGTTGACTGCCCAAGTCTAACTGTTCGCGATACAGTTGGGCGGCATAAAGGATGCGATCGCCTGTATCAGTCAGTTGAATTTGCGTCCGGGGGGGGAGGTTTGGTTGTGTCGTTCCCCGCCCCAGCACTACAATCGCCCCAGCAGTTTGGGCTGCCGGTGCTGCCACAGCGCCAGTCGTAGCACCCTGCGTTACTTCCCCTAGTTCAAGGCTTCGAGCTAACAGGGTGGCCAAAAACGGCGTACTTGAGATCAGCAAAATCACTAGTGCTGCCACCACCTGATTCCTTTTTTTGAGACCCTGGTTCAGGGCAATGCTCAACAGCAAAATTGTGGCTCCCACTGGCTTGAGGGGGAACGAGAGAACGCTCCATGCTGCTGACACCAGTCTGTCGTTGGGAAAGAAAAACGCCAGCACGATGATGGCGAACAGAAGCAAACCCCCAAGCAAGGTCAGATACGATCTGGGGATTACCTTGAGCAGCAGATTGTAGAGAATGACTGTGAGCAGCAGCCACAGTAGTACTTGAGTAAGTAGTAGGAACATTGTTCAGAAATTGTGAGTTGTTGGTTGTTAGCTGTTAGTTGTTAATTGTTAGTCTGACCATTCACAATAACAACTAACAACTAACAACTGGTAGTACCGTCGTTTCAGTAAAACCTCAACTGCCTGAACCGCGGTTTAAATCACCAATACCGGGCATTATACTTGTGATTGGCAGCAATAATTGTCCAGAAAGCGGTTTTGGGTGCTAGACCACTCGATTGCATGATTTACCGCTACTTCGAGGCAAGCACAACGGCGAGCGCTCGTAGCCGCAGATGGTGGGCAAGCTAATGCCCAAGGAGATGGGAAACAGCCAACCTTGAAGCTCTTCGTAGCGGGGCTAAAGCTCAGTTTCAAGCGATCTACAACACTCTTCCCCCACTCCCCACTCGCTACTCCTTGGGCATACTGCTAGCGTTGTTTCATCCCCATATCCAGAAGAAAGGGGCAAAGAGCCAGCCATTATCGGTAAAGTGAGGCTATGGAACGAAAATCTGGGAGAGTGTTAGGGTGTCGCAAGTCAAACAAACAATTTTAGTGACTAGCGGGGCAGGATATATTGGCTCTCATGCTGTGTGGGCACTGGAACGGCTGGGCTACAGGGTCATTTTGCTGTATGGATTGGTATAAGGGCATCGAGAGCTTGTGGAAGATGTTCTACAGGTGGATTGGGGGGTCGGGATACGTGCGATCGCACAATACTAGACCGGCTATTTACTACCCACAACATTGCCGCAGTGATGCACTTATCTGCTTATATTGCTGTGGGATCGATAAAGTCATGCAGACACAAATCAAGCCTTTGTAAAGAGAGGGGACACACTGCTCGACTTTTCCCTGATCCACATGGCATTGCCGCCACTTTTCACGCATTATTAACTGTTTAACAACTCTGCTTTTGGATTAAAAAATTGCCGGTGAATAGACAAGCCCAGACTGGAAAGGCTCAAAGCAACCCTCCTCCTCCGAAAAAGGGAACTCTTGCAGTAGAAGCCCGAATCAGTCGTTTGGAGTCAATTGTGGGACAAATCGGAGAGGCAATTCTCGCGACCACCGAGACAATTGACCGTCTTGCTGACCGCGTGGATGCCCTTGCCATTCAAGTGCAACACCAAGGGCACCAAGTTCAACAACAAGGTTACCAGCTGTTTGCCTTAAGTGATGCGGTGCAAACCCTGGCAGAAACTCAAAATGATTCTTTAGAGCAGTTGGGGCAACTAACAGAAACGCTGCAACGCCTTACTGCTGCCATTGAAGCGATGGAGGGATTGCCCTTACCAAAGAATAACGATTGAGCATCCCGGCTTGAAAGCGGTTAGGTTTGACTATGGCATGCCTGTGGACTTTCAAGCACAGGAAAAATATGCTACGACAACGAGAGTGCCCACAACTCATTAGGAGAGCATTGATGCATTTTCCGACGCGGTACTTCGTCCTTCTTCCCCTGAGTGCTGCCATCAGCTTGTTGACCATTAGCTGTAGCGAGAGCAAAGTCTCCCAGTGTAACAAGATTATCAAGGTTGCCAACGAGCCAGTCAATGCAGCGAAACCCATTACCAATAGCGATCAGGCGCGTGATCCCAAGGTGATTCGTCAATTAGCCGATGTAATAGAAAAGGCGTCTCAAGAAATGAAAGCCATAAATGTGAGGGACGAAAAGCTCAAAGACTATCAAGTCGGTTATGTTAATATGTACCGCGATATAGGCAAAGCCATGCGCGACCTTGAAGCAGCAGTTCAGCAGAACAACCGTTTAGCCTTTGAGGCAGCCTCGACCAATTTTAAGCAAGCCACTATCCCAGAAGCTCAATTAGTCACGGACGTTAATAAATACTGCTCAGGTAAGTAGTGGCTAACCTTAGTGTCCCTCCTGTTAATCCTCGAATCCTTGGTGCCTCACCTTGGGGTAAGCTCTTACTCTAAGAAGCATTTTAGGTAAATGTACTTGAAACATGCCCTGGTTCATGAGTGGTTGACGCCCAAAGCAACTGGCGGCTCAGAACTGGTAGTTCAAGAAATCTTGAAGCACATTGATGCCGATCTTTATGCCCTGATTGATTTTGAATCTACCAATCCCCAGAGTTATCTGTTTGGGCGAAAGATTGGCACAACCTTTCTCCAACACTTGCCCTTCGCCCGCAACGGTGTTCAGAAATATCTGCCGCTGCTGCCCTTAGCGATTGAACAGCTGGACTTACGTGGGTATGATCTCATCCTCTCCTCTTCCCATGCTGTCGCTAAGGGAATCCTTAGCACCCCGCAACAGCTGCACATCTGCTACTGCCATACGCCCATGCGCTACGCCTGGGACTTAACTTTTGATTACCTACGCAGTAGCCGTATGGGGCGTGGGCCTCAAGGCTTAATCACACGGTATCTGCTTCATCAGTTGCGTCAGTGGGACGCCCTTTCGGCAAACCGGGTGGACTACTTCATTGCAAACTCTCAGCACACTGCACGGCGCATCTGGCGCTGCTACCGGCGTCAGGCGGCAGTGATTTACCCGCCCGTCAATATTGAGCGATTTCCCTTCCAGGCTCAAAAAGAAGATTTTTATCTCACAGTTTCCCGCCTCGTGAGTTACAAGCAAGTCTCTTTAATTGTTCAAGCCTTCAATCAACTGGGACACCCGCTTATAGTGATTGGTGATGGACCGGAGTTGGAGGCGATTCGTAAACTGGCTAAGCCCAATGTCCAAGTGCTGGGGTTCTGTGCAGATAGTGTGGTTGAGCAGTATATGTCCCAAGCAAAAGCCTTTGTGTACGCTGCAATCGAAGATTTTGGCATTGCCCTAGTGGAAGCCCAAGCCTGTGGCACGCCGGTAATTGCCTATGGCGCTGGTGGGGCACTGGAAACTGTTCGAGATATTCGGCAACATCCGGGCAGCGGAACGGGTCTATTTTTTTTAAGTCAAAGTTCAGCCGCTCTGATAGAAGCCGTGAAAACTTTTGAGGCGTCAAAAGGAGCGTTTAGTCCCGAAAGGAGCCGATTAAACGCTTCTCAATTTACCCCAAAAATCTTTGGCGATCGCTATTTGGCTTTTCTGGAGCGCTGCACACAGGACTACCCGTCTCGATTTTCCCATAACAAATTCGAGTTTCCAGAGCGTAGAACACCGTAGCAAGCGTCTTGTGGCTTTATGATCGTGACGGTGTGGTGTGAAGTGAAGGAGTAAGATGACTGCCGAAAGCCAACTTATCTCCGTTAAGATGTTCCGAGCACTCGTGAAGCGAGGTTTTCAGCCACTCGCGTCGCGAAGCAGACACAAAGGTCTGTCTCGACATCGCTTAGACGGAGATTTCGCCAAGCGGCTGTTTGATGTTCTGTTTTCGCTAGCCGTTCTGATTTTGTTTTTGCCGGTTTACCTGCTACTAGCAATGCTGATTGCCATCAGCTCACCTGGACCAATTTTTTATGTCCAGGAACGTGTGGGGAAAAATTACAAACCTTTTGGTTGCATTAAATTCAGAACAATGGTGGAAAACGCAGATGAAGTGTTGGTAGACATAATGGCAACCTCACCTCATCTGCGGGCAGAATTTGAGGATAATTTCAAGCTCAAGCAAGACCCTCGAATTACTTGGATTGGGAAATTCCTCCGGCTTACTAGCCTGGATGAATTTCCTCAGTTCTGGAATGTTTTGATGGGAGATATGAGTGTTGTTGGTCCCCGACCGTTAGTGCCAGAAGAACTGCCCAAATACGGGCGTCACATGGACAAAATTCTGACGATTCGTCCTGGAATTACCGGCTTATGGCAAGTTTCCGGGCGCAACGACATTCCCTATAACCAGCG
>CBDTXL010000225.1:0-7499 GCA_965364435.1 uncultured bacterium
CGATCGCCCTCCTCCAAGTTTCGCCCCTAATTCCCCTTTAATCCGATTGAGGATCGAGGTTTCATCTAGGGAGGAAAGAATGCGGCTCACAACGGCTTTTGGACTATCCGGTCCCCAAGACGCCCCATTTGCCAAATAAAACTTGGTAACTTGCCCTATAGCATAAGAAGAGACACCCGCAACCCCCGCCTGGGTTAGTGCAACAGAAAGATAAGGAGCTAAAGACACCCCACCCGTTGCTGGTGCAGACAGACCCAAAACACTTTTGAGTCCACTGAGTCCCAGAGTTGCCAGGAGTTCACTAGCACTGAGACCACCCATGCTAATCGCTATTTTTTGCAGTAAGCCTACTGCTCCCTGCTGCGTCATGGAAATGCCGTAGAGGCGAGATAGGGTTAGAATCATCACCACATCAATCACGGTGCCGGTGAGAATGTCTACGACAGTAACAGGGTTAAGAGCGATCGCGACTGCCTTAGTCATCACCGCTTTCCAGATAATCTGATTGGCACTCTCATCCCGAATCGTCATTTTCCGGCTTACCAGTTGCTCGTTGACATCATCGGCGTAAAGCATCGTGTTGAGGGCAACCAGAGATTTCCCTTCCCGGTGCAAAATCTCCAGGATTTTTAGCTTCAAATCTTGGATCTGCGGTATCCCAGGACGACGCTGTACTCCTGTGCTGCCGTCTGCACGTCGCACCGCGTGAGCCACTAAGGGAGAAGCAGCAACCATGACAATTTCTGCTGGTGAGAGTAACTGCCGCACCCGCTCATCCCGAATTTTGCGATAAATTGCCATTCGGTCAGCATCAGGATACTGGTCAATTTTGTTGAACACCAGCAACATCGGTTTACCAACGTCCCGCAGTTGGGACAAAGCCTCGTATTCCACTTTCGTCATGTCACCGGCGATGATGAACAGAATCAAGTCTGCCTGTTTTGCAACCTGATGCGCCAAGGCTTCACGAGTCTCACCGTCTACTTCGTCGATTCCCGGAGTGTCAATCAGCTGAATCTGGGAATTACCTATACCAGGCAGCGCCACTCTAAAAATGTCTTGATTACTGTCGGCAAGAGTTTCTTGACTTAACTGCCAGCTAGCTTGTTGACTGTTGCGGGTAACGCCATGCAGCGCACCTGTTTCAAACACAGGTTCACCCAATAAGGCATTAAGCACCGAAGATTTACCCCGTCCTACCATACCAAAGGCGGCAATCTGCACACAGGTATGTTCTAGCTTGTCCAGTAGGGCGGCTAAGTCTTCAATTTCTGATTCTAAACCAGCTTGCTCTTGGGGTGTCAGGTCGAGATTGGTCACCAAGTCTCGTAGTGCGTCATGTGCTTGTTTGTAGTTCAGTTCTCCCTGAATTTCTTCAAAGCTCAAAATCGCACTGTCTAACTCATCGAAACCAAAATAATCTGGGGAGTCAGGTTCAGGCAATGAATCTCTCAAAATCGTACCTCCTGCCACTGGGTTGTTGAAAGCTTTACCAGCTGCAAATACTGTATGACTACTTCTCTAATCCTATAGGACTTATGTCTTGACAGGGAAACAATCATGTGCGTTAGTCCGGATTACCTGAATTAAGTTGCAGTCAAAGGTAGTACATTTCTCTCCCCCTGCCTCCCCTTGTTAAAGCTTCCAACTATTGGACAATTCAATCGTCCTTAGGTTCTTCTTCTTTTTCTACATCCAAAGGATTAACTTATAAAACTATCCGGATACAACATATAAAGTCTTGAAAGACGGAAAAGTAAATCTACGTAGTAATACGTAAAGCGCTTTTTTCACAATTACTTTACAAAAAAGAGCGCTTACTTCACAAGGTGTTCACATTCATTTTCTAGGATTAGGAACAGGTAGTGGAATGTTAGACGAGACAAGCAACATGCCTGAATATCAATGGAAGCTGACTATCGTAGAGCGCAACTTATTGCTTTCTAATTGGATGAAGCTTATTCCAGAAGCGCAAGCGCAAATGTTACAGGAAGCCGACGAATTGATGGGAGATTTGCCTCTACCAAACAGGCAACGTTTGCTTACATCCCTGGAAAGGCTTCAAGACCATATAGAAGGAGATTTGCAGCCGAAAATTCAAAAGGTTTTGAGCAGCCGGTTGAGCCTTGATATCAGGAAAGTACTTGAAAGGAATATCAAGAATACTACCCTCTCGGCAAATGGTCTTGGGCTGGATTCATCGTTGTTGGTGGAATCAATCAATTAAGGCAGCGACAGCAAGGGGGAGTGGGGAAACAGCCAACGTGAACGCTGTTTGAAGCTCGGCAAAACCCAGTTTCAAGCTTCGTACAAAAGTCTTCCCCCCTTCCCTACTCCCCACCCCAAGGGCAGACTGCAAAGCTTCGCTTTGCTAATGGGATCGCACCGAACATGATCCGGATGGGAAAGTGAACGCGATCGCTATAGCAATCGTATTTGAGTTATGAGATGCCATCGGTTCAGATACCCGACTTCTTAAAGAAGTCGGGTATCTCGCATTCACGAATCATTTAGGACTGCTATATACAGAAACTGAACAATTCGAGTCACAATGAATTATCGGACACCAAACCCTGCTCAGATTTCTGTGAAGCTGAATCATGTCCAAAATAGACCTCCCTCAACCGCCTACATTTGAGCGTGTAGAAGATGAGCGCCTCCATCGAAAACAGCGCTTAGCTGCTGCCTTTCGCCTGTTTGCCCGCTACGGGTTCGATGAGGGCATCGCTGGTCACATCACCGCACGTGACCCCGAACTTGCTGACCACTTCTGGGTTAACCCATTCGGAATGTACTTTGGTCACATCCGAGTCTCTGACCTCCTGCTAGTCAATCACAAAGGAGAGGTTGTAGAGGGTGACAAGCCAGTGAATGTCGCTGCTTTCGCTATCCACTCCCAGGTACACCAAGCCCGACCCGATGTGGTGGCAGCAGCCCACGCTCATTCGACCTACGGGAAAAGCTGGTCAAGCCTAGGACGCCTCCTTGACCCCCTCACCCAAGATGCTTGTTCATTCTATGAAGACCACAGCCTATTCGACGACTATACTGGCGTGGTGTTAGATACTCAGGAGGGTAAGCGCATTGCTACTGCCCTAGGGGATAGGAAGGCTGCTATCTTACGCAACCACGGCTTGCTGACAGTTGGTCACTCGGTTGATGAGGCGGCGTGGTGGTTCATCACAATGGACCGCTCCTGTCAAGCACAACTGATGGCTGAGGCAGCGGGGAAACCCGTAGTGATTGACCCAGAAATAGCGAGTCTGACCTACAGTCAGATTGGTTCGCATTACATGGGTTGGTTCAGCTTCCAGTCGCTGTATGACAAGATTGTGCGTCAAGAGCCAGATTTGCTCGACTGAAGTGGACTTTATCTATTGTGGTTCTCAGTTGTGTACACCACATGGTAGAGGTTAAGGTATTCGTGCCCCTACGAACGACCTGTAGTCAAACTGACTTTAAACCCGCTTGAGCTTCCTGAGCTACTTCCTCTTTTTCATCCTTCGCTAGAACTTCCAGCGTTGAGCGAGCTTCTGCTCCTCCTAGTGTAGTAAGCGCCTGCACCAACCGATAGCGAACTTGCCAATCTGAATTTGTGGCAAAGGGAATCAACAGAGGTACAGCACGCGCATCACCTAATTCTCCCAAGGAACTAATGGCAGCAGTTTGTACAAGGCTGATATTGGAGTTGAGTGCTTCCTCTAAAAGCTCAAACGATCGCGGATCACCCAGTTCCCCCAGAACCGCAATAATACTGAACTGAACTAGCCACTCAGAAGTCTGATGATAAAGCTGTTGCAAATCTTCATAGGCTTCTGTGAGCTTCAGCGCTCCTAAGGCATCAGCAGCAGCTGCCTGGACATCCGGTTCAGAGTCATTGATTAAGCGATCGCGCAACATCGTCAAAGTCGCTTGTAAATCCTGACTGCCCAGGGTATCGAGTTGGCTTACTGCCGCATATCGGACACGAGTATTTTTGTCAGTCACAACTGGCTGGATTAACTCAAACGCCACTGAGGGTTCTAGCTGGCGTAGCTGGTTAACTCCGCTTATACGCTTGCCAAAGTCCTCTGAACTCAACAGCTGTTGTACAGACTCACGAGTAACGCTCATTGGTAATTGTTTGTTATTGATTGTTTAGTTATCAAAAGCACAAGGCAGGGGTTTACCTTGGTTGAAGTCCAAGTTTCCAACTGCGCTTCCCTACCGATTAAACCAGCAATTCTATCTAGGTACACACAGGGTTGAGTATCTACCCGATTAATCATTAAGCTCAACTGCCATTGCCCGCACAATATCTCCAGGGGTGAGGATGCCAATTACCTTACCCGCATCGTCAGTCACTGCCAGTCGTCGAATTGATTTTTCCTGCATCAGCTTGGCAGCTTTCCGCAAGGGTTGATCAGGCTTCACGGTGACAGCATCACTGCTCATCACTTCTCCAACCGTTTGCCCTAGAGCCTTGTGGAGTTCTTGGTCATGACGGGCTGGGTTTTCCAAGTAAATAACACTGTCCAGAAACATAATATAGACTGGCGGCTCTACTCCCGTTTCCTGCCACAACAAGTCCGTTTCTGAAATGACGCCTACCAGTTTGCCTGATTCATCCACCACCGGCAAACCACTGATGCGTTGTTCTGCAAGAATTTTTATTGCCTCTTTGATAGGCGTTTGCGGCCCCACCACAATGGGGTCACGGCTCATAACATCGGCGACGGTTTTAGCCATACTCAGGCTTTTAGCTCTTTACTAAGTCTCTGGATTCATTTTGACACGCCCTAGGTAACCAGCAACAATCCACCGCTAGAATCCTCACTAGCCGTGGCAATCGGTGCCTTTCGTAGCATCAGGAAGTACGCTTGGCTCCACTTGAGCAAAGCTAAAAGCAATTGTTTGCTGAGCTTAGGGATTATTGAAATATCGCAACTGGCGGCAGACTTTCCCAGGCTTGCGCCACAATGTCACTGAGCCAGCGTCTTTGCGCCTGATCGAGCAGACTATCTTCTTCTAGCACTTCGGCGGTTAACTCGTCTAGGGACTGTCCCTGAGAGCGAGCAATCTGAATGACACCTGCGATCGCCGCCGCTACTAATTCTTCATCGACGGGTTTTTGACGCAAGGCCACAATTTCTTGAGGGTTAGCTGGGATGGGATAATTCATGGCTAGTTAACGGTGGCACCCTTACCTTAACAAAAATGAGAAAACTGTAAACTTTTTTTTCTTATCTTAAACAAAGTCAGTATCCGGAAGCTTAGCGTATTTTCCACCCTTGTCACCTCCGTCTTCTTTCGTAATTGATTAGCCAATAAGATCACCAAGATGAAAGAAATTCTCTACGTAGAAATACCGAACCCCGATAGAGACGCCGTCCGCCTCTGGTTACAACAGCAGTGGAAGCCTGAACTGGGAGAAAAAATTATCACCCCTGACGGCATCTGTTTGCAATTTGACAGCGCAGACATCGGCAATCAGAAGCCTACATCGGCTAAGGCAACGATTCCGGAAATTTCTGTTTTTGTCTGGTCAGTGCAGCGAACAACATACCTCAAAGCCTTTCGTTGGGCAAACAAGGCGCGAGCTGGTGAACGTCGAATTCTGCGACAGCTTAAAGCCAGTCTGAGAAGTCAATTCCCCTATCAATATCCCGAACCACCAGTCGTTGATTTATCCAAGCAATCGATCTTTGAGGCGTTGGCTCCCTATTATCCACAAACTGTTCATTTTTTTCAAAAAATGCCGAACGGGGAATATGACCTCAACCGCGTCTACTGGTGGGAGAAGCGGTGGCGTGAGAGCCTCCGCAATCCCAAGCAACCAAAGCAGGTGGTGTTTCGCAGGAGAGAGGGAGAGCGAGAGAGTGATTCTTCTTTCTCCCCCTCACCCTCTCACCCCCAGACTTCGTCCCGCTTCGCTAACACCCCCTCATTTTCCTACGACTTAATCTATATCGGTGGGGCTTTGGGCGTCATCCATGCAGCAGTCATGGCGCAACTGGGCTACCGGGTGCTGCTAGTTGAGCGGTTACCCTTTGGGCGGATGAACCGGGAGTGGAATATTTCACGCGATGAGTTCCAAAGCTTGATTGATTTAGGTTTATTTACCCCAGCTGAGTTTGAAAGTGTCATTGGCAGGGAATATATTGATGGGTTCAATAAATTCTTTGATGGTAACAACCCACTCCACCTTAGAGCCGCAGTCTTGCACACGCCAACGGTGCTGAATGTAGGGTTAGATTCTGAGAAACTGTTACAGCTGTGTGGCGAAAAGCTTAAAAAGGCTGGTGGAGAAATCTGGGATGAGATGGAGTTTATCCGGGCAGATATTGAACCAGAGCGAGTCGTCGTTGAGCTGCAACACCTACCAACGAAATCAAACCAACAAGTGAGCGGGCGTCTCTTAGTGGATGCGATGGGAACCGCTTCACCGATCGCGTGGCAGATAAATGGGAGTCGCGCTTTTGATAGTGTTTGCCCGACAGTGGGGGCGGTGATTGCTAAGGGATTTGAGCCAGGGGTCTGGGATTCCGATTACGGCGATGTTCTCAATAGTCACGGAGACATCTCACGGGGGCGTCAGCTGATTTGGGAGCTGTTCCCAGGTGCTGGTGAGGAAATCACAATCTATTTGTTCCATTACCATCAGGTGAATTCTCAGAATCCTGGCTCATTGCTAGAGATGTATGAAGACTTTTTCACAATTCTGCCGGAGTACCGTCGGTGCGATATGGAAAAGCTTGTGTGGAAGAAGCCAACGTTTGGTTATATTCCAGGGCATTTTAGTGTGGGGAGTCGCGATCGCACGGTTGCTTTTGACCGGCTCCTGAGCGTTGGTGATGCCGCCTCGCTCCAGTCTCCCCTTGTGTTCACTGGGTTTGGCTCCCTTGTTCGCAACTTATATCGTTTAACTGATCTTTTGGACACAGCCCTGCGGCATAACCTCCTGAGTGCTAAGGATTTAAACCAGATTCGTGCCTATCAAAGTAACGTCTCAGTCACCTGGCTATTTTCCAAAGGTATGATGGTGCCTACAGGTCAGCACCTGCCGCCTCAGAGGGTTAATTCAATGCTAAATACCTTCTTCGGGCTTTTGGCAGACGAACCCCCAGCCGTGGCAGACAATTTTATCAAAGATCGCTTTGACTGGTTAACCTTCAACCGACTGGCGTTTAAGGCAGCTAGGCGAAATCCTTTCCTCTTGCCCTGGATTTGGGAACTTGCTGGTGCAAAGGATATCTTTCGTTGGCTAGGCAGCTACTTTAGTTTCACGATCCATGCCTTAGTCAGCTGGTTGCTCAAGGGTTGGTTCCCAGGACTTGTGCGGCGTCTACAGCCCTGGATTGAAAACCATTATCCGGCTCTCTGGCTAAGACTGTTGGCTCAAAGCTATGGTTTGACTGCTGGAATGGGCCGTCCTGAGAAAGTGAGGAATGACGATAGTAGAGTGACAAGGGATGAGATAAATGAACTACCTCGCCCTAACTTAACTAAGAGTTAGGATA
>CBDTXL010000226.1:0-7385 GCA_965364435.1 uncultured bacterium
TAGAGGCACCAACCCATCAAGATTTTGTTCGCTGGCGCAAGCGTTGGAAAAACCGCTGGAAAATAAGCCAAGCTCCTGAGTTTTGGACAAAATTTTACAAATACCAGTTCAAGCACGCTTCCACAGAAGCTAATTTGCTCTCTTGGGGAAAATTAGTCGCCGTCGTTAAATCTGTTTTATCCATAGCCGCAGTAGAACAACTACGAGAAGCCTATAGGTACGAGAAGGACTTGTGGGAAAACTTTTAGAAAGAGGAAGTCACGGAGATAGGCGTTGAATCCCCCAACTGCCATCCTCACAACGTCGATAGAGTAATCTATCGTGCAGCCGACTGGGACGCCCCTGCCAAAACTCAATCTCTGCTGGAATAACCCGGAATCCTCCCCAATGAGGTGGACGAGGAACCACCTTATTTTCGTATTCCTCCTTCAGCTGCTGCAACCGTTGCTCTAGCACCTCACGGCTGTCGATGACTTGACTTTGATTAGAAGCCCAGGCACCCAGCTGAGAGTCTTTTGGACGGCTATGAAAATAGGCATCCGACTCAGCAGGTGGAACCTTCTCAATTCGCCCCTCAATGCGTACCTGTCGTTCTAACTCTGCCCACCAGAAAGCGATCGCACCCCAAGGATTTTCTACCAACTGCCGTCCCTTGTGACTTTCGTAGTTGGTATAAAAGACAAAGCCCCGCTCATCGTAGTCCTTAAGCAGCACCATCCGGGCAGAAGGTTTACCATCCAAAGTAGCAGTAGCAATTGTCATCGCATTTGGTTCCGGTAGCTTAGCTGCCAGTGCCTGGTCAAACCAAATTTTAAATTGCTCGAAAGGATTGGGGTGTGCATCCTTTTCACTCAACCCCTGGAAGGTGTACTCTTTACGCAAATCCGCTACGCTGGTGTCCATCTTTCGCTTACTGTCGTTGTCCTTGTAGTCTCATCAATTGCACGGCTCTCTCTGGTTGGATGATTCTGCCGGGATGAGCCGCTATCACAGGGTATTTGCAATGCATCGTTCAGCCTACTTTCAACGCCTTTTGATTCTTGGTCTGAGCGGTCCTCTTTTGGCGCTCAATCTCTGGATTTTGGGCGTAGTATTTCACTATTTTCAGCATCTGATTACGGTGCTAGTAATTTCGGCAATTCTCGCCTTTCTGCTAAACTACCCTGTCCGGATCATAGAGCGGTTTTACCGGAGTCGGTCTCAGGCAGTGATTGTTGTTTTGCTTTTCACCCTGGCGCTGTTGGTCGTTCTAGGAATCACGCTGGTGCCAATTGTGATTAACCAAACCTCCGAACTGTTAAACAATATCCCAGCCTGGTTAGACGCCAGTAATGATAACCTCGACCGTTTGTACACCTGGACAAAAGTGCGTCGTCTGCCGATCGAGATCAAAGCTATTAGCAAGAGCATTAATACTCACATTGAAAGTCACGTGCAGGTTCTGGCGACTCAAGTCGTTGGTTTTGCATTGGGGACACTCTCAGGACTACTAGATACCGTTCTGGTATTTGTCCTGGCGTTTTATATGCTGCTGTATGGCAAAAAACTGTGGCTGGGTATAGTGAACTTACTGCCTCCTCAAATCGGTTTACCCTTTAGCGAATCCCTACGGTTGAACTTTCAGAACTTTTTTATCAGCCAACTCCTGCTGGGATTGTTCATGGTTGCAACACTAACCCCAATATTTTTGACCCTACAGGTACCGTTTGCCTTGCTGTTTGCCCTCTTAATTGGGATCGCCGAACTGATTCCCTTCATTGGTGCAACCTTGGGCATTGGTCTGGTGACGATTTTAGTGATGCTCAACAGTTTTTGGTTAGCGATTCGGGTAGCGATCGCAGCGATTGTCATGCAGCAAATTAAAGACAATCTCCTGGCTCCCAGATTAATGGGCGAGTTTATCGGACTCAATCCCATTTTGATTTTCATCGCTTTACTCGTAGGAGGTCAGATTGCTGGAGTGTTGGGCGTAATTATCGCCGTACCTGTTGCTGGAACCATTAAGGGCACCATCGATGCTATCCGCTTACTGAGTCAGGCCTCAGTAGTCGCGACCGAAACTGTTCCTCGTGAACCATCCAGCCGAATGAGTAGTGAGGAGTGATCTGAGAAAGACAAATTTAAAATGAAATACAAAGTTAAAACTTAAAAAAGGGCGGATTCTGGATTTTCCATCTAGTAAAATTGGCAATCGACTGCAAGGTTAAGGATTCAGCTGATGCGACCGATTAATTTTTTGATGATTTTTGCTGTGTGTTTGGCTCTGGTTTTATTTAGCTTGGAAAACACCGAGCCTGCTGCCATTAAAATTGTTGAGGGCGTCCAATTGCAGGCTCCCCTGGCCATTGAACTGATTTTTGCAATGGGGCTTGGGGCTATCCTGGCCTGGTTTTTCAGCGTCTGGACGCGATTGCAGCACCAACTGGAGTCTCGTAAAGCCATTCGCCAGATGCGCTCCAAAGACGAACGTATTCAGGAATTAGAGCAAGACCTTGAACGGTACAAGGCAGAGATTGAAGAGCAACAGCTACCTGTGCTATCAGCATCTAAACCCCTGACAGAAGGGGCACTGGCAGAGCAAGGTTAGCAGGTTGCTTTTTAGGTTGGAAGGTTGGAAGGTTGAAGGTTGGAATTTATAACCCGCTATTTGCTAACCTGCTAACCTGCCAACTAGTTAATCGGCTAACCTTACAACCTTCAACCCTCTAACTTTCAACCGTTAGTGTGGCAGCGCGTGATGACTGGAACACCGGCTCAGGAAGCGATCGCTCTCCTCATTGACCTGGCACAACGGGGGGAAATAAACCCCTGGGATGTCCAGGTGATTGAGGTAATTGACCGCTATTTAAGTACACTGGCACTAGGGAATGATGCTGAACTGGGAAGCTCTGACACCGATTTATCCCAGTCCGGGCAGGCTTTTTTGTGGGCATCAATGCTGGTCTTGCTCAAAGCTGACACCTTGGGACGTTTAGAGGAGGCGGAAGACCCAGAACTCACTGATGCGGACGAAGAGGTCGAGGCTGAGAAGGTCGAAACTCGATTGCCACTGCATCTAGAGCGCCATCTGCGCCGTCGCGCCGCCGCGCCACCTCCCAAGAGACGCCCAGTGACGCTGCAAGAACTGATTGACCAGTTGCAGCAGATGTCAGCCCAACTGGGTGAAGATTCTTTGCGATCGCGCTCGAAGCCGCCTCGTTCTGTTTCTCGTACTCAAGCAGCAAAAGCGATCGCTCATCTAGCTCACGATGAAAATCTGACAGAAATTGCAACACGGCTGGAAGTGTTTCTCTCCCGACATTGGCAAGAACTAGCTGCGGGAAAAGATTGGCTGAATTTAGATCAGCTGCTAGAGTGGTGGACGTTATCACCACTAGCCTCGGATGAAGCGGATTCCCATCGGGATAGCTATGATGCTAATGCTTCACCCGAAGCGGCTGTTGATGCCAGTGAACGAAGAGCAAATGACCGAGTGGGTGTCTTCTGGGCATTGCTACTGTTGTCGGCTCAGTCTAAGGTTGAATTATCTCAAGAGGAGTTCTACCAAGACTTAAAAATTCGTGCGCTGGAGTAAAAGACCAGGGGTGCTGAGCTGGGTTCAGGGTTTAAAGCTTGGTTCGCTTTACCCCGTTTCCTGAAAAATAGAACTTGTCCGTTGCACTAGCCTTATTTGAAGGAGTAGGGTGGGAGTCAAGGTAAGCTCAGTTTGGCGATGTCTCGCCCTGCCGACTTACAACTTACTACGCTTAATATGACAGTGTTGGGTGCTGCTTTCTCTGCCGAAAGAGCGAATTATACAAGCTCTACAGGGTTGCTCAGTAACAGTCAATTCTTTGCCGGTAGTAGATAAAAGTTTTGTTAATCTATCGCTTTGTTAACTGATCACTGTCATCTCCCCTCGTAAATAGGATGAAGTCTACAGACGAAAGTCCAACGCTCTAGCAACGGACTAGTTAAAATCAGACTCAATTAACCAAACCGAAATTGTGTGGCCTAGGTTGAGGAACAAAAATTCATGAAAGCCATGATTCTGGCGGCTGGGAAGGGGACTCGCGTTCGTCCTATCACTTACACAATCCCCAAACCCTTGATTCCCATCCTGCAAAAACCAGTGATGGAGTTTTTACTAGAACTGCTACGACAACATGGCTTTGACCAAGTTGTCGTTAACGTCAGTCACCTTGCAAACGAAATTGAAGGCTATTTCCGTGACGGGCAACGATTCGGCGTCCAGATTGCCTATTCTTTCGAGGGTCGAATTGTCGATGGTCAACTGGTTGGGGAGGCTGTCGGCTCTGCCGGTGGGATGCGCCGGGTTCAAGATTTTTATCCCTTTTTTGATGATACGTTTGTCGTTCTGTGCGGTGATGCCCTGATTGACCTCGACTTGTCGGCGGCGGTGAAGTGGCACAAAGAAAAGGGTTCAATTGCCACGATTGTGATGAAATCCGTGCCGAAAGAGCAGGTTTCCAGCTACGGCGTTGTCGTCACGGACGAGACAGGTCGGATTAAAGCCTTTCAGGAAAAGCCCTCCGTCGAGGAAGCCCTCAGTACCGATATCAACACAGGCATTTATATTTTTGAGCCAGAAGTTTTAGATTATATCCCTTCTGGTCAGGAATATGATATCGGTGGCGATCTATTTCCCAAACTGGTGGAAATGGGAGCTCCTTTTTATGGAGTACCCATGGATTTCGAGTGGGTGGATATTGGCAAAGTGCCAGACTACTGGCATGCGATTCGGAGTGTCCTGCAAGGAGAGATCAAGAATGTATCGATTCCAGGGCATGAAGTGGCTCCAGGAATCTTCACTGGATTGAATGTGGCAGTGAATTGGGACAAGGTTGAAGTCACAGGCCCCGTTTATATCGGTGGAATGACCCATATCGAAGATGGTGCCAAGATTATTGGTCCGACGATGATTGGGCCCAATTGCTGGATATGTAGCGGAGCAACGGTTGATAACAGCGTTATTTTTGAATACTCTCGCCTGGGAGCAGGAGTGCGCTTGGTGGATAAGCTGGTATTTGGACGCTACTGCGTTGACAAGACTGGTGCCGCAATTGACGTTCAGGCAGCCGCGCTGGATTGGCTCATTACCGATACCCGTAAGAGTATACCGCCCCAGGAACCAGCAGAGCGACAGGTGATTGCGGAACTCCTCGGAAGTGATAGTTAGTTTGGGTTCAAGAGTTGAAGGTTAGAAGGTTGTAAGGTTGAAGGTTTGGAAGATAATCTTCAACCTGCTAACCTTACAACCTGCAACCCCTTTTCAACATTCAACTTAAGTAAGTATAACTACTCAAACTCTCCTCATAGTTTTGCAGCAGCAGTTGAGATTCTTCCAGAGTGATGCGGTTTTCTTGCAGAGCTTGCTCAGTGCGGCGGCGGATACTCTCTACCAAGTCCTCAGCATCGTACTGTACATAACCTAGGACTTCTTTCACCGTGTCGCCCTTAACAACGTGTTCAATTTCATAGCCTCTAGGCGTCAATTGAATGTGAACGGCGTTGGTGTCGCCAAACAGGTTGTGTAAGTTGCCCATTATCTCCTGGTAGGCACCGGCAAGGAATAGACCCAAATAATAGGGTTCTATGGATTTTGGATTTTGGATTTTGGATTTTGGATTGGGGATTTCTCCAACTCTTCCCTGTTCCTCTGTCTTCCGGATGGCGTGTAGTTCCAGCACCGATTTGACATCGCGAAGGTCAATAAATTGGTCAATTTTACCATCGCTGTCGCAAGTGAGGTCAGCTAAGATCCCCCGGCATGTAGGTTCTTCATTGAGTCGGTGGATGGGCATAATCGGAAACAGCTGGTCAATCGCCCAGGAATCAGGCACAGATTGGAAGACGGATAGGTTGACGTAATAAATCGACGCCATGATTTTTTCCAGGTCTTCCAGATCGTCAGGGACGTAGTCCTGAGTCCTGACAATTTCGAGAATCTTCTGGCAACATGCCCAGTATAGCTGCTCCGCTCTGGCACGCTGGGTGAGGCTGAGGTAACCGAGACTAAAGAGGCTTTTCGCTTCTTCGTTGAACTGGATGGCGTCGTGGTAGGCTTCCTGGTAATTCTCGACGTTGATTGTCGTATAAGTTTCCCAGAGGTTGCGGATAATCAGATGTTCTTTTTCCTGTAGAGGTGCAGGTGTTTCAGAGATAACATCGCTAGTACCAAGAACATCGAAGATAAGAACAGATTGATGGGATGCGATCGCGCGACCACTCTCACTAATTAACACTGGCACCTGAACCTGACGCCCCTCGCAAGCTTCCTTCACCTCGGCAACAATGTCATTAGCATAATTCTGCATGTTGTAGTTTTTCGAGGCCGGGAAGTTAGTTTTCGAGCCGTCGTAGTCGATGCCTAAGCCGCCGCCAACATCGAGATACTGCATATTAGCACCCAAGGCGCTAAGCTCAACGTAAATCTGGCTGGCTTCTCGAATGGCGTCTTTGATCACGCTGATGGCAGAGATTTGAGAGCCGATGTGGAAGTGCAATAGTTGTAATGAACTCAGCATCCCGGCATCCCGTAGCTGGTCAACACAGGTGAGGATTTCAGGAATCGTCAGACCAAACTTCGCGCGATCGCCTGTGGAATCTCCCCAACGACCTGTGCCTTTTGAACTCAGCTTTGCCCGAACACCCACCACGGGTTCGATTCCAAGCCGACGCGCTGCGTCAATCACCAGCTGTACTTCTTCTAGCTGTTCTAGGACAATCATCGGTTTCTGTGCGAGGCGCGTCGCTAATAGGGCGGTTTCAATGTATTCCCGGTCTTTGTAACCGTTACAAATTAGCAGGGAATTTCGTGTCTTCAACGTTGCTAGGGCAATCATTAATTCGGGTTTAGAACCCGCTTCCAAACCGAATTGATAAGATTGACCAAACCGCACCAAATCCTCAACGAGATGGCGTTGCTGATTGCACTTGACCGGAAAAACTCCCTGGTAGGTGCCAGAGTATTTGTAGCGAGCGATCGCTTTAGCAAAACAGGCGTTCAACCGCTCGATTCGGTCTTCCAAGATATCCGAAAAACGAATTAACAGTGGTAGACCTAGGTTGCGCTGTCGCAGGGACTCCACCAGTTCCAACAAATCCAGAGAACCACCGCGATCGCCTTTGGGAGAAACTGTGACATGACCAGCAGCGTTGATCGAGAAGTATGGCTCCCCCCATCCCTGAATCCGATAGAGCTTCTCACTCTCCTCTATCGTCCAGGTTTTAGGGGCTGAGTGCCAATGATGCCGATTTGTTTCCGGTCGGCCATCCGGTCTTCCTTCCTGTTGCGTCTCATCACCGTTTGCGGAGTCTGCGCTTACCGCGTTGCCAATTGTGGGCGTCAGCTCTACCCCCATTGTCTTGTGTTACCTTCCAAT
>CBDTXL010000227.1:0-7379 GCA_965364435.1 uncultured bacterium
GCGCATCAGTCGATTCGTTGTAAATAGTCTCGCGGAGTTCCTTTTGTTTTCGCAGTTCTAGTTCTACCTGAATGCGATCGGCAACTTCAAGTCTTAATTTTTCGTTAGTACCGATTAATTCTACTGTACGTTCGGAAACTTGGGCTTCTAAGGTGTGATTGTACTCCGCTAGTAAGTGTTCGGCTTGCTTGCGTTCTGTGATATCAAAGAAAGCTGCGATCGCAGCTACAATTTCCCCCGCTCCATCAAGCAAGGGTGTACTGTAAACTTCTAAGGGAACTCTCCTATCGGGTAAACGAATTTCCATGTCGTCAACTCTCACCCGTTCCCCCCTAAGCGAGCGAACGACGGGCATATTTTCAGGCGGATATAACTGTTCTGTTCCTGCCTGGTAAATCTGATAGACTTCTGCGAATTGTTCGGTTTCAGCTTCAGTCTCGATACCGAGTAACTGCCTGGATGTCTGATTGGCGTAGATCAGTTTTCCAGTCAGATCGTGGACTGATACTCCCACAGGTATAGCTTCGAGAATTTGATTGAGTTTGCTCTCACTCTGCGATAAAGTTTCATTTAAAGAGTTGAATTCGGCAAACGACTCTTGAAGTTGCACTGCCATTCTATTAAAGGAATTTGTCAGTTCTCCGACTTCATCGGCTCGTTCACTTTCTACCGTTTTATTCCATTCCCCCTTAGCAATATCTTTAGCAGCAATATTTAATCGCAGGATGGGTTTTGTAATCCAACGAGCCGTAAGAATGCCAATACTTGTAGATCCAATTAATGCCGCTATGCACAACAGTATAGTTATGTGAGTAGTGGCATTAATTGGCGTCATAAAGTCGGCTTCGGGAACGACTGTGATAATCAACCAATCCAACTCAGATTTATCAGATATGGGGTTCACCTGTAGGAAATGGCGATTGTGTTTAAAGTCAAATTCAAATTGTTTTTTTTGCTTAATCTTAGGGAAATTAACATGATTCAATAAAAAAATAACCGATGCCTGAGTGAGGGGATTTTTACTAGTTTGAGCGACCAATCTCCACTCTTGAGGATTCAAGTTTTTCAGAGAATCTGAATTAAAATTTTGCTTAAAGGGTGTCTCGCCTGTGGAACTCGCAATCAGTAACCCTTGGCGATCAATAATGAATACCTGCCCTGTCCGTCCAACGTGCAAACTATCTAGAAAACTAGCAACCTGAGGCAGAAAAAGGGAAGATGCCAAAACTCCCTGAAACTTACCCTCTGAATCATCAAAGGGCAAAAAGTTAACCATCGTTAATATGGGACGATCGACTCCCTGTGATAGATTAACCACTGGAAGCCAAATGGCTTGTCCAGCCTCCTGTGCTGCTTGATACCAGGGACGCCCCTTAGGTGGATCGCGGTGCGGATTGTAGTCATGTCTTACTTTGGTTAGCTTAATTCGCTTGCCTTGACGATCGGCAGCATAATAGTGAAAGGCGTAGTTCGTAGATTTATTCAGGACTCGGATAATTAAAGCATCACTTGCTAACGATTTTTCTACACCGAGAAATTCTTTTTGCTCAGTAGCGATCGCCACAGTACTAACCGTGTCATAGACTTGTAATTGCTGTGCGAAGTAGCGCTCTAAATCCGAAAAATTTTTCCAGTTCAAAACCCTGGTGCGAATAGCGGCGGCAAGGCTTTGATTAATCTGCTTAGGGACATCCAGGTAATGTTGCAGATTTTGCTCGACGCGCTCGTCCACCTCAGCCATTAACTGATAAGCTAAGTCTTCAACTGCCTTTTGCCCATTGCGATAAGAAAGATACCCCACCAACCCCACAGTCCCGACGATTTGCAGGACGAAGGGGACAATGAGGACGGTTCGTAGGGGAACTGTTCCGGAAACTTTGGCAACGAAGCGGTTTAGAGATTGGATTAGCAAGGATTGCTTCTATTCAGTTTTGTTGTCTTACTCCCTATGTCTACCTTAAGGTGCATGGCAAGTTTAGGGTAGTATAGCTAGGGACTAGCCCCTAGTCCCTAGTCCCTAGCTATATCAGTAGCTAATCGCTAATTGCTAATTGTGTTGAAGCCATTAGCCATTAGCGAAGGTCTATAAATGAAGCAAGCAAGCCCATTCTCTAGTTGATCTCACAACTTGCAAACCTTTTTTCCTGTGAGCCAATAGGTAATCATTTCCCCCTTGCCCTTGACGAGGATAACACCCCGGCGTTTAAAGCAATACTTGTCCTTCAAACGCTCTTTTGTGGCAGGCGTTACTTGAATCCGCCCTGCAACTCCCTGAGATTCCATGCGAGACGCAACATTCACTGTATCGCCCCATAGGTCATAGGAGAACTTTTTCGTGCCAATTACTCCTGCCACCACTGGACCTGTGTGGATGCCAATGCGGAGTTGGAAGGGTTCACCATCATGCCGTTTGAAACGAGTAATTTCCTGTTGCATGTCCAGTGCCATCTGTGCGATCGCTTCGGCGTGGTCAGGTCTGGTTGTGGGAAGACCGCCAACTACCATGTAGGCATCTCCAATCGTCTTGATTTTCTCTATACCGTGCTTCTCGGTCAGCTGATCGAACACTGAAAAGATTTTGTTGAGCAATTCCACCAGTTCTGTAGGAGGGATTTGAGCGGAAAGTTCTGTAAACTTAACCAAGTCAGCAAACAAAACTGTGACCTCTGCAAAGCTATCGGCGATCGTGCTTTCTGCCAGTTTCAGCCGATGGGCAATTGGAGAGGGCAAAATATTAAGCAGTAGCTGCTCAGTGCGTTCTTGTTCATAGCGGAGGGCTTCTTCCCAGACCTTGCGCTTCGTAATATCGACAACGCTGCCTTCATAGTAGAGCAGCTCACCTTTGAGATCACGAACAACGTGGGCATTCTCGGAAATCCAGATGACGCTACGATCTTTGCGATAAACCTGAGACTCAAAATTTGACACCTTCTCGTCTGCTTGCATCAGTGCTAAAAATTCAGCCCAACGCTGGTCGTCAACGTACAGTTGCTGGTTTATGTTGGTTATATTTGCAATCAGTTCTTCAGGATAGTTGTAGCCGTAAATTCTCGCCAACCCAGGATTAGCACTCAGATAGTGCCCATCCGGAGTCATTTGGAAGAGTCCCTCAACCGTGTTCTCAAAGATGCTGCGATATCTCTCCTCGGCTTGCCGCAGCGCCGCTTCTGCCTGCTTGGTAGGAGTGATGTCCATCGCGACACCGACCATTCGTATCGGCTTCCCTGTTTTGTTACGGTAAACGTGGCCTTTGTTCCCTACCCAGTGTAGGCTTCCGTCAGGCCAAATCACTCGAAATTCAATCCTGAAATCTGCCCCTTCCCCAATAGCACGCGCGACCGCTTGAGCAACATACTCGTGGTCTTCTGGATGGACACAATTGAGAAAGGTTTCATAGGTTGGATGATTAGACCCCGCAGGAAGACCAAATACCGCGCCCAGCTGATCAGAATACGCCACCTTATTGGTTAGGATGTCCCAGTCCCATGTGCCCATATGGGCGGCTTCCAATGCCAACCTCAGTCTTGCTTCGCTCTGCCGCAGCGCTTTCTCTGAGCGCTTGCGATCGGTAATATCGTGGTGGACGCCAATCGTCGCAATCAGCTTGTCCTGTTCATCGTGCAGTGGTAGGACGACTGTTTCACAGATGCCCTCGCTGCCGTCCTTGCGAATAAAGTACATTTCTCCAGACCAGCGCCTTTGAAGGGTTATCCCCTCGATAATTTCTTTTGTCAGCGTTGCAGCCTCTTCTGGTCTGTGCAAAATTCTATGAGTCTTGCCTAAAACCTCAGACTTGGCATAACCAAACATTCTTTCGGCTGCTGGGTTCCAATCAACAATGCAGCCTTCTAAATCGGTGACGATCACCCCGTCGTAGATGTTTTCAAATGTAAGCGCTTGCCGAAGTAGCGCTTCCTCTACGTACAAGCGATCGCTAATATCTTCAATCACCTTCAATCAAAGTCGTCCGGCTCACGGTCGGGTTTGGATACCAGTGTCTTTTTAAGATTCACCCAGACAATCAGGACAAGCTTGATGAGCTTACCTAGGACTCCACTTGCGTTGATTTGTGCGATCTGCGCGACGCTTCGGCTTCTCCAACGGAGTACGCTTTACTCGCAACGCTCTCGCCATCAGTTCCGCCTCCCTCAGGCGAGCTTCACTGATCGCCATAGTTCCGCTTATAAAAAGCAAGATACCAACTTGCCCCGGTGAGCTAGCTGGTTAATCGCTCTCGATCTAGCTTTTGCAAAAATTGTGGTTAGAAAGCAACAAATGCACCCAAATCGATCAACCTATCGGTTCGCTTTCCCCACTCTGTTATACAGCGTATTACAAATATGTTATCACTTCTCTCTTACCTTAGACAGAGAGAAATTGATGCCTAATGACTCGCCATTGCGACACAGCGATCAAGATGGTCAGAGGATATTAATAATAATTAAGGGAAATTACGTCCTTAAGAGGCTGAAAGCTCTACCTTTAGATTGATACAGCGTCTGTTATTCAGTATACACTTTGCTAAACTGAAGTATAAAAACTCAGCTAAAACCCGCCTGAGTGACTATTACCGAGGTCAGAAAGATGACTACTGAACTAAGCCAAGCGTTATTGGTTGTGTCGATCATTTCTCTTTCCTGCATGGTCTTGTCTCCAGTGTTGTATTGGATTCTGCCAAATAGAACCAGCCGCCATGCGTAAGGAAAGGTTGTCTGAAGCAAGTAATCAGGCTCAGTTTGACTTTCAACAGACTAAGTGCATTAACCCACCGACAAACGGTGGGTTAATTTTTTTAAAGAAGTGAAACACGCTCCTCCTTCAGAGGCACCTCGCTAAAGTCTCCTTCATCGCTGACCTCCCAACTCCGACGGGTGCTGCTAGACCCTAGCAACGCCAGTACTCTGGGCAAACAGATGCAGACAACAGCACTCAGCAGGGTCATGAATAAACAGTCAATTAAGCTCATATATCTAATCGCTCCCTTTGCGAATTGGCTGTATTGAAAATCACACTTTGCTTATTAATTGAGTATGAGGGCAAAATCCTGAAATTGATTAACTACAATGGTTTGAATTACTTGTACCTTTGATAAGCTTTGCTTAAGATCACCTCGTGCGAGCGAACCGTAGGCTCTTTTAGCACAAGCCCAGCTGCTGGGTTAAAAACTCTATCTTTGCTCCCAACTTGGTCTGAATTGTCATGAATGCTGGAAACCCAACCTTGCGCTACGCCATCTTGGTTTCAAGCGTTGGACGGTCGAAACCAAGATGGCGTAAGCTTTTCGCCGCAGCGATCGCCTTTCTCGTGTTCGCTATTGCCCTAATTGCTCTTGGCGGAAATAAAACTAAATATTTCTAAAAATCCCCTGTGGGGACATTGGCAGGGTACATGATTGCTTGTATTATTTACACCTCAAGTACGCAAAATGCCATATACAATAGCTTGAACGAGGGTTCGGGACAGCTGAAACCAGCAACAAGTCACACTGTATGGTTCCATACTGTTTTTCTCAACACAACCCTTGCTGAATTAATCTTCAAGGGAAACTGTCCAGAAAGTCAAGAGCAAGCTGATGGAGGCTTATCTTGTCAACAAGGTCTCAACAGCTGCCTCAAAACATCTAACGAACACCTGCTCCTACTCGCTTAATTTACTGATTGTTTCTAGGCTCAATTAATGCTCCCAAAGCCTGAGGTTATGACAGCACTGCCGGTTCCGCGTCAACCTTCAAATCCAGCCAACAGCAGCAGTAGTAGTGCGACTGCTGAAGGTACGCCCGTTTCTGCCCTCAAAGAACTGGTGGCGCGTCTGCACCGGGAACAACATAAGATTCAAGATTTGTTGAGTTCCCTGGGGTTTGCCTTACGCAGCTTCAACAATTTGAATCAGTTTCTGGAGTTAATTCCTTTAATGGCAGCGCGGGTAACTGATGCTGACGGTGGCGCTTTAATTTTGTTCAAACCGAACGGTCAGGTACGGCTTGAACGGTTACACTGCCAGGAAGGTCAAGCTTGTCAGGATATTCGCAAAGCGATAGAAAAAGCAACCCGTGAAGTCACAGCTACAAGCAGCGAGGGGGGTAATGATCCAACAACAGCAGTCCCGTTGGAACTGATCCAGGCGTCCCTGGATGAGCAAGTGAGTCACTGTTTGGGAGCAAATATGCAGCTGTTTGGCACCCCAATTCTGGTCAAGAATGCCGAACGAGGGCGTTTGTATGTCTTTAGCCATGACCCACAATACAGCTGGACGCAAACGCGACAGAAGTTAGTACGCTTGGTAGCAGACCAAACAGCAGTAGCGATCGCTAATGATGAACTCACAGTCGAGTTACGCCAGAAAGAACGCTTGGATCGAGAGCTAGAAATTGGTGCCGACATCCAACTGCGCTTGCTGCCGCGCCACTGTCCTCAGATTCAGGGCGTCGAATTGGCGGCGCTATGTAAGACGGCAAACCGAGTCGGAGGCGACTACTACGATTTCATCCCCACCAACTATGACCAGCTACGCCCCACAAAGCAAGAAGCTGATGAAGCAACCGACTGCCAGAGGCCTTCTGTACCTTGGAGCGTTGTAATCGGCGACGTGATGGGCAAAGGCGTCCCTGCTGGCTTGATTATGACGATGACCAGGGGAATGCTCAGAGCAGAAGTCCTGAATCGTCACTCACCAGCACGGATTTTAGAACACTTAAACCGGGTGATGTATGCTGACTTGGAAAATTCCCACCGATTTGTCACGCTGTTTTATTCCGAGTACGACCCCCAGACCCAAACGTTGTCTTACAGCAATGCTGCCCACAATCCGCCCCTTTTGTGGCAAGCGTCAACCCGTTCGCTCCAACGCCTGGATACCTTAGGGATGCTAATTGGTCTGGAGGCAGATTCTCAGTACGAAGACGCTCAAGTGCAGCTGGCGAGTGGAGACACAATTATTTACTATACCGATGGGTTTACCGATGCAGCAAATCAGAATGGCGATCGCTTTGATGAGGAAAACCTGGCGCAAGCTTTCCAGTGGGCTTGTGAGCATTGCAGCAATTCCCAGGAAATTTTGGATTACCTGTTTGAGCAGGTTCAGCAGTTTATTGGATCAACAAACCCTAACGGAGATGATATGACACTGGTCGTGATGCAGGTAAAATCTTCCGAGTGACGTTATGAATGTGTGGGGCAATAATCGCTATGGTCGTTGAAGGAATGCAAGTAGTAACCGTTGGGTTGAGTAGTATCTGCCACTGGAATGATGTTCTGGGAGGACTAAACACTCAGTCCCCGTTTGATTGGCTGGTGTTGGCTCAACAAGTCAACGATCCGAATGTTTTAGGTCAGATGCAAAATGCCTGGAACAACTTTGTTAAGACAGGTCAAATCTGGGCG
>CBDTXL010000228.1:0-7379 GCA_965364435.1 uncultured bacterium
TAAAGGAGCGTCGGATTTTCTTGGTTTCAAAGTCTTTGTAGTTAATGCAGGTAGCCGAACACTCCGTAACTATTTCACCATCAAGCGCAGTCGAACAGAGAATTTCTACAGAATCGGGCAGTTGTATCAGCCATGATAGAGAACTGCCAGCTATGATGTGCCGATAAGGAACAATAGCGTCATGAATACTGCGGTAAGCCCAGTTAGCAAACAGTATTGCTTCTTCGTTAACTTCATCAGAGTGAAACATCGAAATCGATACTTCATGCTCATATTGAATCGTCGTATCAATCACACCTTCATGGGCGTCAGCTGTTACATCATGGGCATGAATGATTTCCCAAGGAATACCTAAGGCATCGCCGTCAGGAGACTGATAAGGCAACAACACGCGATCGCCCACTTCTTTTGATTCATTGCGCGTTACCGCAAAATGCTCATCATTCCAGCTTTCGGCAACGATGCGTCCATCACGCTTTTTGACTTGGAGTGTCTTGCCCATCGCTTCGAGGCGCTGGCATACTTCTTGCAGCGATCTGAGTGCTCTACTGTCCTTGTCGCGTTCCAGAGATGTCAGCGAGAGAACTTGTTGGACTGCACGACGAATGAGTCGTATGTGACATTCAGCCGCTAGTTGGTGTCCTACACAGATAAATAAGGCGGGGGCACTGGTGGGCGATCGCGAAATCAGCAATTTTTCCACTAAGGCAAACATATCCTCTCGCGGACAGGCTGGACTTGTCCAAGTGGATGGATCGTATGTTGATGGATCGCCCCCTTCCACTACCACTGCATAGCCAGAGGTGATTGCAGGAACGACGAGTTCTGGATCGATGATTCCACAAGACCAAACAGGTAACAATACTGAGTCCATGTCGGCGACTTTCTGAGCAATGTAGGCAACATTTTTGGAAGCCCTAACTTCTTCGCCAAGAGTGTTAATGCCCACATGTTCCCACGGTTCGATGATGGTTATACAGTTGCGGAATAAATTGGGATGTTTGAGCAGAAACTCCACATTTTCCCGTGAATTGATCACTTTTTCTAAAGGCTGGGCGTGTCCCCACTCAAAAATACCGTCTTCAGCAAATAGTTCTTTTTCTGCCAGTGGGTCTTCAGAGGTTCTATCCGCTAAGAAACGACCTAACAAAATATGTGCTGATTCAAAATCAGATCTGCCTTCATGTAAGTAGCCAGGAGTTAATCGCCAGTCGGTTGTGGTGGTTTGATTTTTGTGAATTTTGATAGCTTCTACCATTTGAACTCAACAATCCTTAATATGAAAACAACAAGCTGATTTGTATAAAAGAGCGATAGTCTAGTTTCTTGTTGGGCAGGTAAAGGGTAAACTGTTTTAAGATCGCTCAATGTAACTAGAGAACCTGTTCAAATACCCAACTTCTCTAAGAAGTCGGGTATCTCGCCCTTATTTGACTAAGCCCAGAAGCCACAGGAAGGCATGGATATCATCTCCACCTGGATCGGTGAGGCATTGCCAACTTGCTTCAACACTCAACCGTTGTTAGAATGCAGCTCGTTCAAGGCGATCTCTGCTGGATGAACCACTCCCTCACCTGCTAGATTGGCTTTGTGCCTGCGAAGCACGATCATGCCACGAGAGCGATTCGATGAGGAATCCTTATCCACGCAAGCAGCATATAGACGCTGAATTGGGCATTTCCAAAACCGCGTATACCGTTTGGGATTTGTATCTGCAATGGTGATTTCTTGAGTGTCCGGGTCATAATCTGCCAATAAGGAGAAGTGACCACCTTCTAAACTTGGATTTTCATGGGCAATACGGGTGTTGAAGTTGAGAATGTGGACATCAGTTTCATCACAAACAGCGGCTTCAACTTCACGCATGAATGCTTCGAGCGTCATACTTGGTTTATCAAAATGCTCCACCCGAATGGACAGCGGTAATCCTTTTTTTTCAATGTAAGTTCGACAGGTGTCGTAGGTTTCTGCTAGCGTCATGCCATCATCTAGAACTGACGCGATCGGCAGTTGGGCGACATAGAAAATTTCATCGACAGTCGTCAGAAACCCCAATGCGGTGAAGGCATAGGCAATTGCCGTGACATTGCAACAGAAGATGGGTTGTTGAAATTGGTGTAGTTGAATAATTTCCAAATCTCGTTTGGAGATTTGAGTCAAGTTATCAAGATCCATTTTTCTGTCTCCTTAGATACCTATATTGATTAACTCAGAACAGACGATTTACAGCAAGTTTCTCATCGCGGCTAAAGTACCATAAGTTAACGCGGTTCGCAACAAAAAAAAATATTACAACTCATTTAGGACTGCTCTAGGAATTCTCGGTTGTATTACCAGTGTTTAAAACCTCTCTACTTGTAGACCAATCGTCCTTCGATCTGGCTGTTAAGATTTTGATGATGGCCAAAGTATTCTTCAAGGACATTTTGGCAGGATGTGGAAACCACCTTTGGGGTACCTAATTCTGTCAATTCTTCAGTTGTCAAGCCTAGACTTAGCACGGAATTTTTGTAATGAAATTCCTCTAGACAGATAGTGTATTGAGCATCTGCTTTTACCGATTCTCCATTAATGCTCAAAGATTCAAGCTGCTTCTGAGTCTCACTGTAAATTGCCTGAATACCCTTGTTGACCTGAAAACAACAACTTTCCCCTGGCAGTCTGTTTTCCGCTCTCATAAAATGTGCAAATATCTTAGTGAGATGTTCACCAGTCACTTTAACTTTATAAAGTACATCGTCGTAAGGGTAAACAGTTTTAAGGTCGCTCAATGTAACTAGAGGACCTAATTTTGTTCCACGGATTGAACCACTTCCTATCAGAACGACATCAAACTTATCGAGTTGGGCAACAATATCAGCAATTAAGTTACCCAAATCCGTTTCTTCTTCACGCTTAGGATGGGTCAGTTTACGTGCTAAGCGACCAATCAGCCGATTATACTTGCGATCTATGTCTTCTTTGAAGGTAGCAATAAACTTTTCGATCTCGACATCTGGCTCTGCAAGATTATTATCCACAGGGATGAGTTGCCACTGCCATTCAACAATGCTGTTCGTATCGTCATCTACTACAACATCGAAACGTCCAATCTGATCTGTGCCAACCCCTGCTTGTGCAATCAGAATGTCGTTAACTTTGGCTGGTTGTTCGAGGATGGTATGGGAGTGTCCGCCAATGATCATATCCACACCCCATTCTGGGTTTAGCATTGCTGCTAGTTTTTTATCCTCTTCAAAACCGATGTGGGTCAGGAGAATTGTCAGGTCAATATCCTCAGTTTTGTAGGCGTCGCAAATCTTACCGACTTCTGTAGCGGCATCTTCAAGACTGATAAATGTGCTAATACTGCCGTCACGTTTTAAGGACTTAAGCACTTCTTGAGTGACAATCCCGATGAACATAATATCAAATCCATCTACATTGAGGATGACATAGGGATTCATCAAGCGTTTATTATACTTTTTGATATACAAGTTGGCATTCACGATCGGAAAATTTGCCATCTTTTCCAGGAAAAGTAAGTGAGGAAATCCATAATCCAATTCGTGGTTCCCCAGAGTCACTACGTCTGGAGCGAGGTAATTCATAATTTCGATGGTTGAAAGACCTCTGTGTTCCTTATCAATAAGAGAACCCTGAAGCATATCACCAGAAATGACAAAAAGCACGTTTTTCTCTTCCTGGCGCACCTTATTAATATATCCAGAAAGCAGCGACACTCCACCAATTAGATGACCCTCTGCACCCCCAGCCTCTGCCAGAAAGTCTCCATGCATATCATTTGAATGTAAGATCGTAAACTTTTTAAACCGCTCGGTGGTCATCATCATTTTTTATCTTTGTGAAACTAAGACGTTTAATTTTACCGATTCAGCCGTTCAGATACCCGACTTCTTGGAGAAGTCGGGTATCGACGCTTTACGAAACAACGGGGGCTGTGAATAGTTGCTTCAAATCTTCAAGTAAGTTGATGAAAAATTGACCCTCATCGACCTGCAATGCCACCCAAGCATTTGCTCCTGTTTTCGGTGCTAGACGACTATCAATCGATGTCTGTCCCAGTGTCCACTCTCCCTTGGTTTCAACCCGGACTTTTGCCCGTTTCAACATCAAGCTTTCTGGATAAAACAGATATCCTAAAGTTGCCGCATCATGGACAACGAAACCTGGAATTCCTGCTGTTTCTCGATAACCCAAGGCTGTGCCAATCATGAACTCACAAAGCGCTATCAAGAATTGAGATAGTTTACTCTCCGGATTTGCTTGAGTGACTGCCTGAGTCATCTCTCGTGTGAAGATTAAGTGCCGCGTTACGTCTAGCGGCATCACGACGATATCATCTCGGCTGTCAAATACTGTTTGAGCCGCTTCAGCATTAAACCAAATATTGAATTCAGCATGGGGAGTCACATTACCGGAACAGAAGAAGGCACCCCCCATAATCACAATTTCCTTGGCTTTTTTCAGGATGCCGGGACTTTTCGTTTCCGCAGCAGCGAGGTTGGTCAGAGGACCGATCGCTACAATGGTAATCTCTCCCGGAGCTGCGTTCAACTCGTCGATGATCATCTCATCGGAGTAGCGAGCGTCCTCAAAGTTATGCGTGGCTGGGGGTAAAGTATGGGATAGATTGCCCATCCCATCCGAACCATGAATATAGGCGGCATCTTCCACCACTTCTTTTATGGGGACACCGCGACCCACCTTAATGTCTGGGAACCCTGCTAAATTTAAAATCTGCGACGCATTAGAAAAGGTGCGCTTAGCAGCGACATTGCCATCGGCGGAAGTAACAGCGACAAGTTCAGCAAGTCCTTTTTTGACGAAGCTCAGAAGCCACAGGAAGGCATAGATATCGTCTCCACCCGGATCGGTGTCGAGAATGATTTTGGGATGAGTGAGTTGAGTTGTCATAGACTAATGTACATCTAAGTTGTATGTTTTACTGGTTCTCTCGATAATTAGTAGAGAGCATTAATATCAAAGCTGCGATCGCGCTTCAAGTCAACAGCAGCACCTCAATAAACCGATTCCAAGTCAACGGCTGTCCTCCTGTTTGCTCTCGCAAAAATCTGATTTCATCCTTGGTTGCGGTGGTCAGAGAATGAGCGTTGCTTATTGGTTTGTCGTTTTTGAGCAAATAAATTAATTATTTTGCTAATTAGCTCTTTCGTGGAGGGTGTAGTGTCCATTGGTATCAACTCCTTCCAATCATCACCTATCTTCCATTTGGGGATGCCATAGCCGGGGCAATGTTAAGATTGGCAACCAACCCATAGGTTGATACATACTCTTCTAACTCTGCTAAATCGACTGTGCCACTTTTATCGGAATCAAGAGAAGTGAAAAGATAATCCGTGATGTACTTCCTGACTTCTTCAGAGCTACGTTCGCCTGTTGTCATATCTTCGATTAGCCCCAACAGTTCCATAATCTCGGCTCTATCAAGCGCCTTACTTCCATCTGTATCTAATTGAAGGAAAAGCTTTTTGACATCTTCTGTTGCCACTCTCGAAGAACGGAGTGTTTCTCTCAATATGTCATTGCTAAATGAAGTCATAAACAGTATCTGCTCGATGAGTGGGATGCAGAAGAACCCCAGTGCTGCCCAAAAAACTGCATACTTCACCTCCGGAGTGGTTGTACTAACTCCAATGAAAAGAGCAGCCCAAAGGAAAAAGTTTGGGTTCACAAGCAATATATAAGCATCGTTCGCTTCTGCCTTGCTTAACTTGCCCTTTGTAAATACTGAAGTTAATACAGCCAAGAGGCGCATTGAGACAAAGATCAGGGTTGCAATTGCCAGTTGTTGCAGACAAGCTAGCGATCGCGTCGCATCCGTTGAGAAAAATAGGTCTGAAATGAATGTTGATGGAGTAAACTGAAACCCTGTTGCCAAAGCCATTAAGGCGACAGCCAGCACTCCGATAAATTTCCAGTTCTTACTGTGGTGATTTGATTCAACAGGAGATTTAGAACGCCAAAGCTGAGCTAAAGCTCCCGGTATCGCCAAGCCAACAATTAGAATGACACCGAAAAAGATCAGGCTGGAAACGTTAATGGGTAAGTTGGCAACCCTCAATGTAGCAAGAAGCGCAATTGGAGCGATTATTGATAATGTCCTGGACAAGGCAGCCGTACCACCAGATTCCTTGTCGCGAAACTTCATTAGCTCCTCTCTACTGAGAGCTTTACCATTAGGGAGTTTCAGGTGTTTATAAGCCGTCGGTGGCAAACCACTTAAATAAAGTGCCAAAGGCTCCAATACATATTGGTGGCACACCACTAGAACAGTTTCACCCCGTCTCAAGTGCGGTACAACCTTCTCCTCGTAGAACCGTGCAGCGCGATCGTAAACTTGTGCAATCTTCTCGCCAGCTGGAGGTGCTTCGTTGTGTGAATGCAACATTTCCTCGAAGCCTTCGTACCCAAGGGCAAGACGAAGCAGATTCAGGTTACGACCAGCAAAAATGCCAAAGGATTTCTCGCTAATCCGATGGTCGATCTGAACAGGAATATCGGGCGACTTCAGCGCCTCACTTTCAGCAAGCGCGATTTCACAGGTTTGCCGCGCACGCCTCATGTGAGAGACATATACGGCGTCAAATTTCACACCTTTGTTCTTAATGTCAAGACCTGCACGGCGTGCCTGCAATCTACCAAATGCAGTGAGGTCAACATCCAGCACCCCCGCAAATATGTTGCGTTCATTGCTGGTACTTTCACCATGCCGAATAAAGTACACCTTTCCTGGCAGATTCTCGTGTTCTGCTACTTTGTCAGATGCTCCTGAAGTAGTCGCTGTAGAGCCGTTCTTCGTTCTTTCCATGACTTTTAATCGCTTGAAGCCAAAAATGTTGAACCTAATGCAAAACTCGGCATTAAAAGACACGAAAAATCTGTCCTTAGATAGCGCCTGCTACAGGAGGGAACGGACTTCTTGAGAAATGCCAGCAACCAACGGTAAGTTTCCCTGAGGGTTTTATCCCTTCAGGTTCAGGTTTAATTGTTGAAAAGTTTTGAACCTTCTAAAAGCTTCGATGACGTTATCAGTAGAAACGTCAAAGAAACCCGCCTGAAATCCCAGTGGCTTTAGCCCTGAGAGGAATGGCAGCGGGGTGTTAGTAGTTAGTCGGAAAGCGGCTAGTAGAGATTTATACTAACTACTCGCTATTAAGCACTAACGATAAATTTCCTATACCTCAGTTGTGAGATGGCTGAAAAATTGAAGCTTTTCTCTATTAACCTTAATTGTGTTTCTATATACTACTCCAAAAGATATAAATATTCTTCAGCCATGTGGCGGAATTATTTCTAGATAACGGAAGTTTCAAGCTTCGTACAAAACTCTTACCCCATTCCCTACTCCCTACTCC